>CANGTC010000001.1 GCA_947456505.1 Beijerinckiaceae bacterium
ATGCATAATGGAAATTTCGCGGGACACAAGCGGAAATTTGCCACTTTGACCCTCACCTGTGCAAAATAGGGACGCTGATCTTCGGGTGTGGGCTCGGCGCCACGCTTGCCGACCTTCGCAAAGCCCGTTACCTCAAGCCTCAGGCGCTCCAGCCGCAGGGACTCCGCTGCATCCATGTTCCAGATCGACCGTCGCAAGCTCGTCGCGTCTCTGGCCCTGTCGGGGGCTTTGACCCTCGCCGGACGGGCTGAGGCCCAGCAGCCCGGCGCCAACGCGCCACAACCCCCGGCCGCCCCAAATGGGCCTACGGGGTTTGGCTACGAATCGGTCCTGCGCCGGGCGCGGGAACTGGCCAGCGTGCCGCTTACGCAAAGCCCTACCCTGCCGGAGCCCCTGACCAAACTGGACGCAGAGGCCTGGCGCGACATCCGCTTTCGCCCGGAGAGGGCGCTTTTTTCGAATAATAACAGTCTCTTACGCCTCCAGACCTATCATCTCGGCCATAGTTTCAGGCGCCCCGTGACCGTGAACGTGATTCGCGACGGCATCCCGACGCCCATTCCTTACGCCGCCAATCTCTTCGACTATGGGGCGACGAAATTCGACAAGCCCCTGCCCGTGAACCTCGGATTCGCCGGTTTCCGACTGCAATATCCGCTCAACGACCCCCGCAACTTCGACGAGATGATCTCCTTTCTCGGCGCCAGCGCCTTCAGCTTTCTGGGTCGGGGGCAGCGCCCGGGCGTCTCCAATCGAGGGCTCGTCGTCAACGGGGGAGCGACTGCGGAGGAAACGCCCTTCTTCCGTGAATTCTGGATCGAGACGCCCGAGCCGGGCTCCGACCGCATCGCCATCTACGCCCTGCTCGACGGCGAGGCCGCGACAGGCGCCTACCGTTTTGACCTGTCGCCCGGCGCGGAGACCACGCTGGAGGTCAATCTCACCCTCTTCCCGCGCAAGGCCGGAACCAAACTCGGCGTCGCGCCCCTGCGCAGCATGTTCTTCACGGGCGAGACGGATCGGCGGGGGCATGGAGACTACCGACCGGAGGTGCATGATTCGGACGGCCTGCTGATTCACACCGGCGCGGGCGAATGGCTCTGGCGCCCCCTGCGCAACCCCGCCGCGCCTGAAATTTCCGCCTTCATGGACAAGGATGTGCGCGGCTTCGGCCTGCTCCAGCGCGACAGGTCCTTCGAACATTACCAGGATCTGGATCAGGCCTATGAGCTGCGTCCCAGTTGCTGGATCGAGCCCCTCGGTGGCTGGGGGGAAGGCCATGTGGAGCTGCTGGAGTCCCCGACGACGGACGAAACGACGAAAAATATCGGCGTATTCTGGGTCCCCCGCGAGGCACCAGAGCCCGGCAAGCCCTTCACTCTGGGCTATCGCATTAGGTCCGGACTTGAGACGCCGCGGCTCTCCCCCGCAGGACGGGCCATCGGCGCCTATCAAACCGACGTGAAGGCGAGCAGCCCGAAGGAGCAAACGCCGCCCAACGCCCGCCGCTTCCTGATCGATTTTGCAGGCGGGGACCTGCCCTTCTTCCTCAGCGAACCCGGCTCGGTGGCGGCTACGGTCACGTCGACCAATGGACGCATCCTGCGGTCCTCCTTGGCGCCCAACCCCCATACCAAGGGGTTCCGCGCGGTCTTCGATCTGCAGCTTGAACCAGGCGAGGCGACCGATCTGCGCATCTTCCTGCGCAACGGATCGCGCGCGATTACGGAAACCTGGACACTGCCTTTCAAGGCCGAGTGATCGGCCTTGCGCCGCGCGCCGTAAAACGCGACAACGGGTCCTTCATCAACACTGAGGGCCCGCATCGGCCGGAAGGAGCGTCGTGAAACATTTTCTCGCAATCTTGGGAACCACCCTCGCCCTTCTGGGTCAGCCCCTTAGCGGCGCCGCGCAGGCCGCCGACAAGGTGACCTTCGGCACCAACTGGCTCGCGGAAGCTGAGCACGGCGGCTATTATCAAGCGGTCGTGGACGGCACCTACGCCAAATATGGCCTTGAGGTGAAGATCCTGCCCGGCGGGCCTCAGGCCAACAACCGCCTGCTGCTGGCCGCCGGCCGCATCGACTTCTTCATGGGCGCGAACATGCTGCAAGCCTTCACGGCGGTGGAGCAGAATGTGCCGACCCTGGCCATCTCCGCGAGCTTCCAGAAGGACCCCACCATTTTCCTGTCCCATCCCGGCGTGGGCTTCGACCGGTTCGAGGATCTGCCGAAAGCCACAGCTTTCATTGGCAAGGATATGCTGGTCTCAGCCTATCAATGGCTGAAGCTCGCCTATGGCTTCAAGGATGAGAAGGTGAAGCCCTATACCTTCAACTCCGCCCCCTTCATCGCGGACAAGAATTCGATTCAGCAGGGCTTCCTGACCTCCGAGCCCTTCGAGGTGGAGCGGCAGGGCAAATTCAAGCCCAATGTCTTCCTGCTGGCGGACCATGGCTACGACACCTATTCCACCACCATCGAGACGCGTCGCGAAACCATCGACAAGAACCCCGACATGGTCCAGCGCTTCGTCGACGCCTCCACCATCGGCTGGTACAATTATCTTTATGGCGACAACGCCGCAGCCAACGCCGCCATCAAGAAAGACAATCCCGACATCAGCGACGAGCAGATCGCCTATTCCATCGCCAAGATGAAGGAATATGGCGTCGTGGATTCCGGCGATTCGCTCAAGCTGGGCATCGGGGCCATGACGGACGAGCGCGTGAAAAGCTTCTTCGACAAGATGGCGAAAGCGGGCGTGGTCAAGGCGGATCTTGATTACAGGAAATCCTTCGACCTGCGCTTCGTGAACAAGGGCGTCGGCCTTTCCCTGCGTCCGAAGAACTGACCGGTCATGGCTGACATGCTGAGCCTGCGCGGCGTCGACAAGGTCTTCGCCACGGGCGCGCAGGCGCTGGGCGGTCTGGACCTTGATGTGCGCGAAGGCGAGTTCCTGAGCCTGCTGGGGCCTTCGGGCTGCGGCAAGTCAACGGCGCTGCGCATGATCGCGGGCCTCTCCCAGCCCACGCGCGGAAGCCTCGAGTGGCGCGCGGGGCGGCCGGAGATCGGCTTCGTGTTTCAGGACGCGGTGCTGATGCCCTGGGCCAATGTCTTCGACAATGTCTGGCTGCCGCTGCGGCTCACGGGCCAATCGCGCACGCAATCGGCCACGCGAATCGAGGCGGCGCTGGACCTGGTGGGCCTGACCGGTTTCGCCAAAGCCTATCCGCGCGAATTGTCCGGCGGCATGAAGATGCGCGTCTCCATCGCCCGCGCCATGGTGCTGCGCCCCGCCCTGCTGCTCATGGACGAGCCCTTTGCGGCGCTCGACGAGATCACGCGCCTGAAGCTCAACAACGATCTGCTGCGCCTGAAGCAGGAACTGGGGGCGACGGTGGTTTTCGTGACCCATTCGGTGTTCGAAAGCGTCTATCTGTCGAGCCGCATCGCGGTTTTCAGCGCACGGCCCGGACGCGTCGTCGCGGACATCGAGGTCGACGCGCCGCTGGCGCGCGATGACGCCTTCCGCCTGAGCCCGCTCTATGCGCAGGCCTGCAAGGAAGCCTCCGACGCCCTGCACAAAGCCATGGGAGAGGCCTGACATGCGCCGCTCTTTCGCCGACTATGCGCTGCCGCTCCTCGTCTTCCTGGCCATGATCGGCCTGTGGGAGGCGCTGGTGCGCGTCAACGACATTCCGCCCTATGTGCTGCCGTCCCCCTCGCTGATCGGCGCGACCCTGGTGAAGGATTGGGGCACGCTTTCGGGCTCGCTGCTGGTGACCCTGCAGATCACCTTCGAGGCCCTGCTGGCGGCGACCGTTGGAGGCGTTACGCTTGCGATCCTCTTTGCGCGTTCGCGCTGGATCGAGCGATCGTTCTTCCCCTTCGCCGTCGTGTTGCAGGTGACGCCCATCGTGGCCATCGCGCCGCTGCTGCTGGTTTATCTCGACGCCAACACCGCCGTGCTGGTCTGCGCCTTTCTCGTGGCCTTCTTCCCGATTCTGTCCAACATGGCGCTGGGGCTGGCCTCGGCCGACCACAATCTGATCGACCTTTTCGAACTGTACAAGGCGTCGCGCTGGAAGCAGCTGATCCTGCTGCGCCTGCCCGCCGCCCTGCCCTATTTTCTGGGCGGGCTGCGCATCGCGGGCGGGCTGGCGCTGATCGGCGCCATCGTGGCGGAGATTGCGGCGGGGTCTGCGGGACAGGGCGCCGGGCTCGCCTATCGCATCGTGGAGGCGGGCTATCGGCTCAACATCCCCCGCATGTTCGCAGCGCTGGTGCTGATCTCCGTGAGCGGCATTCTGATCTATCTGGTCTTCACGCTGCTGTCTTATGTGCTGCTTTCGCGCTGGCATGACAGCGCCCGCGAGCGGGGGCTTTAGTCACAGGGCGAAGCGCACCACGGCGCCCAACGCCGCCATGGCGAGCACCACCTGCACCAGCCCCCAATGCAGGCGCATGACCAGCACGAAGGCCAGCGCCGAGAGAACGGCGGCCTTCCAATCGAAGCTTGCGAGATCGACCGTCGGCCAGCGCAGCGGACCCCACTCGCCCCAGCCGCTTTCGCCAAAGAGAAGATGCAGGCCGAACCATGCGGCGAGATAGGACATCACGCCCACCACAACCGCTGTAATCGCCGAGAGGGCCGCCGCCAGCCGTTTGTTGGAGCGCAATTCCTCCATGTGCGGCGCGCCCGCGAAGATCCATAAAAACGAGGGCGCAAAGGTGGCCCAGGTGGTCATCAGGGCGCCCAGCGCCGCCGCGACCGGCGGGGAGAAAGGGGCGGCGTCCCGCCAGGCCGCCAGAAAGCCCACATGCTGGGTGACGAGAATGGTCGGCCCGGGCGTGGTCTCGGCGAGGCCCAGCCCATCGGCCATTTCGGCGGCGCTGAGCCAGCCCTTCACGCTGACCGCATCCTGCGCGAGCCAGGCGAGCAAAGCATAGGCTCCGCCGAAGGAAAGCATGGCGAGCTTGCTGAAGAAGACGCCCAGGGTGGTGATGATGTGGTTGGAGCCGAGCATGAGGGCCGCGAAACCCACCGGCGCCCACCAGACGCCGATCCAGATCAAGATGGCCCGCAGGGTCTCGCCCCAGCGCCCTTCCCGCGCCGGTTCGGCCTTCAAAGGCGCGCTGGCGCCGAAAACGCCGGGCGCATAGGGCTGGGCCACATAGCCGATCAGCGCCGCGCCCAGGACCACCAGCGGAAAGGGCGCGTCAAGGAACATCAGCAGCGCAAAGGCGAGCGCCGCGATAACCTGAAAGACCCAATGCTTGAAAGCACGTTTGGCGATGCGCGCAATGGCGTGGAACACCACCGCCAGAACCGCCGTCTTGATGCCGAAAAAGAGCCCGTCGACCAGCGGCAGATCATGCCCATAGGCGTAAAGAAAGCTCAGGCCCAGCATCACTGCGGCGCCGGGGACTACGAACATGAGCCCGGCGAAGAGCCCGCCGCGCACCCCGTGCAGCAGCCAGCCGATATAGGTCGCCAACTGCTGGGCCTCCGGGCCGGGCAGCAGGGTGCAGTAGTTCAGGGCGTGCAGGAAACGCGGCTCGTCGATCCATTTGCGGTCATCGACCAGCACCCGGTGCATCAGGGCGATCTGCCCCGCCGCACCCCCGAAGGAGGTGAGGCCTATAAGGGTCCAGACGCGCGCGGCCTCCCAAAAGGAGACCTGCGGCATGAAGGGATGGGTCGTGGTTTCCTGATCCTTGGTCATGCAACAGCCTTGGCGAAGGGGGCACGCCCTGTCAAATCTTGCAATTCGGAGGGGCCAGCCTTGACCGCGCCCGCGCAAACCGGCATCCGATCAGGAATGAATGTCGGGAGATCGACCATGGACCAGACCCGCACGCCCTCACGGCGCAGCTTCCTCAACGGCGCCGCCGCTCTGTCGCTCGGCGCCAGCCTGCCCCTGCCCGCTCTGGCGCAGGCCTATCCGTCCAAGCCCGTGCGCATTCTCGTGCCCTTCGGCGCAGGCGGCATCGCCGACATCACCGTGCGGATTGTGGCCGAGCGACTGGGCGACAAGCTCGGCCAGCGCTTCGTGATCGAGAACCAACCCGGTCCCGGCGGCATCAACGCGGCGCGGGCGGCCCTGCAGGGCGGGCCGGATGGCTATAGCATGGCGCTCTTCTCCAATGGCACCGCCGTGGCCTCGGGCCTGTTCAAGAACCTGCGCTACGACCCGGTGAAGGAATTCGCCCCGGTCTCGGCGCTGGGCTATTTCGAGTTCATCTTCGCCACCGGGGGCGAGAGCCGCTTCAAGACCATGGGCGAATTGCTGGCCGAGGCGCGGGCGAAGCCAGGCTCCCTGAACATCGGCACCATCGCCACCGGCAGCACCCAGAACCTCTCGGGCGAGTTGTTCAAGAGCAGCGCCAATATCGATGCGCGCATCGTGCCCTATCGCACCACGCCGGACGTGGTTCTGGCGGCGATGCGCGGGGATGTGGATCTGATCGTCGATTCCTACGCCTCCATGAAGGCCAATCTGGAGGATGGCAAGCTGCGGGCGCTGGGCGCCTCGAGCATCACCCGGTCCTTGTCCCTGCCCAATCTGCCAACCGTCGCCGAAGGCGGCGTCCCGGGTTTCGACGTGACCTCCTGGAACGCGATCTTCGCCCCCGCAGGCACGCCCCAGGCCGTGATCGACACGCTCAACAAGGGCATCCTCGAAGTTCTCGCCATGCCCGAAACGAAGAAGCTGCTGCTGGATCTGGGCATCGAAGCCAAGGGCTCGACGCCTGCGGAACTGGGCGAGAAGCTGAAATCCGATATCGTGAAATGGACAGCGATCATCGACAAGTCCGGTATCGAGAAGCAATAAGGCCGCAAGGCGCGTAACCAGTTCAGGGGAGGCGCGAAGTATGGCGCAGGATGATTTGCTGATGCCCGTTCCCCTTCCGCCGCTGGCGCAGGAGGGCCTGGGCGAGAGCTTCCACCTGATCAAGCTCTGGGAGGAGCCTAATCCGAAGGCGACGCTGGCGGCCATTGCGCCGGGCCTGCGCTTTATCGCGACCGGCGTGCCGATTCTGACCGAAGGCATGTCCTACCCCATCACCGCCGCCTTTCTGGCGCGGTTCCCGAAGCTGGAGCTCGTCGCCAATCTGGGCGTCGGCTATGACAACATCGACATCGCCGCCTGCGCGGCGCGGGGCGTGGTGGTCACCAATACGCCGGACGTGCTGACGGAGGAAACCGCAGACACCGCCTTCGGCCTGCTGCTCTGCGTCATCCGGCAGTTTCCCCAGGCCGACCGATATCTGCGCGAGGGCAAATGGCTCAAGACCGCCTTCCCCCTCACCGCCAGCCTGCGCGACCGCACCATGGGCATCGTGGGGCTGGGGCGGATCGGGCGGGCCATCGCCCGCCGGGGCGAGGCCTTCGGGTTGAAGATCGCCTATCACGGGCGCAAGGCGCAGGCGGACGCCCCCTGGCCCTTCTACGAGCGGCTTGAGGACATGGCCCGGGCCTGCGACATCCTCATGGTGTCGACGCCCGGCGGCCCCGCCACGCGCAACCTCATCGACGCGCCGATTCTTGACGCCTTGGGCCCGCAGGGGGTGCTGATCAACATCGCGCGCGGGAGCGTGGTGGACGAGCCCGCCCTGATCGCCGCCCTGCGGGAGGGGCGCATTCTCAGCGCCGGGCTTGACGTTTTCGCCGGGGAACCGGAGATTCCCGCTGAACTCGTCGCCATGGACCATGTGGTGCTGCTGCCCCATGTGGGCTCGGCCAGCCACGCCACCCGCGACGCCATGAGCGCTCTGGTGGTGGACAATGCGGTCGCCTTTGCGGCAGGTCGCGGGCCGGTCACGCCTGTCGCGGAAACCCCTTGGCCTTTGCACGCAAAGGCGGCACATTGAGAAAAATGTCAGATGATCGACCTATGGAGGTGACTGTGATGGGTGACGGACCACACAAGCGGCCCCCTAAAACCTGCCTGCGGGGCTGGCGCGCCTGGCGCAGACTGCCCATGGCGGCCCTCTTGCTGGCGCCGGGCGGGCTGACCGCCTCCGCTCAGGGGATCCAGACCCTGCCGCTTCCTCCCGGGCCCGCGATCATCACGCGGGAGACGCCAAAACCGGCGCCCGCCAAGCCCGCCCCCATCGTGGACAAACCCGCCGCGACGCAACCGCTTGCGCCTGCGGTGGCGGCCCAGAGCGCCGCTGCGGCCAGCGCCCCGGCCGCCCGCCCCAATGATGTGGCTGGCCGCTACATCATCCTGCGCGAAGGCGGCAGGGATGTGGGCTGCATGCTGACCCTGGACGACAAGGCGCGGGCGTCAAACGGCGACCTGAAGGCCCAACTCGCCCCCGCCTGCCGGGATCAGGGCATTGTGGTCTTCGATCCCGTGGCCTGGCGCGTCGAGCGGGGCCGCCTGGTGCTGACGGCCCGCAAGGGACATTCGGCGAACTTCGACCGGCAGGCGGACGGCGCCTGGTGGAAGGATCCGGCGGAAGGCGGCAAGCCGCTTGGCGTGAAGAAAATATAGGGCCTGCGCAAACTTCGCATCGCGCCTTTTCCGCCGGTTGACAGGCGCCAGCCTATTGCAGATGTTGACGCCACGGATGCTAACAATCCGGCCCAGAGGAACATCCGTGATCAGCAAGCCCTGGTTTTGCGGACGCGGCCAGCCTGCGGACCGGCCCCGGCGTCAACATGGCGTCATATCTTCCAGCAGGCGGTGACAGAGATGAAATATCCCCTTTCGCAACAGGGCAAGATCGTGCTCGTCGTGGGCGGCGCAGGCGGCGTGGGCAAGGCGACCGCGCAAATCTTCGCCGAAGCGGGCGCCCATGTGGCGATCACCCATCGTCCCGGCGCAGATAAAGCGAGCGAGGCGGCCGCCTTCGTGGCGAGCCTGCCGGGCGAGAACCATGCGGCCTTCGCCACCGATGTCGGCGACACCGCGACGATCCTCGCCCTGCGCGATGCGATCGCCGCACGTTACGGGCGGCTCGATGTGCTGGTCAACAGCGCGGGCTTCACCAAGCCCATTCCTCATGCGGACCTTGAGGCGCTGGATGATGAGCTGATCGACCGCATGTTCCAGATCAACTGGCGCGGACAGTTCGCCACCATCCGCGCCTTTGCGCCCATGCTGAAGGCGAGCGGCGACGGGCTCATCGTCTCCATCTCCTCCATCGCCGCCTTCAACGGCAATGGCTCGAATATCGCCTATGGCGCGGTGAAGGCGGGCACCGACGCCATGACGAAATCCCTCGCCCGGGCCCTCGCCCCCGAGATCCGCGTCATGGGCGTGGCGCCCGGCGTGGTCGACACGGGCTTTGTCGCGGGACGCGGGCCGGAGTTCAACGCCAAGGCTGGCCTCACCACGCCCCTGCGCCGCGTGGCCAACCCTGACGATGTGGCGGCGGCGGTGCTGTCCTGCGCCACCCATCTGGGCTATTCCACCGGCTCGACGCTCATCATCGACGGCGGCCGGGCCTTGTGAGGAGCGCCATGCAGAATCCGCGCGACAAGATCTTCATCACCTGCGCCGTCACCGGCAATCTCACCCTGCCGGAGCAGACGCCCCATCTGCCGATCACCCCCGAAGAGATCGCCGACTCCTGCCTTGGCGCGGCGGAGGCGGGGGCCGCCATTGTGCATATCCATGTGCGCGAGCCCGGCACCGGCAAGCCTTCCATGGAGATCGCCTATTATCAGGACGTGGTGGCGCGTATCCGCGACCGCAACAAGGATGTGATCCTGAATCTCACCACAGGTCCCGGCGGGCGCTTCGTGCCCTCGGACGAAGACCCCAAGGTGGCTGGCCCCGGAACCACGCTCATCGCGCCGGAAAAGCGGGTGGAGCATATCGCGCTGTTGAAACCCGAGATCTGCACGCTCGATCTCAACACCATGAATTCGGGCGGGCAGGTCGTGATCAACACGCCCGGCAATGTGCGCCGCATGGCGAAGGTGATTGCGGCGGCGGGCGTGCGGCCGGAGATCGAGCTTTTCGATTCCGGCGACATCGCCCTCATGCACGATCTCATCAAGGACGGCTCCATCAAGCCCTCGCCGCTGTGTTCCTTCGTGCTGGGGGTGAACTATGGTTTCCAGCCAGGGCCCGAGACCGTGCTCTACGCCCGCAACATGCTGCCTGCAGGCGCCACTTTCACGGCGCTGGGCGTGGGGCGGCACATGTTCACCACCGTGGCGCAATCCTATCTGGCGGGCGGGCATGTGCGCGTCGGCATCGAAGATGGCGTCTACCTTTCGCGCGGCGTGCTGGCGCCATCCAATGCAAGCCTCGTGGAAAAGGCGCGGCGCATCGTCGAAGATCTCGGCGGACAGATCGCCAGCGCGCGCGAGACGCGCGCCATGCTGGGCTTCAACTGAACAAGATTCGGAGATTATGAATGACGCATGCGCCAATGACAGGGGCGGGGACCGACGCGGTTCAGGCGACCTGTCTTCGCCTTCACGCCAAGGCTGCTGACGCCAACGCCGTCGCGCCCACCATCGAGCATCTGAGGCTCGCGCGCCGCAACGAGAGCGATGTGATCGTCGAATTGCGCGCCGCCGCCGTGAACCCTTCGGATGTGAAGGCCGCCATCGGCATGATGCCCTATGCCGTCTTCCCGCGCACGCCAGGCCGCGACTATGCGGGCGTGGTGATCGCTGGCCCCGCCGAATGGCTGGGCGCGGAGGTCTTCGGCTCCTCCGGGGATCTGGGCATCCGCCGGGATGGAACCCATGCGACCCATCTGGTCGTCGAGGCGGAAGCGCTGGTGCGCAAGCCCGCCTCCATCACCATCGAAGAGGCCGCTGGCATAGGCGTGCCCTTCGTCACCGCCAACGAGGGCCTGCGCCGCGCGGGCATGCCCAAGCCCGGTGAGACCGTGCTCATCATGGGCGTCAATGGCAAGGTCGGTCAGGCCGCCGCGCAGATCGCCGCCTGGTGCGGCGCCCGCGTGATTGGCGTGGTGCGCCGCGCAGAGCCCTATGCGGGCTTCGCCAGCGCGCCGGTCGAGATCGTGGATTCCTCCGCTGGCGATGTGGCGAGCCGAGTGCGGGAGATGACCGGGGGCAAGGGCGCCGACATCGTCTACAACACGGTGGGCGATCCCTATTTTCAGGACGCCCATAAATCGCTGGCCCTGAAGGGGCGGCAGATCCTGATCTCAGCCATCGACAAGATCGTGCAGTTCAACATTTTCGAATTCTACCGTGGCCGCCACACCTATGTGGGCGTGGATTCGCTGGGCATGAACAGCATCGAGACAGGCGCCGTGCTGCGCGAGCTCGTCCCCGGTTTCGAAAGCGGCAAGCTGAAACCCTTCCCGATCATCGAGCGCGCGATTTATCCGCTCTCGAAGGCGGCGGACGCCTATGTGGCCGTCATGGGTTCGGCGCGCGACCGCGTGCTGCTCGACCCCAAACGCTAGAGGAGCCATCCATGCATTTGACCCGGTTCAACAAGGCGCCCGCCTATTTCCCGCCCGAGCATTTCGACATGCGCTGCCTTCGCCTGCAGGGGCACGAGGCTGGCCCTGCGACGCAGCTGTGGATGGGCATGTCGCAGATCCTGCCGGGCGGCCATATCACGCCGAGTTCCTCGCCCATCGAGAAGCTCTATTTCGTGGTGGAGGGCGAGCTGACCGTGGAGACGCCCGACGGCGTGAGCCTGCTGCAGCCCTATGATTCCTGCCGCATCGCGCCCGGCGAATCCCGCGCCCTGCGCAACAACACGAACCGCCCGGTCATGGTGCTTCTGGCGATGCCGCTGGAGCCGCCGAAATAAACGCAGCATCACAAAAATCGAACCCAGGGGAAGCATCGTCATGATCAAGAGAATGATTGCAGCCGCAGGCCTTCTCGCAGCCGCCCTCGCCCTGCCGGGCGCCGCCCAGGCCCAGACGCCCGTGAAGATCGGCATAGGCTTTGGCGTGGGCTTTCTGCCCATGTTCATCGCCGACGAAATGAAGCTGGTGGAGAAATACGCCAAGGCCGAAGGGCTCGACGTGACCGCCAGCTACCAGCGCTTCTCGGGCTCCGCCGCCATGCAGGACGCGGTTTTGTCGGGTTCGGTCGATGTGGGCGTCTATGGCGTCGCCGCCATGCTCATCGCCTGGGACAAGGCGCGCAATTCCCCGCAGCAGATCTTCGGCATCGCGGGCGTGAATTCGAGCCCGCTGGTGCTCGTCGCCAACAAGCCCGACGCCAAGTCGCTGGACGACCTTGGCCCCGGCGACAAGATCGCCATGCCCGCGCTGGTCTCGCCCCAGATGTACGCCCTGCAGATGCTGGCCGAGAAGCGCTATGGCAAGGGCCAGCAAGACAAGCTGAAGCCGCAGGTCGTCGCCCTGCCCCATCCTGAAGCCGTCAACGCCATGCTTAGCGGCGGCACGGAGGTGAAGGCCTATTTCGCCGCGCCGCCCTTCACCCAATTGGTGCTCGACAGCGGCAAGGCCCGCATCATCACCTCCTCGGAAGAGGCCTTTGGCGGGCGTTCCACCTTCCTGGCCGCTGGAGCCACGAAGAAATATCTCGACGCCAATCCCAAAATGGCGGGCGTGCTGATCAAGGCCATCGACGAGGCCAGCGCCGTGATCCGCAAGGATCCCGCGACCGCCGCGCGCATCTATCTCAAGGCCGAGCCCTCCAAGCTCATCGACGAGGCGCGGGTCGAGGCCATGTTGAAGACCATGCCCGATGATTTCGGCAGCGCCGCCCATGGCGTGCAGACCCTCGCCGATTTCATGGGCCGCATCGGCGGCCTGAAGAATGTGCCCGCGAAGTGGCAGGATGTCTTCGTGCCCGCCGCCCATGGCTCGGCCAGCAACTGATTGTCGGAGCCCTCGATGTCGCAAGTCCTCACCCCTTCCACGCAGCCCTTTCAGGGGGTGCAGGCGACCTCGCCGCTCGTCAGCGTGGAGGGGGTGACGCTGCAATATAAAACCCCCGATCATCTGGTGACCGCCACCTATCGGGTGAGCTTCGACATCCACAGCCAGGAGCGCGTGGTGCTGCTGGGCCCCTCGGGCTGCGGCAAGTCGACGATCCTGAAGGCCATCGCGGGTTTCATGCCCCCGGTGGAGGGGCGCGTGACCCTCAAGGGAAGCGCCATCACCGGGCCCGGTCCGGACCGCATGATGGTGTTTCAGGAATTCGACCAGTTGCTGCCCTGGAAGACCGTGCAGGCCAATGTGGCCTATCCCATGCTCGTCAATGGGGTCAGCCGGGACGAGGCCGCCCACCGCGCCGCCGACGCCCTCACCAAGGTGAACCTCGCCAAATTCATGGACGCCTATCCCCATATGCTCTCGGGCGGCATGAAGCAGCGCGTAGCCATCGCCCGCGCCATGGCCATGAAGCCCGATGTGCTGCTGATGGACGAACCCTATGCGGCGCTCGACGCGCTCACCCGCCGCAAGATGCAGGAAGAGCTGCTGCAACTGTGGGACGATGTGGGCTTCACGCTGGTCTTCGTCACCCATTCCATTGAGGAGGCCATCGTGGTGGGCTCGCGGATCGTGGTGCTCTCGCCCCATCCCGGCCAGGTGCGCGCCGAGCTGAACTGCGACCATCTGGGCTTCGCCGAGCGCGAAAGCCCCGAGTTCGGACAGCTCGCCAAACGCATCTCCGCCATGCTGTTCGATGACCACGCCGTTGCGCATTGAGGATAAGACCATGACGCGCAGCGCGCCCCCGGCGAGGCCGGAACAGGAATTTCAGGTGACCGCGCCCGTGGCGCTGGGGGATGTGGCCAAGCCCCTGCCCTTCATCGAGAAGATCTTCGAGAAGGCCGTGGTGCGGCGCGGGCTGATCCTGTTCGCCCTCGCGCTGGTCTGGGAGGCCTACGGGCGCTGGCTGGACAGCCCGCTCACCTTCCCCACCTTCCTTGACACAATGACCGCCCTGAAGGACGGCATCGCCTCGGGCGTGATCCCCAAGCGCATGATGGTGACGCTGGAGACGCTGGTGACCGGCTATTTCCTGGGCCTGATCATCGCGGCCCTGCTCACCACCGTGGCGGTCACGAGCCGGGTGGGCACGGATCTGCTCTCCACCTTCACCGCCATGTTCAATCCACTCCCCGCCATCGCCTTGCTGCCGCTGGCGCTGCTGTGGTTCGGGCTGGGGCGGCCATCGCTCGTTTTCGTGATCGTCCATTCCGTGCTCTGGGCGGTGGCGCTCAACATGCACTCGGGCTTTCTGTCGGTGTCGGAGACCCAGCGCATGGCCGGGCGCACCTTCGGCCTCAAGGGCCTGCGCTTCGTACTGGGCATTCTCATCCCCGCCGCCTTCCCGGCCATTCTGGCGGGCCTGAAAATCGGCTGGGCCTTCGCCTGGCGCACGCTCATCGCCGCCGAACTCGTCTTTGGCGTGTCGTCGGGCCAGGGCGGACTCGGCTGGTATATTTTCGAAAACCGCAATACGCTCGACACGGCCGCAGTCTTCGCCGGACTTCTCTCGGTGATGGCGGTGGGCCTGGTGGTCGAAGCGGTCATCTTCCGCGTCATCGAAGCCAAAACGGTCCGCCGCTGGGGCATGCAGCGCGGTTGAATGAATGCAGAGCCCCAAAGGCCTGACTGGAGGAAGCCATGATCAAGTCGACCATCCTGCAAGCGGCCCTTCTGGCGGGCATCGCCCTCTCGGCGCCCCTGACCAGCGCCCGCGCCGAACCCTTCAAGGTGGTGGCCTTCGCAGGCTCGTCCAACTGGGCCTTCTGGGTGGCGCAGGAGAAGGGCTACTTCAAGAAACACGGCGTCGAGCCGACGCTGACCATCACGCCTGGCTCCATCGCCATGGCGAAGGATCTCTACGCCGGCAATTTCGACCTCGCTCTCACCGCCGCCGACAACATGATCGCCTATAACGAGGGCCAGGGCGAAACCGATCTTGGCGGGACGCCCGACTTCGTGGTGCTCTTTGGCGTCGATCCCGGCATGTTGCAGATCATGGCCGCGCCGCAGATCAAGAGCCTCGCCGACCTCAAGGGCAAGACCATCGCCGTCGACGCCATGACCTCCGGCTTCGCCTTCGTGCTCAACGACGCCCTGGCCAAGCAGGGAATCGCCGTCTCCGACGTCAAATGGGACAAGGTGGGCGGCGGCGCCCAGCGTCTGCAGGCCCTGCTGGAGGGCAAGCAGGACGCGACCCTGCTCAACTCGCCTCTCGACATCGCCGCCGAGGCCAAGGGCTTCGTGAACCTGCAGGACGCCTCCCAGGCGCTGGGCGCCTATCAGGGCATTTCCGGCTCCACGCGCCGGGGCGCTGCGGCGGCCAAGCGCACGGAAATCGTGGCCTTCATCCGCGCCTTCAAGGAGTCGATGGACTGGCTGACGGCGCCCGCCAACCGCGAGGAGGCCATCGCACTGCTGACGAAGAACATGCGCGGCATGGAGCGGCCCCAGGCGGAATTGGCCTACGCCAAACTGCTGGACCCCAAGCTCGGCATGTTCCGCGATCTGCGCATCGACCCCGAGGGGATGAAGACCGTGCTGCGCCTGCGCAGCGCCTATGGCGCGCCGCGCAAGGAACTGAAGGACGCCTCGGCCTATATCGACGAAAGCTTCCTGAAGGAGGCGCTGAAATAGGCGCCAAGAAACGTCGACCGTGAAGCGTAAAAAAACAAAAGGGAGAGCAAACATGACTGGCAAATTCGTCGTCGCGCCGCATTTTCGGCTGCATGAATGGGTCGCTGAGGAGAAGGGCTATTTCACGGACGAAAAGCTCGACTACGAGTTTCGCGAGACCATGGATTCCAAGGCGTCCCAGGGTCACCACATCGGCAACAAGGTCGGCGCCTATCAAAACATAGAGCAGGGCCGTTCCTGCAACGTCAGCGGCGCCTGCCACTGGACCGTGAATGTGGCCGCCGCCAATGGGCACGGCAAACTCTATCCCGATTGCTATTCGGTCTCCCCCGCAGGCGTCTTCGTGCCTAAGGATTCGCCGATCATGACGCCAGAGGATCTGAAGGGCGTGCCGATTTCGGTGGGCTACCAGTCCGGCAGCCACTATTCGACCATTCAGGCCCTCGAACAGTATATGCCGGTCGAAGACATCAACCTGTCCTTCAACGACGGATTGCTCTTCGCCCGCATGGAGGCCCTGATCGACGGGCGCACGCCCGCCTGCGCGGCCTTCAGCGGGCCCTATTATTTCCTGGAGCAACTGGGCTATCGCAAGGTCATCGACAGCACCTTCATGATGGCGGCCTCGATCACGGGGGATCCAGACCCGCAGGATGTGGCGAAATATTTCCGCGCCCTGCGCCGCGCCCAGCACGACATCGACCTGCGGCCGGAGCTCTACACCCACTATTACCGCAACGAATTCCCCCAGCGCTTCCATGACGTGATGGACACGCGCCGCTGGGGACCGGGCGAGCGCATCGTCTTCGAGCCCTATTCCCGCGAGATCTTCGAGAACACGCGCCACTGGATCTCCGAGCGCGACATCTTCGAGAAAAACGCCATGGGCTCCGAGCGCTACGAAGACGCCATCTTCATGGTGGCGGCGGAATAAGCCGCAGAGAACCACGCCCCGGAGCCTTTGGGCGCCGGGGCGTTTTTTGTTGGGGTCAGATCCCCTTGTTGGGGTCGTGGTAGAGTTCGCCCACGATGGCGGTGAGGCCGGGCGTTCCTTCGGCCAGATGGTAGCGGCCATCGGCGTCGCGACCGAGGCGCCCCTGAGAGCGCAACGCGTCCAGCGCCAGCGCCACCTCGCGGCCATCGGAACTGCCGATGCCCTCCACCAGCGCCGAATAGAAATGCGGGCCGGACTCCAGCGCCTGCTCAACCGTCTGGAACCGCGCCGCGCCCGTGAACTCCTTCGCCGCGCAGCGGGTCAACACCACCGTCTGCTTGCGGCCGAAGGGCATGGTGCAATCAAAGCCCGCCTTCGCGCCGGTGCGGCGGCCATTGAGGGACGGGTCCATGGCCTTGCCCATCATGCCCGTGACCATGACGATGTCTTCATCCGCCTGGAAGCGCGTGCCGAAGGCCCATTCCACCTGCCGGTCGTCGGCGGGATCGATATCCTCATCGAAGACATAGACATGTTTCACCTGCAGCATGGCGGCGAAGATGGCGAGAATGGCGTTGCGCGCCTCCCCATGCCGATGCTGCTTCATGGAGATGCGCAGGGTGCCAGCGCCCCCCGACAAGGACCGCGAACTGACCGCGATGGGCTCCTGACAGACGGTCTTGAGAATGCGCATGGCGGTGGCTTCCACGCGCAGCTCCGTCATGCAGGCCGCGTCCGTCTGATCCAGCACGAAGGCGGAGCCGTGCTGCAGGGTCATGTGCATGACGTCGCTGCGCATGGTGATCGCCGTGCAGGTGAAAACGGGATCCATATGAATCGAGCCGTAGTAACCCATGTATTCGCCATAGGGCCCTTCGGGCTCGCAATAGCCGCGCTCGTCAAGATAGCCCTCGATGACGATCTCCGCATCGGCGGGCACCAGGATATTGTTGGTGAGGCTCTTCACGAAGGGCGCGGGCTCCCCGCGCAGGGCCGAGACCATATGGTGTTCGTCACCCTGCTGGCGCGTGGTGGCGGCGAGGAAATCGAGGGGATGGCAGCCGAGCGTGAAGCTCATGGGCAAACGCTCGCCACGCTTCACGCAGCCTTCATAGATGCGCTTGAGATCGGAGGGCGCGGTGACATTGGTGCCCGCCTGGGTGCGGTTGCGCAGGGCGAGGCGCCTGCTGCCCACATTGGTGCGGCCGGACACGGGATCGATCACATAATCGACGCCGGAACTGATGTAGCAGCTGCCATCGAGCCCATGCTGGGGATAGAAAGGCAGCTTGCTGAGATCAATGTCCTTGCCGGTGATCTGCACCGCATGGACCGGCGCCTCGTTGGAAGGAACCTCGACGGAGGTTTTCGGGGTCGCAATGCGCGTGAGCAGCTTTTCGTGCATGGTCTCGGGTGTGGCGTCGAGGGCGACCATGAGGCGCTCGCGGCTGGCGGCGACCTTGGCGGCAAGCTCCACCCGCTCGGGCCCCGCCTGCCGGAAGAGCACGGCCTTTGGGGTTTTCTCGATGATGGAGGCCAGCGCTGTAAGCGCCACGGGCTCGTCGTGAATCTCCACATCATCGCGGGCGATCAGTTGATCAACGAAACTGCGCAACCGATATTTTTCGAAGTCGAATTCCTGGCCCAGCCTGCCGGTCCCGCTCATCTGCTTTGTCTCCACCCGTTTTATCAAAAATCACTGCGCCAGCGTTGCGCGCACTTTTTCCACCAGTTCCGGCGGCGTCGCAAGGCTCTCGTTCACGATCTCGCTGACGCGCGCGCCCGACAGCGGATTGAGGTCGAGCTGCATCTTCGCGGCCTCGTCCAGAAAGTCAGGATCGCCCATGGAATCGCTGAACGCCTTGCGCAACATCTCGACCCGATCCGCAGGCACGCCGGGCGCTGTCATGAAGGGTCGACCCAGCGCCACCGGCGATGACACGAGCTTGAGCAGGGCGCGTTCCTCGTCGTTGCGCGCAAGCTCCTCCATGAGGGGAACATCCGGCAAGGAGGCCTCGCGCCTGGCGCCGACCTGCGTGAGCACCGCGACCTTCTTGCTGGCGAACCAGTCGGGCCGCTCCTGCACCATGCCCACGATGCTGCCGCCGCTGCGCGCGCTCACCTCGCCGCGCTCCATGGCCATATCGAGTTCGGACGTGCTCTTGTAGCCCATGACAAGCTTGAACTTCGTGCCCAGCACCATGTTCATGACCGTGGGATAGAGATAGGTGCCGGAGCCCGTTCCCGTAGCGCCGGTCACAAGGTCCTTGCGCCTCACGTCGTCGATGGTCGTCACGCCCGACGTATGCCAGGCGACGGTGACGAGATTGGCGATGCCGGTGGAGCCGATCCAGTTGAACTTGCGGGCGTCATAGCGCACGCCCTTGCCATCGATGAGCTGATGCAGGGGAATGGAATTGGCCACGACAGCGATGACCGTGCCATCCTTGGCGGCCTGATTGTAGATGTAATTGGTGGCGAGCACATGTCCCGCCCCCGGCATGTTCTGCACGACGGCGCCGGGCTGACCGGGCAAGTGCTTCGTCATATATTTGCCGACGAGCCGCGCCACCATGTCATAGGGCCCGCCAGCGCCCGTGCTGGTGATGATGGTGAGCGACTTGCCCTTGTAGAAATCGGCGGAAGTCTGGGCCATGGCCGCCTGCGAAGAGCATAGGGCGAAGAACGCCGCTGCGATGCTCAGGCTGGCGTTCATGATCCGCATGGAGTCCTCCCGTTGTTTCATTACCGCATTCGAGCAACGGCTTACCACATTCAGCGCATGTTGAAAGCGCCTTTCGCCCGCATTGCCTTCGCCCTCTTCGTCTGATTAGTTCTCGCCAAGCGTCCACAAATCGACGCGAGACGCGGGAGGATCAGATGCAGGACGCAGAAGCCGCCCAACATGGGGCGGCGACCAAAGGCCCAAGAGGCCGCAGCCGCCCATTGATTGCGCTGCTCGCGCTCTGCCTCAACGCATCGTCCGTCATGGCGGCCGATCCCTTCGCGGGCAAGACGATCAATATCTATGTGGGCTCAGGCGCAGGCGGCGTTTATGATGTGTTCGGACGTCTGGTGTCCCGGCATATCAGCCGCTATATCGCGGGCCAGCCCAATGTGGTGGTCCAGCCCATGCCAGGGGCGGGCGGCATCACCGCCTCGAATTTCATCTATAATGTCGCGCCGAAGGATGGCACGGCGATGGGCATCGTCAGCCCCTCCATCGGCGTCATCGAAATGACCAAGGGCGCGCGCTACCAGACCAGTAAATATCAGTGGATCGGCCGCATCGTCTCTACGGTCAACGTCACTTATACGCGCGGCCCCGGCCGCGCGACGAACATTGAGGAAGCGCGCAATCGCGAGAGCACCATCGCCGTGTCGGGAGCGGGGTCGGCGCTGGCGATCTTCACGCGCGTGATGACCGAGACTGCAGGCCTGCGGTTCAAGCCCATCAATGGCTATGTAGACGCCGCCGCGATGATTCTGGCGGTCGAGCGCGGCGAGGTCGATGGCGCCACGACCTCGTGGAATTCTCTCAAGAACATGCGGCCCCAATGGCTCGCGGACAAATCGGTGAATGTGCTGCTGCAATATGCCCCGCAAAGCCACTCGCAACTGACTCATGTGCCCAACGCTCTTGATCTCGGCCGCACGAAGGAAGACCGGGAATTGCTCGCGCTTTTCATGAGCGCGGCCGATGTGGGCCTGGCGCTGATGGCGCCGCCGGAGACGCCGGGCGAGCGGGTGGCGATTCTGCGCACGGCCTTCACCGCCATGCTCAGCGATCCCGAATACAAGAAAGAAGGCGCCATGATCGAGCCGGACATGGATCCCTTGCCTGGCGACAAGCTGCAAGCCATCATCGGCGCCGCGCAGGTGGACTCGCCACAACTGCTCGAGAAGGTGCGGCGAATTGTGAATGCGGAATAGGGGCTGCGATTTGCGAGCGAGCGGTTTTTACCCTAGAAACTACCGGGAATTCGAGGGAGAAATCATGGATCGCCGTCATGTTCTGACCGCTCTTGGAGCGCTGCCCTTCGTATCCGCATCCGGCTTTGCGCAGAGTTGGCCGTCCCAGCCCATCAAGATCATCGTCTCCCAGGCGGCGGGCGGCACCCCTGACATTCTGTGCCGGCTTGTCATGGGCATGGTGGAGAAGGTTATTGGCCAGTCCATCGTGGTGGAGAACAAGCCCGGCGCCGGCAACACAATCGCAGCCCAGGCCGCCGCGCGCGCCGCGCCCGATGGCTATACGCTTTTCTGGGCGACGGGCGCCGCGCTGGTCACCAATCCCCACACCTTCAAGACGCTCCCCTACAATCCGCAGAAGGATTTCACCCCGGTGGGCAAGGTGGCGGACGGGCCGTTTCTTCTGTTAGCCCATCCAAGCGTGCCCGCCCGGACCCTGCCCGAACTCATCGCCTACGCCAAGGCGAACCAGGGCAAGCTGACCATCGCCACCGACGGTCCACGCAACTTCTCCGGGCTTCTGGCCGCATGGATCAGCAAGCTCGGCGGCGTTGATTTCAACATGGTGCCCTATAACGCCATGCCACAGGGCGTTCAGGATGCGCTGGCGGGGCGTGTGCAGCTGATCATTCTGGCGATTCCCTCGGCGGCGAGTTTCATGAAGGACAAGATGCTCACGCCCATCGCCATCAGCACGAAGTCGCGGGCGCCTGGCTATGAGGAGATCACGCCCTTCGCCGAAACCTTTCCCGGCTTTGATTTCAGCGGCTGGATGAGCGTGGTGGCGCCTGCGGGCACGCCCGACGACATCGTGCAGAAACTCAACCGCGCCATGGATGGGGTGCTGAAGCAGCCGGAGGTCGTCGCGAAGTTAAGAGAAATCGGCTTCTACACCACAGGCGCCGGAACCACCGCCGAACTGGCGACCTTCATCTCCTCGCAATATGACGCCTTCGGGCGCGTGGTCAGGGACATTGGCCTGCAACCTGAATAAGGGGCGAACATCCTCATGGTCAGCGTGAAGCCCAATTATCCCGCCGCCTGGCTGCGCTCGCCGGTCCCCCCGGACCATGCCTTGCTGCAGGAGAATATCCGCGTTTCCATGCGCGACGGGGTCACGCTGGCGGTGGATGTCTATTCGCCCAAACAGGGCGGGCCCTATCCGGTGCTGCTGTCGCTCTCGCCCTATGCGAAGGACATCCAGCAAAATCCGCCGCAATGGAGCCACGCGATTGAGTCCGGCGCCACCGGCTTTTATGTCTCCCATGGCTATATCCATGTGATTGCGCAGGGCCGGGGTTGCGGGCTGTCGCAGGGCCAGTGGAAATGGTTCGACGAGAAAGAGCGCACTGACGGCTATGATCTGATCGAATGGATCGCCAGTCAGCCCTGGTGCGATGGCAATGTGGGGATGATCGGCGATTCCTACTGGAGCTGGAGCCAGTATTTCGCCGCCGCCGCCCAGCCGCCCCATCTGCGCTGCATCTGCCAGTGCGATGCGACCACCGATCTTTATCGCGACGCGGCCTTTCCCGGCGGCATCTTCAATGCGGCTTTCATGACCGACTGGATCGCCTATCAGACCGCCATGTCCGCATGGCCGGGCGAGGTCGAGGGCAAAGAGCCGCCCATGAACACCCATTTCGAAATCGCCAATCATCCCGTGGATGGTCCATGGTGGCGAGAGCGGTCGGCCTTCACTTACCTCGGCCAAATCAAGGTTCCCGTGATGAGCATCGCGCCCCAGGGCGGGCAGATGCATTTTCGCGGACAGCTCGCAGGCTTCACGCAGATCAAGTCGCCGAAGAAGCTGCTGGTGGTTCCGCCCACGGGCTTCTGGTCCCATGTGCGCTATCTCACCCATCCCGCGCTGAATGCGCAGATGCTGCGCTGGTTCGACCACTGGATGAAGGGCAAGGACACCGGCGTGATGGACGAGCCGGAGGTGGCGATCTTCGACTCAGGCACACGCAGCTGGAACCATGAGCCCGCCTATCCCAGCCCGCGCACGCAGTGGAAGAAGCTCTATCTCGATGGCGCCGCGCTTTCACCAACGCCGCCGGATGGCGCGCAAGCGCCTGACAGCTACCGCCTGCCCGACAGCTATGCTCTGCATGTAAAAGGCAAGCCCTCGCTCAGCTACGAGACAGCACCCCTGCCGAAGCCCATGCGCCTGGCGGGACCTTTGAGCCTGACGCTCCATGCCTCCTCAAGCCAGATCGACACGCTCTGGTTCGTTGGGCTTTTCGATATTGATCCCGCAGGAAAGGCGACGGCGCTGAGCCGGGGCATGCTGCGCGCCTCCTTCCGCGCTGTGGACGAGGGCAAGTCGCAGCCGGGCCAGCCCTGGCATCCCTTCAACAGGATGGAGCCGCTGAAGCCGGGCCGCGTTTATGAATTCCAGATCGAGATGCGCCCGGTGTTCCACACGCTGAAAGCGGGCCATAGCCTGCAACTGACGATTTCGAGCGAAGACATCCAGTTCAACAATCCCCTGCGCAACATCGATGTGCAGCTCCTGCCCTGGCCGGTGGAGAACCGCGTGTTTCACGACGCCGCCCATCCCACCCATCTCCTTTTGCCGATTTGCGCGGCGGATGAGAGCCAGCCCGTGGGCTCGCCCATTCGGGAGATCGACTGGCCGCTGGTTCCCGGCCAATGGATGGCGGACACACAAGGCTATCCGCTGAAGGCGGAATGACGTCGCCAACAATGGCGGCTTGATCATCCAACCATATCCCTGCTTATCAGGCGGCGGCCGCCAGCACGGCGCCGTCTGACAACCACCGGACCCGCAAGTGAAATACAGAGCCGACATTGATGGACTGCGGTCCCTGGCCATCGCCCCGATCGTGCTGTTTCACGCGGGGTTCTCCAGCTTTTCGGGCGGCTTTGTCGGGGTCGATATTTTCTTTGTGATTTCAGGCTATCTGATCACTTCGATCATCGCGGGGGAGGTGGACGAGGGGCGGTTTGATCTGTGGCGCTTCTACGAGCGGCGCATCCGACGCATCTTCCCCGCTCTGGTCGCCATGTTGCTGGCGAGTTCGTTGGCCGCCTGGTGGCTGCTGTTTCCGCTGGATCTGCAAGCCTATGGGGAGAGCGTCGTCGCCTCCATGGGCTTTTTCGCCAATATCAGCTTTTGGCGGCAAAGCGGCTATTTCGACACCCAGTCGGACCTCAAACCCCTGCTGCATACCTGGTCGCTGGCGGTGGAGGAGCAGTTCTATCTGTTCTTCCCCCTGCTGCTGCTGGCCTGCCATCGATGGCGGTTCGGTCGGCGCTGGCTGGTCTGGGCGCTGCTGGGCGCCTCCTTCGCCCTCAGCCTTTATGGCGTGAACCATTGGCGCGACGGCGCCTTCTATCTCATCCCCACCCGGGCCTGGGAGCTGCTGATGGGCTCCGTGCTGGCTCTGCGGGCGGCGCCTATGCTGCACAGCCATACCCTGCGCGAAGGGCTGGCGAGGCTGGGGCTGGCGCTGATCGGGGCCAGCACCTTCGCCTATGACAGCCAGACTCCCTTCCCGGGCCTCGCGGCCCTGCCGCCCTGCCTCGGCTCGGCGCTGATCATCTGGACCGGGCAAAGCGGCCAGCAGACCCTTGTGGCGCGGCTGCTGACCCTGCGGGGCTTCGTGGTGCTGGGGCTCATGTCCTATTCACTCTATCTCTGGCACTGGCCGGTGATCGTCTTCAGTCACCACTGGGCGCTGGAGTCGCCAAGCGTGGCCAGCAAAATCGGCTTGGTGCTGGCGTCGCTCGCCTGCGCCTTCGCCTCCTGGCGCTGGATCGAGGGGCCGACGCGCAGGCTGGGCGGGCGGGTGTCGCAGCCCGTGGTCTTCGCCAGCGCGGGGCTGGCGGCGCTGGCGCTCTTGGGCCTTGGGGGCCTGTTCTGGCGCGATGGCTTCATCAACCGCTATCCGCAGCCTCTACAAAAGCTGCTGGTGGAGCATGAGGCGCAGACGAAGGGCTTTCGCGGCCTGATGCAGACCGCCGGGGGACAGGTGGTCGCAGGCCTGCCCAAGGGCGGCTTCGTGACCGCAGACCCCGCCCAGCCCCCGCAAATCGCTGTCTGGGGCGATTCTCATGTAGGGGCGATCCTCGACGGGTTGACGCAGGCCGCCAGCCCGCAGGCGCCGCCCCGCTTCAGCGTCTTCGCCCTGGGGGGCTGTCGGCCCATCGCAGGAGTCTTTCTGGCCGACGACCCCACCGACTTCTGCAAGCGCCATAACGACGAGGTGCTGGCCTATCTCAGGGGCGGGCCGGAGACGAAGGTGATTCTGGTATCGCGCTGGCCCATCTCCCTCTTCGGCGATGTGCGCGCAGCTGGCCGAGGCGCCGGGCCCGGCACCATCGCCCGCGCGCCGGGGGTGAGCCTGCCGGAGGCGGAAGGGATGGCGCTCTTCGCCGAAGCGCTGGGCCGCACCATTGACGCGCTGAGGGCCGCGGGCAAGCAGGTGATGCTGGTGGAGACCATCGTGGACCTGCCGGTCAACGCCCCGCATCTGACCTTCAAGCGCCTGCTGCGCGAACCGGGCGCGGGCGCGATGACCTGGGACGTGGCGCCCTATCAGGAGCGCTTCACCGTCACGGAGGCCCTGCTGGCGGATTTGCAGAAGACGAGGGGCTTCCAGCGCATTCGCCCGCGCGAGGCCCTTTGCGAGGGCTGGCGCTGCGCCTTCTACCGGGAAGGGCGGCTACTCTATACGGACAACAACCACCTGAGCCACGACGGCGCGCTGGCGCTGGCGCCCCTGCTGCGGGATGCGCTGCGTTAGGGCCTACTTCGGCCGGTCGGCGCCGATGTTCAGGGCCACCTTGTCAATCAGTTTCGTGAGGGTCCTGACCTCCGCCTCGTTCAGCCCCTTCAGGCCGTCCTGATTGAGGCGTTGCACCAGACCCACGGCGGCGGCGTGTTTGGCGCGGCCTTCGTCCGTGAGGGTGACATTGCGAAAGCGACGGTCGTCGGCGTCGCCCGTCGCCTGCACCAATCCAAGCTCGGCCATGCGCGCCACAAGGCGGCTCACATAGGAGCGCTCGAAGGCCGCATGGACCGCAAGGTCCCCCACGGAACTGTCGCCGCCTTCGGCGAGCCCGTTCAGCACCCGCCACATGGGGGCGGTGAGGCCGAGCGGCCGCAAGACCTTGGTGATATTGACCAGATGCCGGTCGACGATATGCGACATGCGCCGGATGGGCCATGAGGCGGAAGTCTGTGGATCGCCCTTGCCTGTCATGCTCCGAATCAGTCTCCGATTGACCGATCCATATAACCATGACAATCCTGTGCATAAGCACACATTCCATAAAAGCAAAGGGAGCCAGCCCCATGACGCCCAAGAGCCTGCGCAAGATCGCCCTCGCCCTTCTCTCCGCCGCCACCCTGCCCTTCCTGGCGCCGGGCGCCCTGCAGGCCCAGACCTGGCCCGACCGCACCATCCGCATCGTGGTGGGCACGGCGCCCAGCACCCCCACCGACATCGTCAGCCGCATCATCGCGGGCGAGTTGCAGAAGGCGGAGGGCTGGACGGTGATCATCGAGAACAAGCCGGGCGCGGTAAATACCCTTGGCGCGCGTGAAGTGGCGCAGGCCCCCGCCGATGGCTATTCGATCTTCGCCGCCAGCATGCCGATCACGGCGGCGGGCGCCCTGCTGCCCAATTCGCAGGTCGACATGGTCCGCGACTTCGCGCCCATCATCAAGGCGACGGTCTCCTACAACGCCCTTGTCACCAAGCCGACCCTTCAGGTCAATTCCATGAAGGAGCTTGTCGAGATGATGAAGAAGAACCCAGGCAAGATGAATTATTCATCAGGCGGCTATGGCACGCCCGCCCATCTCGTCGGCGAACTCTTCAAGCTCGAGACCAAGGTGGATGTGGCCCATGTGCCCTATCAGGTCATTCCTCAGGCGATTCAGGACCTGATCGGCGGCGTGAATGATTACATGTTCATCACCACCCTGCCAGTGGTGGAGCTTGTCGCGGCTGGCAAGTTGAAGGCGCTGGCGGTCACTTCGCCCAAGCCGCTGGCCTCGTTCAAGGATGTGCCGAGCGTGGTCGATCAGGGCTACCCCGCGCTCGCGGTGGCGGACTGGGTTGGCTTTCTCATGCGTCAGGGCACATCGCCCGAGATCGTGAACAAGGTCAACGCGGCCATGAACAAGGCCATCGCCAACCCCGCCGTACGCGAGACCCTTGAGCGCATCGGCGCCGAGGTGCAGGGGGGAACGCCCGCCGAATTCGGCGCCTTCGTGAAGGCGCAGGTGGAGCAGTGGGAAGGCGTGGTGAAGCAAGCCAATATCAAGATGCAATAGGCTGATTGGCAGCGCGCAAGGGAAGCTGACATGGCAAGCGTCAAGAACATCCTGTTCATCATGTGCGACCAGTTGCGCTGGGACTATCTGTCCTGCACAGGACATCCTTCCCTCAAGACGCCGAACATTGACCGACTCGCCAGCATGGGCGTGCGGTTCAACCGAGCCTTTGTGCAATCGCCGGTCTGCGGGCCCTCGCGCGCGTCCTACTATACGGGGCGCACGGCCTTCTCCCATGGCGCCACATGGAACTTCGTGCCCCTGCCCATCGGCGAACTCACCATTGGCGATTACCTCGCGCCCAAGGGCGTGCGGGTGGCGGTGGCGGGCAAGACGCATTTTCGCACGGATGTGGACGGCATGGCGCGCCTTGGCCTGACGCGCGATACGGAGATCGGGCTCAAGGTTGCAGAAGGCGGCTTCGAGCCATGGGAGCGCGACGATGGAGAACATCCCGACCCCATCGTCTCGCCGACCCTGCCCTACAACGCCTATCTGCGCGCCCATGGCTACGAAGGCGCAAACCCATGGAATGAATTCGCCAATGCGGCGGAAGGGCCAAATGGCGAGATCCTCTCGGGCTGGCAGATGCGCCATTCGCACCTGCCCGCGCGCGTGAAAGAAGAGCATTCCGAAACCGCCTATATCACCAACCGCGCCCTGCAATTCATGGATACGGCGGGCGATGCGCCCTGGCTCATGCATCTGTCCTATATCAAGCCCCATTGGCCCTATATGGCGCCAGCGCCCTATCACGCGATCTATGGCAAAGCGGATCTGAAGCCGCGCAACGCCACGGCGGCTGAACGTGCGAGCACCCATCCGGTCTATCAGGCCTTCATGCAGATGGACGCCGCCAACTCTTTCGCGCGCGATGAGGTGCGCGAGACAGTGATGCCCACCTACATGGGCCTGATCAAGCAGATCGACGATCATCTGGGCCGCGTGCTCACCATGCTCGAAGACAAAGGGCGCATGAAGGACACGATGATCGTGTTCACCAGCGATCATGGCGATTATCTCGGCGATCACTGGCTCGGCGAAAAGGAGCTGTTCCACGACGCCAGCGTGCGTGTGCCGCTCATCATCTATGACCCCGACAGCGCCGCCGACAAGACGCGCGGCACGGTCTGTGACAAGCTGGTGGAGGCCATCGACCTCGTTCCCACCTTCATGGAAGCCCATGGGATGGAGCCCGCCTATCACCGCCTCGAAGGCCGCTCCCTGCTGCTGATCCTGCGCGGTGAACAAATGAGCGCATGGCGCGATTTCGTTTTCAGCGAACTCGATTATTCCTTTTACAAGGCCCGCCTGACGCTGGGGCGCACACCCGCCGAATGCCGCATCTTCATGGTGCGCGACGACCGCTGGAAATATATCCACTACACCGGTTATCGACCGCAACTCTTCGATCTGCAGGCGGACCCGGACGAAGTCGTGGATCTCGGCGAATCCCCCGACCACGGGCAGGTGCGCGAGACCATGCGCACGAAACTCTTCGACCGCCTGACCTCCCGCCGCAACCGCGTCACCGTGACCGACGAACAGGTGGAAGCGCGCACCAATGGCGCGCGGTCCCATGGCGTCATTATCGGCGAATGGTAGGCGGCTGATGGCTCTGCATCGCGTGGTCGGTTGTTTCATTGCGATGCTCTTGAGCGCCCCAGCATGGGCGCAAGAGATCAAGGTGACTCTGCTGGGCACAGGCGCGCCCATTCCCCTCATGGACCGACAAGGGCCCGCGACCCTGATCGAGGCTGGCGGCAAGCGCTTGTTGTTCGATGCGGGGCGAGGCGTTTCACAACGGCTGTGGCAGTTGAAAAAACCCCTCAGCTCCATTGACGCCGTCTTCCTCACCCATCTGCATTCCGATCACCTCGTGGGACTTCCGGATCTCTGGCTGACGGGCTGGCTGCAACCGGAATATGGTCGCCGCCAGACACCGCTGCGCCTGATCGGGCCGCAAAAGACATCCTTGCTCGCCCAATCCCTGAAGGCGGGCTTTGCGCCCGACATCGCCTACCGCAGCGAAAAAGAGGGACTGCCAACGGCGGGTATAGACTTCAACGTGACCGAGATCGAGGAGGCGGGCGCGGTCTTCGAAGAAGCTGGCTTGCGCGTCACAGCCTTCGAGGTGGACCATGGCGTGGTGAAGCCGGCCTATGGCTATCGGATCGATTTCGCGGGCAAGAGCGTTGTGATTTCCGGCGACGCGACTTTCACGCCAGCGCTGGTAGAACAGGCGCGCGGGGTTGATCTGCTAGTGCATGAAGTCGTCGCTGCGGCGCCAGCCCTTCGCGGGACGGCCTTTGTCCAGCGTCAGTTCGAATATCACAGCTCACCGCAAAGCCTCGCCCGCACTCTTGACCAGGCGCATCCCAAGGCGGCGGTGCTGACCCATTTTGTTCTGCTGGGAAACGCTGCAAACCCACCACCTACGCCTGATGCGGCGGTGGCGGAGGTGCGCGCCGAAGGCTACCATGGCCCACTGGTTGCGGGCGATGATCTGATGGAGATCACCGTGGGAGTGGACGTGACCATTCAAGCTCCGACACCACAACCAGCGCGCCCGTAACGGCTAGCGCGCGCGACCTGCTTACGCCCCATCCCCCTCCCGATGGGGCGCGCGCAGGCCCACCCGCTCCATGCGCGGCAAGATCTCATCGCGGATATGGGGGATGTCATCGATATAGTTGATCAGGCCCAGAGCCAGCCCGTCGAGCCCAAGATCGGCCATCTTCTGGAAGACCTCCACTGCATCATCATAGCTGCCGATGATCGGATAGCCCGAACCAAGGATCAGCCGCGCCTGCAAATCCTTTTCGTCGCTCATCCAGCTTCCCTTGCGCTTTCCGCGAAAGGCCGCAGCATATTCCGCCGCCTCCCAGTCCCCCATCTCATGGACGATATAGTGATGATACTCCTGCGCCTCCTTGCGGGTGCGGCGGCACATGAGATGGGCGCTTGAAAAAATGTTGCGCAACTGACCTTCTGGCGCCTGCGCGCGAAAATAGGCGATCTTGGCCGGGCCATCCTCGAAATTGGGAATCGCGGTGAAGAGACAATCGGCGTTTTGCGCGGCGAAGGCGCGGCCCATCTGCGAATTGCCTGCGCTGACGAGAATGGGGCGTGAGCCCCAGAAGGGCTTGGGTTTCGACAAAACGCCCTTCAAGTGAAAATTTTCGCCGTCATGATCGAAGGGCTGTTCCTCCGACCAGATGCGTTTGACGATATTGATCCACTCCTGCGAGTAGGCGTAGCGGTCGTCGTGCTCCCTGAGATCGACGCCGAACATGTCGAATTCCAGGGGGTTCCAGCCTGACACGATGTTGAGGCCGAAGCGCCCGCCCCCGATGTGATCGGCCGTCACCATCTGCTTGGCGGCGAAGACGGGATTGACGAAGGAGACATGCAGGGTGCCAAAGCAGTTGATGCCCTTGGTGGAGGCCAGAAGACCGCAAGCCCAGGTCAGGGTCTCGAAGGTCGTGCCCTGCGTGTCCGTCACGCCCTTGTAGCCAACCCAGCGGCCAATGGGCAGCAAGAATTCAAGCCCCGCCTCTTCGGCGAGGCGCGCAGAGGTGACATTGTCCCCCCAGGTGGCGCGCCAGCGTTCAGGAGCCTTCGTCAGCGACAGGCCCCCGGAACAATTCGCGCCGAACAGGCCGAGCTTGAAGCGGTTCTTGTTGAAGATGCGCGTCTCATCCCGGCTCTTCGACATAGGTATCACTCCCCCGCAGGTTCAAAGATGTTTTTGGCGACGCCAAAGCTGCATCGCACGGTGCGTCCGAAGCAGGATAGATAGTGGTCACGGACGGAACAATCGCTTTTTGCAGAAGACTTGCGCTTAGGAGGGCGATACCTAAAGTGAACTGCAAGATAGTCGGGAGGAAATGATGGATCTGGAACACATGCCGGGTCGTGATCGCTTGAAGGGCAAGATCGCCCTGGTGATCGGCGGCGGCTCCATTGGCGAGGGCTGGGGCAACGGGAAAGCGGCGGCATTCGTTTATGCGCGCGAGGGCGCCCGGGTCGTGGTCGTGGACCTGCGGCTTGAGGCCGCGCAGGAGACTGTGGCGCTGATCCATCAGGCGAGTGGCGAGGCCATGGCGCTCAGCGGCGACATGACAAAGGAAGATGATGTCGCCGGGGTCGTCGAAGAAGCGGTGAAGATCTATGGGCGTATCGATGTCCTACACAACAACGTCGGCGGTTCCGGCACGGGCAAGCACCTCGGCAACATGACCCTTGAGGACTGGAACATCACAATGGCGCGCAATGTGACGAGCGCTATGCTCACCTGCCGCGCCGTGGCGCCCATCATGGCGCAGCAAGGCGGCGGCTCGATCATCAATGTCTCGTCGATTTCCTCGATTCGCTACCTGAACCTGCCGACGGCGGTTTATTCAGCCGCCAAGGGCGCGCTGAATGAATTGACGCGCAACATCGCCGTCCACCATGCGCCCCAGCAGATACGCGCCAACTGCGTGCTGCCTGGCTATATCGACACGCCCTTCATCAATCGCAAGGTCGGCGGTCGCCCCAACTACGAACTGAAGGGCTTCACCAGCGCGAAGGACTATGCGGCCGCGCGCAACGCCATCATCCCCATGCGGCGCATGGGCACTGGCTTTGATGTGGCTTATGCCGCGCTTTATTTCGCCAGCGATGACAGCGCCTATGTGACCGGCCAGATGCTGGTGGTTGATGGGGGCGTGACCAACGCCTGCGCGGGCGTGTGAACAAAAGATCGGGGAGACGAGGATGTTCAAGATACTGGCCGCTATCTGCGCGGCGCTGTGGATGGGTGCAAGCGCGCAAGCGCAGACACCTGCCGATTTCTACCGTGGCAAAACCATTGATCTCATCATCGGCTTTCCCACGGGCGGCAGCAATGACGCATATGCGCGGGCGCTTGGTCGTCATATGGGCAAGCACATCCCGGGCAATCCCGCCATCGTCGTTCGCAACATGCCCGGCGCGGGCAGCTTCCAGGCGGCGGCCCATGTCTATTCAGTCGCGCCGCAGGACGGCTCCGTGCTCGCTATCGGGGCGCCGACCCTGTCGCTGGAGCAAAAGATCGGCGCTCAGGGCGTGCGCTTCGATACGGCGCAATTCAACTGGATCGGGCGCATCAATTCGCTCATCAACATGATCTTCATCAACGGCGCCAGTCCAGTGACCTCGGTGAAGGACGCACGCACGCGGGAAGTTATTCTGGCAGGCACAGGCGTTGGCTCCACGGTCTCCATCTATCCCACCGTGATGAACAAGCTGCTTGGCTACAAATTCAAGTTGATCATGGGCTACAAGGGCACCAATGAGGCCATGCTGGCGGTGGAGCGCGGCGAGGCGGAGGGCCACAACACCGCCTGGGAAGCGCTGAAAGTCGCCCATCCCGACTGGATCGAACAGAAAAAGGTACGCTTCCTCGTGCAGTTCGGCCTCAAGCGCCATCCCGATCTGGCGGATACGCCAACGGTGATCGAGCTGACCGAGGACCCGCAGGAAAAGCAGATCCTTGAAGCGCTGGTGAACGCCACGGAAATCGGCACTTCGTTCTTCTCCACGCCCAATGTCCCGGCGGACCGGGTGAGCGCCCTGCGCCGCGCCTTTGACGCGACCATGACCAACAAGGAGTTTCTGGACGAGCTGCGCATGACGCGCCTCAGCGTCAGCCCGCTTGCTGGCGAACAATTGCAAACCTTCAGCCAAAATCTGGGCGCCCTGCCCGATGCGCTCACCCAGCGCCTGAAATCCGTGTATAGCGAGAATTGATCATGTCATGCGTCGCTCTTGAGGGAACCGTCTGCATCGTAACGGGCGCGGGCAGTGGGCTGGGCAAGGCCATGGCCCTCGGTTTGCTGGAGGCGGGCGCGCGCGTCTGCGCCCTCGATGTGAGCGGCAGGGGCCTAGCGGCTCTGCGCGCGGCGACGCAGGAGTCCCCCAGCCTGCTGACGCTGACAGCGGACATTCGCAGTGAAGAGGATTGCGCCCGCGCGGTGAGCGCCGCCTTGCATGGCTTCGGTTGCGTGCAGGTGCTCGTCAACTGCGCCGGGCTCGGCATGCCCCATATCCGGTATGACTATCTGCGCGATCCCATCAAGTTCTGGGAGATCGAGCCGCAGAGATGGCGCGACCTGATCGACGTGAATATCAACGGCGCTTTTTTGCTTTCACGCGCAGTGGCGCCCCATCTGGTTACGCAAGGCTGGGGCCGCATCGTCAATGTCACCACGAGTTTCTCCACCATGATCCGTGGCGGCAATATGCCCTATGGCGCGACGAAAGCAGCTCTTGAGGCCGTGAGCAATGGCTGGGTTCAGGACCTCGAGGGGACAGGCGTCACGATGAATGTGCTGATCCCCGGCGGCGCAGCGGCGACAGCGATGATACCCGAGGATTCGCCCTATGATCGAGAGAAGCTCATCGACCCCGTAGTGATGGCGGCGCCCATCTGCTGGCTCGCCTCGCGCCTGTCCGATGGGGTGACGGGTCGGCGCCTTGTGGCGCGTCAGTGGGACCCCGCAAAGCCGTGGGAGGAGGCTCTGGCGCAAGCCAGCTCACCCATCGCCTGGCCAGGCCTCGCCAGCGAGGCGCTGAAGGGCCAACCACGCAGCGCGGGCGCATTGAAGGTGTGAGGGACTGCGGCGCCAAAGTCTCCGCAGCCAAGTCAGACGCCCGCGTAGGCGTAGCCCTTGCCGTCCCGCTGGATGCGGCCTACGGAGGGATAGGGGAAATGGGTGCAGGCGCAGAGCGCATTTTCCGCCACCATGCGGTCAAACATCTTCCGCCGCGTCGCCTCCGCGCCCGGTCCATCCTGATCATAGAACACATGCCACTGGGGATTGCGCACGAAGAGCGCGGGCACATTGGCGGTGTCGCCAAGGTAGAAGAACTGATCTGCGCCAGATGAAATATGAAACACGCTGAAACGAACTGTCAAACTGACTCTTCTTTGAATTTCACGAGAGCAGATGCTTTTTGGTCGCCGCAAACCTGAGACGGATAAAGCCTTTGTTCCAGAATCACGTTCTGGTCTCTCGAGGCCTCGGGAATCGCATCACGATCATCTTCTGGGCAACGATCTTCCCGAAATTCTCGGTCACCGGCACGGGCATGCATTTTTCAAAAGCGTCCAGGGCGGCGGAGACGAAGACCCGCTGATCCTCCGGGCTGCCCACCAGTTTCGAATAGGTGATCATCGGTTTGCCACGCAGGGCGCCGTAATGGGTCAGGCTGAATCTAAGTGTGAGCTCAGAACCCTCAACGCCCGGCGGAACCTTGGCGCATTGATACAGGAATTGAAAAAGCTCCTGTATATTATCTGGCGTTTGAGAAATGCCCTTTGTCTGCGCCTGGACGGGCGCGTTCAAAGCCAGCAACCCGAGGGCCGCGAATCCGAAAACAAAGAAACGCATATCAGCCTCCTTCCATGAGGCCCATGCCAGGGCGCTCAAAAAGTGAGTGACCGATAGGCTAGAGCGAAATCAACCTGGCAGGCAAGCCTGGCATACGCCAAGCGTTGGAACCAAGGCTCAAGTCCCTGCCGCTCACTTGGCCTCTGTCAACGCCAATGCGCGATCCACAACAGCCCTGTCAAAGGTGCTGACCCGCGCCACCAGGGCCTGCATGACTTCGCCCGTCACCGGCTCCACGTCAATATTCAGCTTTTTTGCATCGCCGAGAAAATCGGGATCTTTCATCGTATCGTTGAAAGCCTTGCGCAGGGTTGCAACCCGATCCGCTGGCACGTCAGGCGGGGCGACAATGGGCCAGGCCATGACTTGGGAGGAGAAAAGCAGTTCCAGCGCCTTCTTGTCGAGGTCGCTCTTTGCGAAATCCATGATCAACGGCACATCCGGCAGGTCAGGCGCCTTTTCCAGGGCCATTTGAACGATGATGTTGATCTTCTTTTCATCAAGCCACGCCTTCGAACGGCTCTTCAGACTGCCCCACGACCAGCCAAAGCGCGCATCCACCTCGCCCTTTTCCATGGCCATGGTGACATTGTTACCCCCGGGATAGCCGTTGACGAGTTTGATCTTGGCGCCGGTGAGATTGCGCAGCAGGGTCGGAAAGCGTCCTGTATCGTCCGTGAGGCCAGTGGCGCCCGTGGTGATCTCCTCCGTCATCAACTGATCGATGGAATGGATCCCGCGCGTATGCCAGACCACCGCCACCGAAACCTCGTTGCTGGTGCTGCCAATGGGGATGAAGCGCTTTGGATCATATCGCGCCGTCTGGGGATTGAAGACGGGTTCGATGGGATAGCTGCGCGACAGGATGGCCAAGGTCGTACCATCTCGCGGGGCGACCGAATAAAGATTCAACACCGTCTTGATGCCGCCCGAACTTGGCATGTTCTGGGGCAACATATTCGGATGCCCCGGAATATGCTTGGGCATATGGCGCGACACCAGGCGGGCGGTGGCGTCATAGGTGCCGCCTGCGGCGTAGCCGATGAGCACGTTGATGGTCTTGCCTGCGAAGAAGGAGGGCTCGGCGGTTTGCGCCATCGCCGGATCGGCGATGGCAAGCCCGAAGGCAAGCGCTATCATCGCTTTCTTCATCTTGGCTTTTCCTTCCCACTTGCGCATGAGCCTTCTTCCGTGGCGCGCAAGGCGAGCATATCGCGCCGCAAGCTGCGGCGCATGACGATTGGTCGCCATCCCGGCCGCGATGGCGGCAGGGACGGCGGCTACATCTCAGGCAAGTTCCAACTGGAACAGGTTGATCGCATTGTCGCGGGTCAAACGCTGACGGCGCTCCTCGGACAATCCCTTCAGATGATGCTCCACCACCTGTCTTGAATGGGGGAAAGTCATATTGAAATGCGGATAGTCGTTGGACCACATGCAGTTCTTCTCGCCCCACCAGGGGAAGAAGCGCGTGCCCACATAGTCCTCAAGGAAGGTCCCGTAGACATGCTCGGCGAAGATCTCGCTGGGCTTGCGATTGATGGGCAAGGGTCGGCTGTGGCGGAACCGCTCGAAATAATAGTCCCATTGCTGAAGGAGGAAGGGCAGCCAGCCAATCTCGCTTTCCGCCATGAGCAGCTTCAGGTCGGGATGACGATCAAAGGCGCCGGAGAAGATGAAATCGAACAGGGTATTGGCGGAGTCATTCGTCTTTGTGTTGGTGGCGTCCTTGAGGCCCTGTACGCCGCCCTTCTGGCCGGTCTTGGTATAGGAATGGCCGGTCAGAATGTGGCAGATGACCGGCTGCTTGGCCTCAGCGCAGGCAGCCCAAAGGGGTTCATAATGTTCTGAGGTGAAGGGCAGGCGCGGGTCAGGGACCTGCCAGATCATTGCGCCCTTCAGACCCATATCGAAACCGCGCTGCATCTCCTTGATGCCCGCCTTCATGTCGTAGACCGAAACCAGCGGGCTGCCATAGAGGCGCTTGGGGTCGGCCTTGCAGAAACCATGCATCCAGTCGTTGTAGAGCTTGAAGGCTTCCTGCTGGGTCTCGACATCATCCATGCCGAAGAGCGCCATCCCGTAGTTGGGGAAGAGAATTTCCGCCGCCACGCCATCGGTGTCCTGATCCTGCAGGCGCAGATGGGGGTCGGTCGCGCCAGGGGGAGAGTTGCGGAAGGGCACTTTCGGCAGGTGCTCCTGAAGCCGCTTGGGCAATTCACGCCAGAGCTCCTCGGGCTCCATCACATGAGAATCCGTAGACACCATCTTGGGCATGGCGGACAGCTCGTCATTGCTCAAATCCTCGCCAACCACGGTGCGCCGGGGGAAGGTGCGGGCTTGTTCTTCCGACATGCCTGCGAATTTGGAGGCGTCAACGGGCAATTCAGGCATGGGTCGCTTCCTTCTGCGATGGCGCGGTCAGACGCGCTTGCTGTTGTCTTCAGGCTGCAGTGGCCAGATTCAACGGATGAACGTCACTCGGGGGAAAAGAACTTGGCCTTGGCGTAGATGCGCTTCTTCGAGGTTTCGCCATTCTTGGGATCGTCGCCGACCTTGGTGGAGCCATCGCTGAATTTGGTCAGCTTCATCACATCCTTGGGGGTGCCGACGCGGGACAGGTCATCGAGGCCCTTGACGCTGCGCTCGCCGCCGCCGACCCGAAGCATGACCAGATTTTCGGCCTCATCCGCCTCAAACTTGTATTCCACGTCCCTGGGGATCATCACGCCCTGATGAACGCCCACCAATTCGGTCCGACCATCGGCGAAAGTGAAGGTGGCCTTGCCCTGCAAGACGATAAAGGAGTGATCCTCGCCCCCGTGGGAATGGAGGGCGTTCTCGCCGCCGCTGGCGTAGACCTTGACGCTGACCCAGAGGTTCTCAGCGGTCGCGAGGGGGTCATAAGTGGTGCCCTGCTCCAGCAGCGGCAGGTTACGCATGGAAAAGACCACGGCGCTATCCGTGGCGGCCACTGGGCTTCGCACGGCGATTTTGGCGTCATCCATGGACCAGTCTCCCCTTAAATTTTTTGCAATCTCTTGTTGCCCCTGCGCGCGAGGCCTGTCAACCGCTCCGCCTCCGAGCCGCTTGACCTGCACCGGCGAGCCTGATCGACTGAGCTCCAGGCAGCCGCCCCAACAGAGCGGCGCAGGAGGAGCGTGGATGTTGAGGGGCTTAACGGGTTTTCTGGCGGTGGCGCTGCCGACCCTATGGGCGCAGCCGGGGCAGGCGCAATCCCCCTCGGTCGAATCCTTCTATCGCGGCAAGACGGTCACGATCACGATCGGGTATGGCGTGGGCGGGTCCGATGATCTCTGGGGTCGACTGGCGGCCCGCTACATGGGGCGACACATCCCCGGGCAACCCCTTGTTGTGCCTCAAAATGCGCCAGGGGCCGGGAGTCTGGTCGCCGCCAACCAGGTCTATAACGTCGCCCCCAAGGACGGCACGGTCATCGGCGTGATCAATCGGGGCGTTCCCTTCGAGGCGGTTCTGGGCGGCGGCGGGGTGCAATTTGATCCCCGCAAATTCAACTGGCTGGGAAGCCCGGACAGCGACGTGATCGTGGCTTATGTTCGCACCGACGCCCCGGTCGCTCACGTGCGCGAGCTTCGCGATAAGGAGCTCATCGTCGCCTCCACCGGCAGCGGCGCCGATAGCCAGACCTACCCGCAGGTTCTCGCCAGGCTCTTTGGATGGAAGCTGCGCATCGTTCAGGGCTATCCGGGCTCGCGCGACATGAACCTCGCCGTTGAGCGCAATGAAGCGCAGGGAACTTTCATCAGCTATGACACGGCCGCACGTGAACCAACCTTTGGCGACGGAACGCGACGCCTGCTGGTTCAGGGGACCATGACTCCCGACGAACGCATGAAGGATGTCCCCACCCTCGCCGGCCTCGCCCAATCCGAGGCGGAACAGCGCGCCGTTGATTTTTTCCTCCTGCGCGCGGGCATGGGGCGCCCCTTTGTGGCGGCGCCGGGCGTGCCGCCCGAGCGACTGAGCGCGCTGCGAGCCGCCTTTGCGGCCGCCTTGCGCGACCCGGATCTCATTGAAGAAAGCAAAAAGTTGCGGCTGAACATATCCTATGTGCCTCCAGAGATTCTCGAAGGCCTTGTCGACAAGGCCTATCGCGCGGACGCAGAAACGCTAGAGCGCGTTCGCAAGGCCATGCGCTGAGACCCATGCCATCAGACCAAGGACGACCAATGCCCTCCATCAAACTCCCCGATCCCTATCTCGACTGGGCGCGCGGCGAAGGCGTGCCAATTGTCGAGGATTTCGGTATCGACATCCGAAAGGTCCCGGTCAAGCATTGGGACCGCTATGGCATGAACGGCGCCTTCTGCCACCTGAAGGGGCGCGACGACTATATCTCCATCTTCGCCTTTGAACTGCCGCCCGGCGGCAAATCCGCCCCGCTGAAACATATCTGCGAAGAGGTGATCTATGTCATCTCCGGTCATGGCTCGACGACCGTGGAACTGGAGGATGGCCGCAAGCACCAATTCGAATGGGGACCCAAGAGCCTCTTTTCCATTCCGCTGAACGCCCGTCACCAATATTTCAACGGATCGGGCCGCGAGCCCGCCCGCTTCGCCTCCGTCAACAATATGGTTTTCACCATGGGACGGTTTCGCGATGAAAACCTGATCTTCAATTGCCCCGTGAGTTTCCCCGAGCGGGTGGGGCATGCGAATTATTTCGCGGGCGAAGGCGAATTCATCTCGATTTCGCCGGGGCGGCACCAGTGGGAAACCAATTTCGTACCGGATCTCTCTGGCTTCGAACTGCGCCAATGGGCCAAGCGCGGCGCGGGCGGCTCCAACCTGCGTTTCATGCTCACCGAAAACACCATCGGCGCTCATTCTTCGGAAATGCCCGTCGGCACCTACAAGAAAGGCCACCGGCATTTTGACGGGGTCTGCGTTTTCGCGGTGACTGGCAAGGGCTATTCGCTGTTGTGGCGTGAGGAGAACGAGGACTTCACCCGCGTGGACTGGGAGCATGGCTGCGTTTACTGCCCGCCCGACTCCATGTTCCATCAGCACTTCAACGTCGCCGACCATCCCTCGCGCTACCTCGCGCTGCAAATTGGAACTGTGCGCTATCCCCTGCTCAAGATGAAGCGGGAGATCTGGGATGTGGGCGTCGACAAGGATGTGAAACAGGGTGGCGCACAAGTGGAATATGAAGATCAGGACATGCGCGTACATGACATCTGGCTCCATGAAATCGCGAAAAACGGGGTTGAATCGCGCATGGGTCAATTCATCGACGAAAGCAAATTCAAGAGGAAGGCTTGACCATGAGCGAGACGGCGCCCGATCTCAGCGCGAAATATCTCGTCGATCCCTATCTGAACTGGGCGAAAGCCGAAGGCGTGCCTATAGTGGAGAGCGCGATGCTCGACCTTCATGCGCTTGAAACCAGGCCCTGGGCTCGATTCGGGATAAATGGGGCAATATGCCATGTGGAGGGGCGATGCGATTTTCTATCGGCCTTCTTGTTCGAACTGGCTCCAGGCCAAAGCTCGACGCCCCTTCGCCATCTCTATGAAGACTGCTTCTATGTACTTGAAGGATCGGGCGTCAGCGAAACCGAATTGTCCAATGGCGCGCGCCATGAGACACATTGGGGACCGAACATGGTCTTCACCACTCCGGTCAACGCGACCTGCAGGCTAAGGGCTGACGGCGCCACCCGCGCGCGACTGCTGTCTCTGAACGACATGCGTTATCTCATGGGGCTTTATCGGAACGAGGACTTCCTCTTCCATAATTCTTCCCCCATGAGCGCGCGTCAGGCGAAGGCGCTGGAAGCCACGCTTCAAGCTGATCTGACTAGGCTGAATGGCGATACGTCTCTACAACTGGGCGACAGCGCCATCGGCGCCGCCTACATCAGTCTGGCTCCAGGCGCCAAGACGCAAGCCAGGCGCCAGATGCAGGGCGCGCACCTGCTCTGCACCATGAGCGAGGCGACGATCATGTCCTGCGTTGACGAGACCTCCGAGCGGATCACGACCAGCTTGCGCCATGGCTGCCTCACGGGACTTACGGGCATGATGTTTCACCAACAAAGCAATAGGCGCGACGAGATGCTGGGCTTGCTGAAGGTGGAATTGGGCTCGCAGGCCTCCCCGCTCTTTCGCAGCCGCCGCGCAGCCTATGGGGATCAGGAGGTCTACGCGTCCGGCAGCGCCATACTGACGGGGATTTGAGGCGCATTCCATCTTCTGTCCGAGGTGACCATGCATGCCAATTCTGAAAAGATGATGACGCGCCGCGCCGCCTTGGCGGGCGCCGCGATCATGATCGGCGCCAGCCTGGCGCAGGCGCAAACGCCTGCAGAATTCTACAAGGGCAAACAGATCCAGATGATGGTCTATTCCGGCGCTGGATCGACCTATGACACCTATGCACGCCTGCTCTCCCGCCACATGATCCGCCATATCCCCGGTTCACCCAATATCGTGGTGCAGAACATGGTCGGCGCAGGCGGCCTCAAGCTGGTGGATTATCTCAACCGCATCGCGCCCAAAGATGGGACCGTCTTCGGCACGGTCAGTCGCGGCAATCCCTTTGACCCGATCATGGGGAAGAAAGATATCGAATTCGATCCGCTCAAGCTGACCTGGATCGGCAGCATGAACCGGGAGGTCGCCATCGCCCTTTCCTGGGGAACATCGCCGGTCAAAACATTCGAGGATCTGCGGAAAATCGAATTGCTTGTCCCAGGCACAGGCGCTGGAGCGGATTCAGAGATCATCCCACGCGCCTACAATGTCCTGGCGGGAACCAAATTCAAGATCGTGTCAGGCTATCGCGACACGTCGGAAGCCTCGCTGCAGCTGGAAACCGGAGAATTGCAGGGCATCGCCTATTGGTCCATGAGCGCCATCATGTCATTGAAGCCCGACTGGGTGCTCAACAAGAAGGTCAACATCCTCTTCCATACCGGCGTGAGCGAGGCGCCGGACCTGCCGGGTGTGCCACGTATCCGCGAACTGATAAAAGATGAGACCGACCGGAAGGCGCTGGAGTTTCTGCTCGCACGCGAAGTCATGGGCCGCCCCTTCGTAGGACCGCCAGGGATCCCAGCTGATCGCGCCAAGGCTCTGCGCGACGCTTTTGACGCCACCATGAAAGACCCGGAATTTCTAAAGGACGCCGCGCGGGGCAATGTCGAGGTGAACCTGGTCACAGCGGACGAAATCAACACATTGCTCAGGGACGCCGCCGCCTTGCCGCCCGCCGTCATCGAGCGCGCGCGCCAGACCCTCGAACGTAACTAATCGCGCGCATTGAAGCCTCTATTTGCGCTGGAGTATACTTTTCGTCGGAAACTTTTGTTGATTCGCTGCGGGAGGCGAAATGCGATGCAATCTGTGTGATGGATCCGGCATGCAGCGCGCGGCCATTGGATTGACGCCCTGTCCGGAGTGCGGAGGTTGCGGCGTGGCTCACTGTTGCGATGGGTTGGTCGCTTGCGGCGAGGTGGAAGGCGACATACGGTTCGAGCGCGCGAAAATATCCCATGCGACGGCGAATATCTCGCCGCCTCAACTACCAACGCCCATCGTCAAGCCATGACGCTCTGGACAGCAAACAATCACCTCAAGGAAAGTGAATAATCATGAAATTGCTCGGTTCAAGCCGCAGTCCCTATGTGCAGAAAGTTCGCATCGCCATGGTCGAGAAAGGTCTGGCGTTCGAATACGATCCAGCCTTGCCGAACAGCGATGAAGTGACCGGCGCCAATCCGCTCGCCAAGATCCCGACCCTGATCCGCGATGACGGCAAGGGCCTCTATGATTCTTCGGTCATCGTTGAATATGTGGACGGTTGCGCCGGGAACCCGACATTACTACCAAAGGATTTCGAAGCCCGCATCGAGGCACGCCGTTGGGAGGCGCTTGGCAACGGCGTCACCGACGCCACCGTGCAGATCTCCCATGAGCACCGGGCCCCGCCCGAGCAACGCAAGGGACCTGAATTTATCGCGAAGCATCAACGCAAGATCGACGCGGGGCTCGACGCCATGGAAAGGGACATGGGGCCAAACGGCTTTTGCATGGGCTCCAGCTTCACGCTGGCGGATGTCGGTTGCGCCAGCGCCCTGCTCTATCTGGATCTCGCCCAGCCCGACCTGAAATGGCGCGACACCCATCCGAAACTGGCCAAAGCCTTCGCCCAATGGAAAGAACGCCCCTCCTTGAAGGCGCTGGCTTGATGGCGCTGACGCTTAGCGCCTGACAGCTATATTCCCCTCACGGATGACATCGTCCGTGAGGGGTCGCTTCGCCGCTGCGGTGGCGACCACGCGCGACGAGCGGCAGGGTTGCGAAGGGTCTCCACCAGGCATAAGTTCCCTTAAAAGTATGGGGAGCGAAGCTATGCCGCATGATGAAACAACCACGCATTGGCATGAACCTAAGGCCGGTGAGAATGCAGGCTTTGGCAAGTTCAAGCGCCCCGCAATGCCCTATGACCGCTTCATAGAGGCGGAGGGAATTCCCTGTTATCGCGGCATTGGCCTGAGGCGAGCGCAAGACCTCCCGATGGCGCCATGGAAGCGGCTGGGCGGCAAAGGCTCCTATATCCAGCTCTACGGCACCGAAGGACTCTGGGGCTCCTATGTGGTCGAAATCCCCGCAGGCGGCGCGCTCAACATCGAGCATCACCTCTACGAAAAGCAATGCTATATCGCCGAAGGGCGAGGCTCGACGGAGGTCTGGCAGGAAGGCCAGACGAAGAAGCAGACCTTCGAATGGCAGAAGGGCTCGCTTTTCTCGATCCCGCTCAATGCCTACCATCGCTTTGTCAACGCGACGAATGCGCCAGCCATCATGATCTGCGGCACCTCTGCGCCCAACATCATGAACCTCTTCGACAATCCCCGCTTCGTCTTCGAATGCCCCTTCAACTTCACAGACCGCTATTCCGGCGAAGACGATTACTTCAAAAGCCGCGACGATCTGGAGCCTGACCCCGTGCGCGGCCTGGCCATGCGCCGCACCAATTTCATGCCCGACATCATCAATTGCGAAATGCCGCTGGATAACCGCAGGTCCCCGGGCTACCGGCGCATCGAACCGGAAATGGCGGGACAGCGCTTTCACCTGTGGATCGGCCAGCATGAAACGGGCCGCTACTCAAAGGCCCATGCGCATGAAAGCTGCGCAGTGCTCATCTGCGTCAAGGGCAAGGGCTATACCTATACATGGCCGGCGATCTACGGCTCGACGCCCTGGAAAGACGGGCATGCGGACAAGGTTCTGCGACAAGACTATGAGGCCGGCGGCATGGTCTCGGCGGCGCCTATGACGGGCGACTGGAACCACCAGCATTTCGGCGTCTCGAAGGACCCGCTGCGCGTCACCGCATGGTTCGGCCCGAACAATCATCCCGCCCGCAAACCCGGACTTCCGGGAGAGGCGATGACTGACAAATGGGCCATCGACATCAAGAAGGGGGGCGTCGCCATCCCCTACCACGCCGAGGACCCCTTCCTGCGTCAGGAGTTCGAAGACTATATGAAACGAGAGGGAGTGCCGGTGCGGATGGAGCCAAAGCTCTACGAGCCTCCGGCGGATTAGCGATCATTCAAGGAGCGCCGAGTTGCGGCGACCCAGCAAAGACGCCTTATAAAAGGGCCTGCAGGGAGGATTTTCATGGCATGGCCGAATTGCATCCATGCGCTCGCGCTGGCGGTTGCGCTGTCAGGCGCTCAAACGGCTATCGCTCAGGATTTTTATAGTGGCAAAAAGATTTTCATTGTCAGCGCCTCCTCCGCAGGCGGAGGATACGACCAATATGCGCGGCTGCTGGCGCGCCATCTGGGGAAGCGTATTCCCGGCGCGCCAACAATCATTGTGCAGAACATGCCCGGCGCGGAAGGCGTCAAGGCCGCCAACTACATCTATCATCTGGCGCCGCAGGACGGGACCTATATCGGCGCCCTGCCGCGCTCTGTGAGCCTGTCCAAACTCTATGCCCATCATGAGCAGTCGCTGCAATTCGATCCCTTCACCTTCCAATGGCTGGGGTCGCTGAAACGCGACACCGGCGTTCTCGCGGTGAACGCGAAATCTGGCCTCCAAAGTCCGGAAGATCTCAAGAAGCGTGAGGTCACGCTGAGTTCTCAAGCCTCGAACTCTCCCAATTCCATGTATGCGCGGATGCTCAATGCGCTCTATGGGTCGAAGCTGAAACCCATCGAAGGCTATGAGGGATCCACCGCAGGAATGCTGGCGGTAGAGCGTTTCGAAGTGGATGGACATGTGAGCGGCGGCACAACGGCGCCGCTGAAAAACAAGATCGCTGGCTGGATGAAGGCGGGAACGGGAAAAGTCCTCCTGCAATTCGGCATGAACCGAGACATGGATTATCCGGATGCGCCAACCGCGCTGGACCTGATCCCTGATGCTGAAGGGCGGGCGGTTTTTGAACTGGCCTTCACCGAACAGGAAATCGGCAGCCCCTATGTGCTGGGACCCAAAGTGCCCGCCGCGCAGATGGAAATTCTGGAAAAGGCTTTCATCGACACTGCGCGCGACCCGAATTTTCTGACCGACGCCGCCAGCGAAAACGCTCCCATCTATCTGCTGGACGCCACAGCGATACAAGCTCTACTCAAAAAGGCCTATGGGTCGCCGCCCCCGCGAATCCAGCGATTGCGCGATCTGGCCATCGCCAAGTAAACTGAATCCAGCGCGAGCGGGCGGCACGCTTGTCAAAAAGTCGCACAGAAGGCATCTTGAAACAGAGGGGCGCAGCATAAGCCGTCCACAAGGGAGGCTGGTCCAATGACGGATCGCAACAAGCAGCGCTCACCGTCCAATTTTCACTGGTTCGACGCAGGCCATGCGCCGCGTCGCGGCTCGCTCTGGCGCTTTTCACCACGGGGACACTGACATGGCTTTTTCGGCTTGGCGCGGCATTGCCGGCATCATCCATCCCACCCTGCGCCCCGGCGCGCTGGAGGAATTCATCCGCCTCATGCCGGAAGGGATCGGCATATTGCCCCTCTTCACCAATATCCGACAGGGCACACGCGCCGAATTCGCCACCGTGATGGGCGCTTATGAAACCCAGATCGCCCTGCTCGCCGAACAGGGATGCGACGCCATCCATCCCAATGGCGCGCCGCCCTTCATGGTGCATGGACTGAAAGGCGAGGCGGAGATCGTCTCCGCCTGGGAAAAGAAATATCAAACGCCGATTTTCACCGCCGGGCAGAACCACATTACCGCCCTTCGCGCGATGAAGGTGAAAAGCATTGCCGGCGTCAGCTACTTCCCCGGCGAAATCAACAACACCTTCGCGCAATATTTCACCGACGCCGGGTTCGAGGTGCGTTGCATGGAGGGCATGGAAACGCCCTTCAACAAGGCGCAGGAACTCTCGGGCGAACAGGTCTACGCCTTCATCAAGCACCACTTCCTGAAGTGCGGCGGCGCCGACGCCATCTATATGCTGGGCTCGGGCTGGCGCACGCTGCATATCATCGACCTGCTGGAGCGCGATCTCGGCGTGCCGGTCCTCCATCCCGTTCCCGCGCGCGTCTGGGAGTTCCAGAAGCGCCTGCATGTCAATGAGCCAAGGCTCGGCTATGGTCAGTTGCTCGCCACGCTGCCGCCCCTCCCCTGATGGAAAGGCAGTTCGCAATGTCGTCTCGCCTCGCTCATTTGCTCGCCGCCATTCTGTCCCTGGCCCTACTCGCGCCCTGCGCCGCGCAAACGCCGGAGCAGTTCTACGCAGGCAAAGCGCTGAGCCTTGTCGTACCGACCTCTCCGGGCGGCAATTTTGACCTGAACGCGCGTCTGGTCGCGCGACATATCGGGCGGTTTATCCCTGGGCAGCCCTCGGTTGTGGTGCGCAATATGCCAGGCGCCGGGGGCATGCTGCTCGCCAATCAGTTGGTGAATAGCCGCGAGCAAGATGGCCTGACCATCGCCATCATGGAGCGCGGCACGCCGCAATTGGCCTATGAGGGCAATCCCAATGTGCGTTTCGATCCGCTCAAGTTCAACTGGATCGGATCGCTATCCTCCTACGCAAGCGACGCCTATCTGATGCTGGTCAACGACTCCCATCCAGCCAGAAGCGTCGCTGATTTACGCAAGCCTGAGATGGTTGTGCGGCTGGGTGGGGACATGCCCGGCTCCACCAATCTTACCTTCGCCATCCTCGCCCGCGATGTTCTTAAGCTCAACGTCAAGCTCGTGCGCGGCTACCCTGGCGCGGCGCCCATGTTCATCGCCATGCAGGGCGGCGAACTTGATGGGCAGATGATTGGTCTGGGGTCGGTGCGCGGCGGGCAACCCGCGCTGTGGAATGGCAAGAAGGTGCGCCCCCTGCTGCAGGTGGGCCGCACGAGCCGCCTCGCAGAACTCTCTGATATTCCCACGGGACGCGAGCTGCTCTCAGATCCAGACGATCTTGCTTTGATGCAATTTGCGGAACTGTCCTTCTTCATCGCCTTGCCCTTTCTGGCGCCGCAGAATGTGCCTGCTGATCGCGTCGCCGCTCTGCAAAAAGCCTTTATGGATATGACGCGGGACAAGGATTTCCTTGAGGACGCCGCACGCGCCAATTTCGAGCTGAGCCCGATCGACGGTGCGGCCGTGCGGGCCGTTATCGAGAAAATGGCGGCTACGCCGCAAGCGATCATCCGTCGCTATGTCGATATCGTACGCCAGGGCAGCGAGTAAGCCCCGCGCCACCCAACCTGTTCAACCCGTCCAGATGGAGAAATAAAAAATGGCCTATACCAGCTGGAGAGGCGTGGTCGGCTGCATCAAGCCAACGCTACGCCCGGGCGGCATCGAGGAGTTGATCCGTATCTTGCCCGATGGAGTTTGCCTGCTGCCCCTGTTCCTCGACATCCGAAAAGGCACGGTGGACGAATTCAAACGGGCCATCGACCCCTACGAGCCCCTGTTGGCGCGCCTGGCAGAAGCCAAAGTGGATTTGCTGCATCCTGAGGGCGCGCCGCCCTTCATGCTGCTGGGCTACCAAGGCGAGTGTGAGGTGATCGCGCGCTGGGAAGACAAATACAACATTCCCGTCTTCACCTCCGGCAGCAACCATGTGCGCGCCATGAGAGCGCTGGGTGTCAAGAGCTTTGTAGGCGCCACCTATTTCAATGGACCCATTAATGACGTCTTCGCCAAATATTTCGTCGAAGCGGGCTTTGACGTATTGGGGATGGAAGGGCTTGATGTGCCCTTCCAGGATGTAGGCCAGCTCTCGCCCTATGAAGTCTACGCCCACGTGAAACGCGCCTTCCTGCGCCAGCCCAAGGCCCAAGCGATCTATCTGCTGGGCTCCGGCTGGCGTGTGATGGAGATGATTGAAGAACTGGAGCAGGATTGCGGCGTGCCCGTCATACACCCGATCCCGGCGCGCGCATGGGAGATCCAGCGCAGACTGTGCATCCGCCAGCGCGTCACAGGCTATGGCCAGTTGCTCGCGGATATGCCAGTGGACTGAAATCCGCCACGCAAACCTCTCAAGGCCATAACCGTGACTCACTTAACCCTGCCCATAGCCGTCACCATCGGGGACCCTCATGGCATTGGCCCGGAGATCGCCGTGAAGGCCGCTGTCGCTTTTATGAACGGCGGCCCCCGTGTGATTCTCGTCGGCGATCGTTTCATCATCGAACACTATGCACAGCGCCTTTTTCCCGATGTGCTCCTGCAGGAGACGCGCGAGGGCGGAGCGCCGGGGCCCGGCTGCATCGAATTTCTGCCGGTGGAGGCTATGCAGCCGGACCATTTCAAGCCCGGCCAGATTGACCCTGCGGCCGGCGCCGCCATGGTGGCCTATGCGGCGGCGGCGCTCGATTTCGCGCGCGCAGGCAAGGCGCATGCGGTGGTGGGGTGTCCGCATAACGAGACTGCGGTGAACCGGGCGGGCATTCCCTTCAGCGGCTATCCCGGCCTTGTGGCGCGCCTCACGAATGTGCCCGAAGATCAGGTCTTCATGATGTTGGTCGGTGGAGGCCTCCGCATTCTCCATGTCACCCTGCATGAGCGTCTGGCGGATGGGCTAGCGCGCATTACCCCGGAACTCGTGGAGGCCGCAGTGCATGCCTGCGTCGCAGCGCTCACTACTTTGGGCGTCGCTTCTCCACGCATCGGCCTCTTCGGCATCAATCCCCATGCAGGCGAAGGCGGCCTCTTTGGCGATGACGATGAGCGCGTCAATGTCCCTGCGGCGGCGCGCCTGCGCGCGGCGGGCATTGATGTGGTTGGGCCAGTGGGCGCTGACGTGATGCTGGGCGAGCGCAACTGTGACGCCTATATCGCCATGTTCCACGATCAGGGCCACATACCTGTCAAGCTGATGGCGGGTCGCCATGCGTCGGCGCTGTCAATTGGCTCGGGCGTTCTCTTCTCCAGCGTCGGCCATGGCAGCGCCTTTGATATCGCAGGCCAGGGCATCGCTGATCCGGAAGCCGTCATCCGCACCGTGCGCTTGCTGGCGGGGCATGGGTGAAAAACCAAGACTGTGCTCGCTATTTGCCAGCGTTTCGAACCGTCGGCGTCGGCAGCCGCAGCTTCTGGCGCAGGGGCTTGCCTTCATAAACTTTGCGGACATGCACTCTGCTCTGCAGCTCTGGAACAGGACGATTAAAGATCTGTCCCGCACCGGTCGTAAAGATCAGGAGCATGACATTGACGTCATCCGCAGCGCCCTGCGAGGATCAGAAGGCGCCCGGGACATGCTCATGGTGAAGGGCGAACCATGATCCCCATCATCTTCAACAAATTCATTTGCCATCGAGCGCCTTCCGCACTCGCGCCACCACCGCTGGCGGCGTCGCCATGACGCTCTTGACCAGCGCAGCTACCTCCTCGCCGGTCATCGGCTCCACATCCAACTGCAGCCGCTTGGCCTCGGCTATAAGCGACGCGTCCCGCATGGTCGCATCAAACGCCTTGCGCAGCGCTGCGACACGCGCGGCCGGTACGCCCGGAGGCGCGACAAATGGACGGCCCGCCTCCAGCCTTGAGGTCAGAAGTTTGAGCGCCAGATGATCCTCGTCCGTCTTGGCCAGGCTTTCCACCAAGGGATAGGCGGTAAGATCGGGATGCGCGGGTCCGTTCCATTGAGCCAGAAGCCGTATTTTACCACGGACGATCCAGTCCGCATTCAGCGTCTTGAGACTGGACCAGGCCAGAGCGCCGAGGCCCTGAACCTCGCCAGCCTCCATGGCCTTGTGGATCTGGGCAGTGCCTTCATAGCCGCTGACGACTTTGAATCTAGTCCCCAGAATGGCGTTGGTGACCAGCGGAAAATCCGCCTGGGTGGTCCCTGACGAGGTGGCGCCGATGATCAATTCCTTCGACAACAAATCCTGTAAATTTAAAACAGGCGAGGTGTGCCATGCATAAATCACCTGCGTGTCACGATTGGTGCTGCCAATCCAGTTGAACTGGACGGGGTCGAAACGGGCGGAATCAGGCTGCAACAGTGGTGCTGTGGGAACCCCGTTTATGATTGCGGCGACGACAGTTCCATCCTTGGCTGCGGTGTTGGCGAGCGTATTGGCCGTGATGAGACTTCCCGCGCCCGGCTGATTTTGCACCACGATGGTGGGATTACCGGGAATATGACCGCCCCAATGGCGCGCGACCATGCGGGCGTTAATGTCATAGCCTGAGCCCACGCCACTGCCGACAATCAGATGGATCTGTTTGCCCCTGTAAAAGGAGGCGACGTCCTCATCTGCCCCGGGGGCGGACGAGACGCTGGCTAACAGGCCAACCAACACAAAAGCCTTACGCATCGTATGAACCTCCCTCTTATTCTCAGCAGACCAAACTGGATCGCGCAAAACTAATTCATATCGCGGTCCGCACGCGCCATCTTGATTGCATGCCAGATAGCTTGTGGCGTCGCAGGCAAAGGCAGATCGGTAACCCCCAGCGGCCGCAAGGCGTCCAGAAGCGCATTCATGATAGCTGCAGGCGCAGGCACCACGCCTCCCTCGCCGCCCGCTCGAACTCCCAATTCGTTGGTGGGGGACGGCAGCTCGAGTATTTCAGTCTCGAAGAAAGGCAAATCGCTCGCACGTGGCAGCGCATAATCCATCAGGGATCCCGTCAAAAGCTGCCCGTCATCGGCATAAATACAGCGTTCAAGAAGCGCCTGACCGATGCCCTGCACAATTCCACCATGGGTCTGCCCATGAATGATCATCGGGTTCACCGACTTCCCGACATCATCCACTGCGGCATATTGCACAACTTGCGCCAGGCCCGTATCGGGGTCTATTTCCACCTCCGCCATCGCAGCGCCATAGGGGAAGCCTGCGACGCGATGAATTTCTTCAAAAGACGCCGAAAGCATTTTTTCCTCATCCAAGGCTGCGATTTCGAAAAGGGTAAGCCCCTTGTCCGTCCCATGCACAAAGCATCGACCTGCTTCATAATGAATGTCCGTCGCCGCTACTTCGAGCAGTTCCGCCGCTGCAACCTTCGCCTTCTCTATCAATTTGACAACTGCGCCTTTGATCACAATTCCGGCCATGCGCATCGAACGACTTGAAGCGGTCCCCCCGCCAGCCGTCGCAATATCAGTGTCGCCACTGAGAATACGCACGGACTCGACGGGAACCTCGAGCCATTGGGACACAACCTGAGCGAAGCTGGTCTCATGGCCCTGCCCGCTGGATTGGGTGCCTATGATCACATCTAGACCGCGATCCGGAAGGACATGAATAATGGCTCGTTCAAAGGGATCCCCGGTAGCAATTTCGATATAATTGGAAACACCTATCCCTCGCAGCTTCCCCTCTTTGCCAGACGCGCTTTTACGATCAAAAAACCCAGCCCAATTTCCCAAGCCAACTACAACGTCCATTGCGGAAGGAAAATCACCGCTATCATAAATGACGCCAAATGGATTCCGGTAACGACCATCGTGAAGCCCGAGCAGATTCCGGCGCCTGATTTCGAGCCGGTCCATCTTCAGCTCAAATGCCGCCTGGTCGATCAATCTTTCAATCACATACATGGCCTCGGGCCTGCCCGCGCCCCGCAGATTGGTTATCGGCGGCAAGTTCGTGTTCACAACGCGGACATGCGCGCAGGCCAAAGGAATCTTGTAAACGCTAGTCATCAATTCTGCAGATTTGATCGATGGCACAATTGTTACGGCATAGGCGCCCACGTTCAAAACGCTGGATTCACGCATCGCCAAAAACCTGCCCTCCGCATCGAGCGCCAGCTCGGCCTGCGCATATAAATCCCTTCCCTGATAGTCGGACAAAAATGATTCCTGACGATCAGCTGTCCATTCAACAGGCTTTCCCACGAATTTCGAAGCCCAGGCCACAAGCGCGAATTCTGGCGAGAGAGGATTGCGGCTGCCAAAATTTCCACCGACATCGCCGGCGATGACCCGCACCTGATCCGGCTGAACGCCCAGCACCGTCGCCAGCGCGTGCTTGTGGCGGACCGCGCCACCACCCCCTGCATGAATCGTATAATGATCGAGGACTGCATCATATTGAGCACGCACAGCACGAGGTTCAAGCGGCGCGGCGGTGACGCGCGGTATCAATGTGTCAAGACGAACCCGATGTGGCGCGGCTGAGAAGACAGCTTCGACTGCGGAGATATCGCCGATGGTGGAATCCAAAATCACATTTGTGTTGCGTTCGCTCCAAGCGGGAGGAGCGTCGGGCGCACAAGCGCGAAGTCCGTCAGTCACTGCAGGCAATAGCTCGAATTCGAAATGCACCTGTTCCGCAGCATCGCGAGCCTGAAAAGCGGTCTGCGCCACTACGACGGCAATGACCTCCCCAATAAAGCGGACTTCGGGGCCCGCAAGTGGAAAATGCGGAACGACGAATGGCCCGGAACCGTCCGCATTGAACATCTCCACATCCATTCCCCCCGTCGGCATTGGCCGATGGGGAAGCGCCTTCAGGCCGACTGCGTGGCACGCCGTCAGAATCGCCAACACGCCCGGCAGACGCGTCGCAGCTTCATCATTGACCCGGACGATGCGCGCATGAGCATGCGGTGAGCGAATCATGACAGCGCTGACCACGCCGGGCGCTCTAATATCATCGGTGAAGCACCCAAGCCCCCTAATAAACCGCCCATCCTCGCGGCGCAGCACAGACGCACCAATTCCCGTCGCCACTCGACCAGGGGCGCTAATAGCCAATTCGCCTTTTTTCATGTTTTAATTTTCCTTGACGGGAATACGGAAGAGCTCAGTCACCTGCTCCTGCGTCAAAGGCGACTGAAGAAATTTAAAAGCCCGCGCATCCTCGATATTCTCGTCAAGTCCATGGAGCCGCTCCGTCTGCAAACTTTCACGAGAAATAAAGTCTTTCATCATACTATTCACCGCCGTCTCTGAGAGGCCGGAAAAAGCCATGTAACGGTGCTTTGCTTCTGGACTGGCGTACATCCAATCGAGGGTTTCGCGATAGGCGACAAGATAGTTTTTGATCAGCTCAGGCTTTTCCAGATAGGATTTCGCATTCGCGACCTGAACGCGCATCGTCATGTTTCTGAGTCGTGGCGCATCGCTCGCGCGGGCGATCATCCGCACCTCGCCCTTACTGATCTGATCAAGTAAAAATGGGGCGGTGGCCCAACCAATATCAACCTGGCCTGACATAACCTGCGTGAGGGTGGCAGGCACGTCCCCAGTCGCTATGCCTTTCGCAGATGTTCCAGCCAGGCTGATCAATGACAAAGCAGCGATCTGCGTGGAAGATCCGACCGTCGCGAAAGCCACTGTCTTGCCGTTGGTGTCTTTCATGGAACGCACAGGCGAAGCGGCGGGGACATAGAAGAAGGTTTCTTCGAAACCGGTTGAGCTGGAGGCTATGACCCGAATGGGTGCGCCCTTCTGGTAAGCGCCCATTACGCTGAGCGTCCCAAGGCTTATGCCGACATCTACCTGTCCGGACACAACGAGTTGGATTGTTTCGCCCGTGCCCTGACTGTAGATGATGTCAAGATCAACCCCATGCTTTCGGAATATTCCTTGAGCTTTGCCTAGTTCCGGTACGGCTGTCTCCCAGTTACCCCGCTGCGCCGCAACCAACCTGAGTTGCTCAGCATAGACCGGTTGGGCGGCAATCAAACCAAGCAGGGTCAATGTCGTTAATCGACCCTTTGTAAAGCGCAGCAGTCGCTGAATCTGCCCACAAAGATGTGACAAGCAGCCAGCATATGGTCTTGAATCCATCTTGCCCCCCAACAGTGATCTTCTTTTAATCGGCTGCAAAAGATCGACAATGGTCGCAATCTGATGCCTCCATCGAGTGATTATGCCTTACATGGTCTGAACTTCGGTATGGAGACCTCAGCATCATAGTCGTCGAACACCACTTGAACCGGCATTTCGCAACGTACCTGATCGGACGAGATCCCCAGAATATTCGTCAGCAGGCGCGGGCCTTCATCAAGTTCCACCAACGCCACCACATAGGGGACGTCTTCTGCGAACGCTGGGCGATAAACCCGATGAAATGTGACAAAGCTGAAAACCTTCCCTCGACCTGAGACATTCTTGAATTCAAAATTCATCGACAGGCAATGTGGGCATGTTCGCGAGGGCGGAAACCAGAATTTCTCGCATTCATCACAGCGTGGCAATGCAAGACGATGCTCTTTCGCCGCCTGCCAATAAGGCACAGATTCCGGCGCGGGACGAGGTTTGGGTTTTAAGGGTTTCATAGTCATTACGCGCGCCCCAGAATTAGAGTGGAATGACAAACCTGATTGCCGCCATGGCCGGATATGAGGGCGATCTCAGCATCTTTCACCTGACGATGCACAGGGTAGGTATGTCGCATTTGGCGAACCCCCTCCACAATCTGCAGCATGCCCTCGCAATGAGATTCAGAAAGCTGACCGCCCGAAGTGTTGCAGGGTAGCGCGCCCCCAAGGCGCAGCGCGCCGGAGGCGACAAAGGGACCCCCCTCGCCCTTCTTGCAGAAACCGTAATCTTCAAGCTGGGTGAGCACCATATAGGTGAAGCAATCGTATATCTGTGCGGTATCCACATCCTGTGGCCCCAGGCCCGCCATGCGATATGCGGCTTCGCCCGCCTGTTTGGCGGCGGTCACAACCATATTGTCGTCGGCGAACCAACCGCGCGTGTTATTGTGGAGGCCGAAACCCTTGATGAGAACCGGCGGCTGATTCAAGTCCTTTGCGCGCCCCGCGCTTGTGACGATGACAGCGCCTGCCGCATCTGACCTCAAGCTACAATCATAGATGCCAAAAGGCGCGACGATGAGGCGGCCAGCATGATAATCTTCGATGGTCAGGGGCTTCTTCATCTGCGCCTGAGGATTACGCAGCGCATGTTCACGAAAGGCGACAGCGATCTCGCCGAAATGATCCCGTGTGGTGCCATAAAGATGCATGTGACGCGTGGCGCCAAAGGCATGCGCAGCGGTAGCGCCAAAATAGCCATACTCCGGGCCGAATTCACTCGCCAGCATGGATTCGGGTCGCGTTTCATTGCGCACCCGAACCTCCTCATTCGCGTGGGTGCGCGACCAGGTGTCACGGGCGAACCCACAGACGATTGTTCTGGCAAGCCCAAAGCGAATAGCCATAACAGCCAATGCAACCGACATGATCTGGCTGGCGCCGCCATTGGTCAGGGTTGTGGAAAAGCTTGCGTTGACGCCAAGTCTCTCAGCCACCAACTGATGATAAGAGTAGGAATCATCTGGTCCGCGGCATAGCACGCCATCGATATCGGAGGCCCTAAGGCCCGCGTCCTCCAGCGCGTTGCGAACGGCCTCCACCATCAGATCAAGCGCGGACGTGCCTACAACCTTTCCAAGGCGGCTCGTCGCTGCGCCGACAATGGCGCAGGTATCTCGCAATTCGCGTGAGGGCTCGATCATTTGACTTTGCGAAAAGGTATTCATTTCAGTCCCTATTGAACGAGATCACGGACGCGCCGGGTAAGGTCGGAAGACGCAAGATAGACCTTGTCCAGCAATTCATTGATACGCTCGCCTGCGACCGGGTCGATTTCGACCCCCAACTTCGCCGCTTCGTCAAGCAAGGCGGAATCTTTCATGCTTTCGTCAAAGGCGCGACGTAAAATTTCGATTCGATCCCTGGGCACGTCCGGCGGCAGCACAAAAGGCCGTCCCATCACTTGTTCAACAAAAGCGATCTCGAAAATAGACCGGACCAAGGGATCGGGACTTAACTCCAACGCTGTCGGCACATTCGGATATTCCTTATCACGTTCCATCCCCAGTTGCATGACAACCGCAACCTCACCTGCCTTTTCCCACGGACGGTAGCGGGCGCGGAATGCGGCGGAAGTACCGCCGGATATGTGGCCGTCGACCTCGCCCCGCTCAACCGCCATCAATGCGGCCTGAGATCCTTCATACCCCTCGATCATCCGAATTTTAGAGCCCAATAATTCATTGAGAATTCGTCCGTAGATGGAACTGGGGGAAGTACGCGCCGTGGAAGAGATCGTCACCGGCCGGCCGCGAAGACCTTCCAGGTCTTTGACGCCGGTGGCGGCTCTCAAGAGGAAGAACCCTATTTCCTGCTGGGTTGAGCCCAGCCAATTGAATTTACGCGCATCGAACTGCACGCCAGCATTTTCGGGATAATAAAATTTCACCAGACCCGTGTTGCGCTGCAATCCGCCGATCACGCTTCCATCGCGTGGCGCCACGGCATATAGGTAATTAGCGGCCTTGATGCCTTCCGCTCCCGGCATGTTTTGTACGATCATTGTAGGAGCGCCGGGGAGATATTTTTGCATATGGCGGGCCAGAAGGCGGGCATATTGATCATACCCGCCGCCAGCAGAAGCTGAGGTAATCAGCGTCATCTTGCGATGTTTGAAAAATTCCGCAGCTTGCTGAGCCGAAGCAAGGGTAGAGTAAGCAAATAACAGGAGCGTGAAAAAGAGACGTTGCATGGCCATGCCTCCCTCAATCGCCTTTACGCCGTAGAGGAGTTAAGGGGACAGAGACTTTCGTGGCGAATTCGATGACGCGAACGCCGTCAAGGGCTCCTGACATTTCCCGTCCCTTTGCTTGTAGCGACCACCCAGGCTGAAGATATTATGATGCCCGGTTTTGCCCGCTTCAAGGATTTTCGTGTGGGACTTGGGCGCCATTACGCCTGGAGAGCGACGTCGTCAGGCAAATCAGACGGACACGGCCAAGCGCGCCCTAACCACGCCCGGCGCTCTTGCCTTGCTGAATCGCGCGCCAAACTTTTTCCGGCGTTGCGGGCATATCCATATGCGCGACGCCGTAGTCTTTGAGCGCATCCACAACGGCGTTGATCGTGACCCCAAGCGCAGGGGTGGTGCCGCCCTCGCCTGCAGGACGAATGCCCAGCGGATGGGTTGTGCAGGGAATTTCGGCGAATTCGGCGTCAAAGGAGGGGAAATTGTCCGCCCGCGGCATGCAATAATCCATGAAGGAGCCCGTCAACAATTGCCCGGAGTCGCTAGCGTAGACGATTTGCTCCATCAGGGCCTGACCAGTCCCTTGTGCAATGCCACCGTGGGTTTGCCCATGGATGATCATGGGGTTCACAGCGCGGCCTACGTCATCGACGGTGGTGTAGCGGACAATCTCGACCGTCCCGAGCGTAGGATCAATTTCCACCTCGCATACATGCGCCCCATAAGGAAAGGCCGCTTCGTTCACGGTCTCGTCGCTAAAGGCGAAGAGGGGCGCCCGCAAATCATCGGGAAGGTCATTACGTTCGCCAGCGGCTCGGGCGACATCGAAGAGATCAACGGAGGCCCCATCGGGCGCGCTGAAGCGACCATTCTCGAAGGTCACCAGCGCCGGGTCGGCGCCCAGCATAAGCCCCGAGATTTGCTTGCCCTTGGCGATGATCTGGTTGGACGCCTTCCAGATCACGATGCTGGCGAGGCGCATGCCTCGGCCTGAATGGGTGCCGCCGCCGATGGACACCACATCGGTATCGCCAGTGATGATGTTAACATTCTCGATGGGCGCGCCAAGCCACTCGGTCACAAGCTGAGCGAAGCTGGTCTCATGGCCTTGCCCTTGAGAGATCGTGCCGATCACCACATCCACAACGCCATCCGGGCGCACGGTGATCTCGGCGCGCTCGCGCGGAACGCCAGTTGCCGTATCCACATAGTTGGCGACCCCGATGCCACGCAGGCGCCCGCGCGCCGCAGATTCCGCCTTGCGGGTGGGAAAGCCTGTCCAATCTGCAATTTCGAGCACCTGCTCGAAAACCGCATGATAATCGCCATTATCATAGACCATCCCGAAGGGATTGAGATAGGGCAGGTCGGATTTGGTGAGCAGATTGCGGCGGCGAAGATCGAGCCGATCAAAGCCGCACTGCTGCGCAGCCACATCGATCAGGCGCTCCATCACGAAAATCACTTCGGGACGGCCAGCGCTGCGATAGGGCCTTGTCGGCAGGGTGTTGCTGACCACGGGCTTCACCTTGAAGAAGGCCGTCGGAACGCGATAAATGCTACTCATGATCTCCACGCCCTTTTGCAGGGGCGAGAAGTTCGTCGTGTGCGCGCCGGCGTTGCCGATATTGGTTCCGCGCATGGCGAGGAAGGTTCCCTCGGCGTCCAGCGCGATCTCCACATTCACCGCGAGATCGCGCGCCTGATAGTCGCTCAGGAAAGCTTCGCTTCGTTCGCACGTCCATTTCACGGGCAGAGCAACACGTCGCGAGGCCCAGGCGACCAGGGTGAATTCGGGATAGATCATCCCGCGCGTACCGAAATTGCCGCCGACGTCCTTCATGATGACGCGCACGTCCTCGGACTTCATGCCGAGCATATGGGCTAGATCATGCTTCAGGCGCACCGAGCCGCCGCTGCCTGCGGACAAGGTCATGCGACCAGTGGCGGAGTCATAGTCAGCAAGGGCGGCGCGGGGCTCCATGGGCACGCCCGCGACACGCTGCACCCAGGTGTCAAGCTTCACCACATGGGCGGCGCTGGCGAAGGCCGCCTCCGTCGCAGCGCGGTCGCCTACTTCGGCGTGGACGCAGACGTTGGACTCCGCATCGTCCCAAAGCTTCGGCGCGTCGGGCGCCGCCGTGTCCCATGTGTTCGTGACGGACGGCAGGATCTCGTAGTCCACAACCACCAGTTCCGCCGCATCCTTTGCGAGCGCCACCGAGGTCGCCACGATCAGGGCGACGATCTCGCCGACGTGGCGCACCTTTTCAACGGCGATGGGATAGTGAGGCGCCGTGAACACCGGCGTGCCATCGGGATTCTCGATGGCGATATCGGCGGGATGCAGCGCCCAGACATGGTGTGGCAGAGGCTTCAGGCCGTCGGCCTGCTGGTCGGCGCCGGTCAATACGGCCTTCACGCCAGGCAGCGACAGCGCCGCCGATGCGTCGATGGATTTGACGCGCGCATGGGCATGGGGTGAGCGCAGGAAAAAGGCGTGCAGTTGGCCAGACGCACAGAAATCATCGCTGAAGCAGCCCCGTCCGGTCACGAGGCGAAGGTCTTCCTTACGTGTGATCGCTGCGCCGATTCCGGTCATCTTGGTGGTGGCGTTCATGCTCAGGCGTTCCGCGATGAGGTGGAGGGGTGGAGGCAGGCCTGCACGGCGCGACGAACCATCTCGCCGATGACATGGGCGCGGTATTCGCTGCTGGCGAAGAGGTCGGCGTTGAGGTCGCCATAGGTCGGTGTGACGCCCATGAGCGCGTCCAGCGACAGGCTCTTCGACAGCGCCGCCTCGAAGGCCGGCACGCGGAATACATGCGAAGCGGCGCCCGTCACGGCGACGCGTACGCCTTGCGCTGTCTCCGCCACAAAGGCGCCGACCACGGCGTAGCGTGAGGCGGGATGGCGGTATTTGGCGTAGGCTGCGCGCTTCGGCGGGGGAAAGCGCACCGCCGTGATGATTTCTCCCGCTTCGAGCGCGGTCTCGAAGAGACCAGTGAAAAAGTCATCGGCCGCGATTTCCCGGCGGTTGGTCACCACCGTCGCGCCCAGCCCCAGCAGGGCGGCGGGATAGTCCGCCGCCGGGTCCGCGTTGGCGACCGATCCTCCTATCGTGCCGCGATTGCGAACGAGGGGGTCGCCGATCCCTTCCGCCAGGTCCGCAAGGGCGGGAATGGCGGAACGCACGACGGAAGAGCTCAACACCGACACATGCCGCGCCCGCGCGCCGATCACCAGCGCGCCATGCTCTATTTTGATGTCGTCGAGTCCCGCGACGCCGCCCAGATCGATGATCGCCGACCAACGGGCCAGGCGCTGCTTCATCGCGGGCAGAAGGCTCATTCCGCCAGACATTGGCTTGGCGTCAGGCCGGGCCGCCAGCAAGGTCGCGGCTTCGTCGATGGTGGCGGGACGGAGATATTGAAAGTCATACATGGCCGCTCACGCCCCCTTCATGGCGGATGCGCCTGCCTGGATGGCTTTCACTATATTTTGGTAGCCTGTGCAGCGGCAGATATTGCCCTCAAGCTCGTGGCGAACAAGGCGCTCGTCGAGATCATGCCCCTTGCGGCGCACCATATCGACAGCAGACATGATCATTCCGGGTGTGCAGAAACCGCATTGCAGACCATGATGCTCGCGAAAGGCGGCCTGCATGGGATGCAGTTCATCGCCAGTTGCAAGGCCCTCGATGGTCAGCACCTCGGCGCCCTGACAGGCCACAGCGAGCACCGTGCAGGATTTCACGCCCACCCCATCCAGATGCACCGTACAGCAGCCACATTGGGTGGTGTCACAACCCACGTGGGTGCCGGTCATCTCCAAATGGTTGCGCAAGAACTCCACAAGCAGGGTGCGCGCCTCCACCTCGGCGCTTGCCAAAGTCCCATTTACGGTCATTGTCACTACGGGCATGAATATCCTCATCGCGAGACGGACAACGGTGCTCTCACCGTCACCGAGGCGCCCCTTTCAGATGCCAAAGAGCCTGCGCGCCGTTCCGCCAGCGATGGCCACGCGGGACGCCTCGTCGAAGTTGCAGGAGTTAAGGAACTCGACCGGATTGGACTCGCCGATGGCGAAGGGCTGATCCGTGCCCAAAACAATCTTGTCCGCGCCCGCGATTTCCGCAACGAAGCGGATAGTCGCGGGATCATAGACCACCGTGTCGAAATAGAGTTTCTTGAAGCCCTCATAGGGGTCCGCATTATCAGCAGGGGCGGTCTCGAAACTGCGGCGCAGGCGGCCCAGAGCCATGGGCAGGGCGGCGCCGCCATGGGAGAGGATGAGATTGGCGCCGGGATAACGCAGGAGATGACCGGAATAGAGCAGACGCGCCACAGCAATGCTCGTATCCGTCAGGCGCCCGATGGCGCTCACCAGACCATAGGCTTTCAGCCGGTCATCCCTCGCGCCGAAGGTCGGATGCACGAACAGGGTCGCTTTCCGCTCCGAGGCCATTTCCCAGAAGGGATCGAGATCGGGGTCATCGAGAACGCCGGTGGCGCCCTTGGGCTGGGTGCCGATCATGGCGCCGTGAAAACCTGCATCAAGCGCCTCACCCAGCACCTTGGCGGCGAGCTTTCCATTCTGCATGGGCACGGTTGCGAGCGGCACAAAGAAGGGATAATCGCGCACGCCCTTCAACATATGCTCATTCAAAAAGCGACTCCAGTCCGCGCCCTCTTCGGCGGGAATGTCATAGCCGAACATATCAAGCCAGCCACCGACAACCTGCTTGTCGATGTGCTTGTCGGACAACCATTTGCGACGACCTTCGGCATCACGCATGCCCTTGGGGATCGGACGCTTGGCTTCGTTCTGGGCGAAGGCGAAACGCACGGCCTCGCCATCCACCATCATCTTGACAGAGGGAAACTGACGAGCATGACTGGTCAGCGCTTCGATGATGGACGGGGGAACATAATGGGCGTGGGCATCGACGATCACAGGGCGTCTCCGGGTATCAGCTGAATCTGTCAAAGCTTCATTTCATCAAAGACACGCTGCGCTTCGGCGGTCGCATGGTTGCCCATGGGCACACCGCAATAGACCGATTGCTGCAGGATGATTTCCTTGATGTCGTCCTTGGTGAAGCCTGCGCGCGTGGCGGCGCCAACATGCAGGCGGAACTCCTCCCAGCGGCCCAGCGCCATCATGGTGGAGAGCACCATGTAACGGCGCGTCTTCTGGTCGATGGCTGGACGGGTCCAGATCTCCTTCCACACATAGCGCGTGATGAAGTTCTGAAATTCTGAATTAAAGTCGTTCAGATTGGCGAGGCTGCGGTCGACCCATTCGTCGCCGAGCACCTTGCGGCGGGACTCCAGCCCCTCTTCGTAATCATTGCTCATGGCCTGTTTCTGCCCTTGATGCGGAGGCTACGCCCCTTCTCTGCCTTGAGAGAATAGGTGGCTGATCTGCGCTCACAACTTCGTATCGGGCAAGGGGCTTTGAGTTTTTGTCATCCACTAGTAGGAGGGGTCCACAAGACCGGACAGATGTGGTTTGAAAGCGCGCTGCACCTCCTTTTCGAGCCAGATTAGAAATTGCCGGATCTTCCGATTTGGTTCGGCGCCCGCGCGCCAGACCGCATAATAAGCGTTGCTGGGGATGGCGGGGCCCAGGAAGGCGGTGAGGCGCCCGGTCTCGACCTCCTGGGACAGGATGGGGAGCTGGCCAAGCGCCACGCCAACGCCGTCCATGGCCGCCTGATACATCAACACCGAATTGGAAAACTCGATCACTTCGCAGGCGCCCAGCGAGAAATCGGGCCTGCCCTTGGCTTTCAGCCAGTCCGCCCAGTCATCGGGGCGGTTGCGCGAGAACAGCAGGGGCACATCCCGCAACCCGTCTATGGTCGTGATCTTCTTCGAAGCCTTCACCCACTGACCGCCACAGATGGGCTGCACGAAACTCTCGAACAAGAGCCTGGCTTCAGTCCCCGGCCAGGCGCCAGAGCCAAGCTGGATGGAGACATCCACATCCGCCCGGCTGAAGTCAGCAGGGGCGAAGCCGGTCTCGATGCTCAGGTGAATGGAGGGGTGAAGGGCGCGGAATTGCGGCAGGCGAGGGATCAGAAACCGCATGCCGAAGGTGGACAGCACACGAATCCGAAGAGGCGTCGAGACCCGGGATTCCTGGATCGCCTGGGTGGCGGAGGTGATCAGGTCGAAGGCGGGCGCCACTTCATTGAAATAGGCCTTGCCGGGGTCAGTAAGGACGTTGGAATGGACGCCTCTGTGGAACAACCGCGCGTCAAGAAAAGCTTCCAAAACAGCTATTTGCCGACTTACAGCCGAAGGCGTGACCCCCAAGGCCTCCGCTGCGGCGGTGAAGTTGCCAACCTTGGCCGCAGTAACGAATACATGAAGCGGATTGAGAGGTGGAACGCTTCGGCTCACAGAAACGCCCCCATTGAGTTATTGTCATACCCAGCTAACCATAACGAAGTTGCGAGTCAAGTTCCAAACCCCGATCCTTCCCGAAGGGTGAAAACGCGCGCTTGGGAGGCGCTCAGAGGTGGACGACCTTCTCGCACGCGCGCAAATGCTGCCGCAACTTCTTGGCGCATCACCCTATCTCCAACACCGTGGCCGCTTCGCCAATGGCGCCTTTCTCATGGAGATCGGCGACGTTCCTTTCCATGCGGAACTGCGCGATGGATCTTTCGTGCATTACGCGCGCGGCCCGGCCTTGATGCGGCCCTGGCGCTTCGCTCTTCGGGGAGATGCTGAGGCCTGGGAGCGCTTCTGGCTCCCCTGCCCGCCGCCGGACTTCCACGACATTCTCGCGCTGACGAAGTTCAAGCGTTTCCAACTGGAAGGCGACCTCCATCCGTTCTTGAGCAACCTGCTCTTCTTCAAGGATCTCTTCGCCTTGCCCCGCACCCTTGGGGGCGCTCCATGACTGCGGCGCTCGAGCCCATCATCGGCCGTTATCTCAGCCTCGAGGTCGGCGGAACGACGCATCGGATCTATTTTGAGGAGGCGGGCGCCGGAATCCCGCTTCTGTGCCTGCATACGGGCGGCGCGGACACGCGCCAGTACCGGCATCTGATGCTGGACGAGGCGATCACCGCCCGTTTCCGCGTCATCGCCTTCGACATGCCCTTCCACGGCAAATCAACGCCCCCCGATGGCTGGGAGCTGGAGGAATACAAGCTCACGCTGGAAAGCTACACGCAGACCATCCTGGCCTTTTCACAGGCGCTGGGCCTTGATCGCCCGGTCTTGCTCGGCTGCTCCATTGGCGGACGCATCGTGCTGCATCTGGCGATTTCTCACCCGCAGGCCTTTCGCGCCATGGTCGGAATCGCCTGCGCCGTCTCAACGACGCCCTGGTATGACACCCAATGGCTGCATCGCCCGGATGTGAATGGCGGCGAAATCTGTGCGGGCATCGTGTCAGGCCTCATGTCGCCTGCAAGCCCCTCACCGCGTCGGCAGGAGACACTTTGGTCCTATATGCAGAGCGGGCCCGGGGTCTTCAAAGGCGATCTATTCTTCTATCGCCAGAGCCAGGGCCTGAGCGAAGGCGTCGCCAGCATCGACACGCAAGCCTGTCCTCTCTATCTCATGTCGGGGAACTATGACTTCTCCTGCACCCGCGAGGATATGACACGCACAGCGGACATGGTCGCCGGAGCCCGTCTCGTGGCGATGGAGGGCGTTGGTCATTTCCCGATGAGTGAGAATCCCGATCTCTTCGCCAGCTACCTCCGGCCCGTGCTGGACGAGATCTTTTCCCGCTGAGTACAATGACCCCGGGCGTCACAAACAGGCTGCATAGGAGAGGAAACCATGACGCTGCTTGAAAAGGCCCGTTTGTGCGGCGCCCTGACGCTGGGCCTTCTGGCCGCCGGAAGCTGCCTCAGCCCGGCATATGCGCAATCATCCGTCGAGGCCTTTTACAAGGGCAAGATACTGGATCTTTACATAGGTTTCACCTCGGGTGGGACCTACGACACCTATTCGCGTCTGGTCGCCCAGTTCATGGGAGATCATATCCCCGGCAAACCGAAAATCGTGCCAAAGCAAATGGTGGGCGCAGGCTCGCGCGCCGCAGCCACCCATATTTTCAATATAGCGCCGAAGGATGGAACACAGCTCGCCACCGCCGATCAGGCGCTGGCCATGCAGCAGGTGCTGAACGACCCCGGCATTCAGTTCGACGCCAACAAATTCATCTGGATCGGCAACCCGATCGCCGACAATAACACCATGGCGGCATGGACAGAGTCTGGCGTGACCAGCATCGACGAGGCAAAGAAGCGCGAGTTCGTGGTGGGCGCCAATGGCATCACCGCCTCCGCCCAATATCCGCAAGCCATGAATGTGCTGCTTGGGACCAAGTTCAAGATCATCACCGGCTATCCCGGTGGCACGGACATCAATCTGGCCATGCAGCGCGGCGAAGTGGCGATCCGGGGCCAGAATTCCTGGTCCTCCTGGAAGTCCCAGCACATGGACTGGATCAAGGCGAAGCAGATCACCATTCTGGTGCAGATCGGCCTGACCAAGGACAAGGAATTGCCGGAGGTTCCCTTGCTGATGGACCTCGCCACCGCGCCCGATGATCGCGCCGCGCTGAAGCTGCTCTCGGCGCCCACGGCGATTGGACGGCCGATTTTCACGACCCCGGGCGTTCCGCAGGAGCGCGTGGAGGCGCTGCGCGCGGCTTTCAACGCGACGATGCAGGATCCCGCCTTTCTGGCGACGGCGGCCAAGGCCAATATGGATCTGAACCCGGTGAGCGGCGACGAGTTGCAGCGCATCGTCGCCGATCTCTTCGCCACCCCGCCCTCGGCGGTGCAGCGGCTCAAAGAAATTCTCGCGCCGCTGGAAGCGGGCCGATAAAACGGCCGGCCGCCCTGTCAGCTTTCCACTGACCGCACGGAAGTCTCCGGCGTCAGCCCGCCGCGACGCCGCGCCAGGGTTTGCGCGCCGTTCTTCTCCCATTCGCCCGCCGTGGCGTTCTGCGCGAACTCTTCCCAGACATCGTTCCAGTCGCCCAGCGCATAGCCATGCCAGGGCGCCTGCAGGGTGATCGGAGGAAGCTTCAGCTTGTTCCAAAGCTCCTGCGCGCGTTCCATATAGGGCTTGGCGGGCAAGGCGATGGGGGGCATGACATGCTTCAGCGTCGCGTCGATCAGCAGGGTTGAATTGGCCGTGCGCGGATCCGCCTTGCCACCGCCCTTGCGGTCGGAGCTCGGCCCATGGCCGGGAGAACGGAAGGGCACGACGAGCACATCCTCGATCGGGTTCGACCGATAGGCCATCGACCAGAAGACCGCATTGGCGTTGTTGGGATCGATGTCTTCGCTCACAGCAATGACGATCTTGCCGCAATCGGCGATGCGCGAGGAGGCCGCCTGCAACCCGCGCCAGACCTCCGTTCTGGGCGCGCTGGCGGAAAATTGCAGGAAGATGAGCGGGCGCAGATTGCTCAGCACCTCATGCATCACCACGCGCTTGATGCCCTTGACCGCGATCTGATCGCGCAGATGGCCCAGAAACAGGGGCTCCAGCGCCACCTTTCGCATCACGCTCGACTCGCTCGGGGTCACCTGGCTGATGATGGAGGCGAAGACGGGGTTACGCCGATGGGTGATCGCGGTCACCTCCATCGACATGTTGAAATCTTCCAGCGCCACATAGCCGGTGCTCTCACCAAAGGGGCCTTCGGGCTCAAGCAATTCCGTGCTGATGAAGCCTTCGATCACGATCTCGGAGTTGGCGGGCACGAGCAGATCGACCGTCTTGGCCTGCACCATTTCTATGGGTTGCCCCGCGAGCGCGCCAGCGACCGTCGCTTCATCGAAATCCACCGGCAGGCGCTGGGGGCCGGTATAACAACACACAGGCGCTGCGCCGACCACGATGGCGACCGGCATGGGCTTGCCCATGGCCTGATATTTGAGCCAATTCTGATAGCCGCCGGAGCCGCCGATGCGCGAGGCCATGCGCACGCCCAGGCGATTGGCGCTCTTCAACGCCGCCCGGTTCGTGGACATATTGGCCACGCCATTCTCGGGATTTTTCGTGACGCAAAGCGTAGCCGTCAGGGTCGGCGCGGCGTCAAAGCCCGGGGTTGAGACAGGCACGGGCAACAGCGCGAGGCCGCCGCCGGGTTTCGTCAGATCGGCGCCGGTGATGACGACCTCCTGGCAGACGCCCTTTTCCACCACAACAGGGGGAATGGGCTTGGCGATGGCGTCAATCCAGGCCTGACTGATCTCCGAGGTCGGGCGGCCCATGCCCATGGCGTAGATGTCTGGCGAGGCGGCCAGCGCACCCACGACGACAGGCATGTCATATTTCCGGCCGGCTGAATCATGAACATTCGTGAACAGAAACGCGCGCCTTTGATCCTCATGCAGTCCGCCCACGAACTGGCAGCGCACGAGGGGGTGAAGCTCCGTGTCCTTGTTGATGGGCTCATCGACCCGCACGAGCAGACCACGCTTCTCCAGTTCGGCGAGATGGCTCTGCAAATCGAGGCTTACGGTCAGTTTGTTGGCGTCGGACATGTCGGGAAAATCCTCATTATCTCGAAAGGCGCGGCTCAGCGGGACGCGGCCATGCGCGCCCTGTCTTCAGCAAGGCCCGCCGCGAAGCGCTTGCGCGCAGCCTCGCCATGGACCAACGCATAATCGATCTCCGGCTTGATGCTGGGCTGCACGAAGAGCGTGGCGAAGCGCGGACCCGGCGCTTCCATGAAAGCGGGCAGTTCCTGCGCCATGGTCGCGACGTCCCGAAACTCGGTCACGGTCTTGTAGCCTGCCGACCGCGCGAAACCGGCGAAGGAGATCGTATCTCGGCCGGGAATGGGATGCTCGCCATTGGCCTCGTAACAGCCATTATAGCCGACGAAGTGGGTGAGATTTTCCGGCGCCACATTAGCGATGGTGATCAGCGTGCCCAGATTCATCAGCAGGCTACCATCGCCATCGAGCACAATGATGCGTTTGTCAGGCAGGCCGATGGCGAAGCCAAGCGCATTGGTGGCCGCCTGGCCCATGGCGCCAACCGCCAGAAAATTGAGGGGATGGGGTGAAATCTCCAGCCACTCGAAGGCCGAGGAATAAACCGCCACCACCAGCGCGTCGCCGCGCAATTTGGCGATTTCTGCGAGAGCTTGCGCACGAACCATCATTGACGCACCCGTGTGCCGAAGAGAATAACGACTGGCCGCGAGACTTCGTAAGCTCGATTGATGGCCGCTGTGATCTTGGGAATATCCGCGTCCGTCTCGATGACGAGATGGTCGACTTCCATAGCGCGCAATACCGGTTCCACCACGCGGACGGAATACTTCTTCGATTGTTCCGTAGGCACACCGGGCTCCTTGCCCAACAAGCCCACCAGCATGCAGACGGGATGCTTGTATTCGACGGCTATGCCGCGCACGGCGTTAAGCGAGTCGAAAAGTCCGGTTTGCTGCATGGACATGATGGCGCGGTGATCGCAATAGGACAGAGCCGAACAGATCGAAATGCCCTCGTCCTCCTTGCACACCCGGACCAGTCGCAAGTCCTCATCGCGCGATAGCGGCCATAACAGGCCAGCGCTCGTGGTGATGTCGGGCAAAGCGACGACCGTTCGCACCTGCGCCTGCTTGATAGCGGCGATGATGCTGCTTCCGCTGAGTTGAGACGCAGCCATAACTTGTTCCACTCATAGCTCCTTACCGATATGGGCGAACCCTGCTTACAGGCCCGCTTTTTTTGCCAATTCGCGCCACTTCTCGAAATCCGCACGCATATAGGCTGTGAAGTCCTCGGACGATCTGGTCTCCACCACAATCGCCTGGTTAAAAAGGGTCGCGCGAATTTCGGGTTCAACTAGAATTTCATTGACCGCACTGTTCAGCCTGTTGACGATCTGCGCCGGAACATTCGCAGGCGCGATCAACCCAAGCCACAAGGAAGCTTCATACCCGGGCAAACCAGACTCTGAAAGCGTCGGCAAATCCGGGAACTCCGGAACGCGCTTCAAGGTCGTAACCCCAAGGGCGTTCAATTTTCCTTCACGAATATACTGGTGCGTGGTCGTGAGAATGCCGAATTGGGAATCTATGCGCCCACCAAGCACATCCACAACCGCTTGGGTGGAACTCTTGTAAGGAACCTGAATCAGCTTGATGCCAGACATATTCGCCAGAAGTTCAGCGGCCAGTCTGGCGAGGCTTGCTTCACCCACGGAGGAATAGGTCAGCGTGTCAGGCTTTTGCTTTGCGAGCGCGATAAATTCCCCGACTGATTTAACAGGCACGCCGGGATGGGTGACCAGAACATAGGGCGACACACCGACCATCGAGACCGCAGTAAAGTCCTTCTGGGCCTCATATCCAATTTTCGGATTGAGAATGGGCCCGGTGACAAGGGTCGTAGACGTCGCAATTCCCAGCGTGTAGCCGTCAGGCGCAGCTTTTGCGACTTCCCGGGTGCCTGTGGCGCCGCTGGCGCCATCCCGGTTGAGCACGATGACGTTTTGCTTGAACCGTTCCTGCAATTTGGCGCCAACCAGCCTCGCGACCGTGTCGGCGGCGGATCCTGGGGGTAGAGGCACGATGATTTGAATTTGCCGATTCGGCCACGGCCCCTCTTCGGCGGCGGTCGCCAAGTTCGCCATCGCCAACGCAAAGCCGGCCAGCACGGCCCTAGACCAGCGCCCCTTCATAATCTCCGCCCTTTCACGTTCCTCTTCTGGGAAAGCTATGGGCGGGGACAAGTCCGGGCAATGAACAATTCTGCAGGCTGCTATGACTTTTCGGAATGATGGCTCACCGGTTGCTCCTCCACGCGCCCGGAGCGGGGATCCATTCAACTTGGCCAGGGATCAACGCGCTCGTATTCCGGCGCCTTGCCTTTAAGTGATGAATACCAAAATTGCTGAGCTAGCGTTCGCTGTGGTTCGATTGCCTGTTTCAGGTAGCGCGCCTAAGCTGTTGGAAAGAACAAAAAGCTAAGGAGGAGCTCATGTGGGCTGGGTTAAGGCTCGTCACATTGACCGTCATCGCCGTGGTCGGCCTTTGCGGGGCCGCTGCAAGCCAATCTGGCGTCGCGGATTTTTACCGAGGCAAGACGGTGCGCATCCTCATCGGATTCGGTCCGGGTGGCAGCTCCAGCTTTTATGGTGAGATTCTCGCCCGTTATATGGGTCGCTATTTGCCCGGCAATCCAACCATGATAACCCAGCATATGCCGGGCGCCGGCGGCCTCACCGTAGCGAACTATGTCAACTCACGCTCGCCTCGTGACGGGACGGAATTCGCCATCACAAGCCGCAACGCCGTTTTTGAGCCCCTCCTCGGGAACAAAAACGCAATGTTCGACGCCCTTAAATTGAACTGGATTGGCAACGCCAATATCGAAAACAGCGTTTGTATCAGTTGGCATACAGCGCCCGTCAAACAAGCGGGCGATCTCTTGACCACCCAATTCATCGGGGGTGGAACGGGATCCGATTCCCTTGAGGTTTCCATTCCAAAAGTACTCAACCAGATCTTGAATACAAAAATGAAAGTAATCACCGGCTATTCATCCAGCGTGGACATCCTTCTGGCCATGGAAAAGGGCGAAGTGCAGGGATTTTGCGGCATTGGCTGGACATATATCAAGCTGCGCAAGGCGGACTGGCTGGCGACGAACAAAATCAATATTCTTTTCCAGATGGCGCTGACCAAACATCCTGATTTGCCGGATGTGCCTCTCGCGCAGGATCTGGCGATAACGCCCGACGACCGCGCTCTGATTGATTTCCTGCTTACGCCCCAGGACATGGGTCGTCCCTTTTTTGCGCCGCCGGAAGCGCCAAAAGAGCGGATCGCGGCGCTCCGCGAGGCCTTCTCCAAAACCCTGAAGGATCCGGACTTTCTTCGCGATGCTGAAAAAGCTGGCGTTGAAATCCAGTTCACCAGCGGTGAGGAGGTCCAAAGCCTCCTTGAGCGAATTCATAAATCCCCACGCGAGCTCGTGGAGAGAGCGATGGCCGTTTTACGCTGAGCTTATCGGCTGCAAAGCGACCGGTGCAGATCCAGCCAATGACGAGATTTACTTCACTACGTAGGGCATTATAGAATCGGACAAATATTCTTCCGCCTTGTGACGAGATTGCAATTCTCCCATCTCAAACAGCATATCCGCGACACCCTGCCAATGGTCGGGGCGGACGCGATAATCCCACTTGTTGAGCGGCATGGCGCTCAACAACTGTACGGACAATCCAGTATATTCGGCCACACCCCGACGGGTTCGCGCTTCGTCAGCGTTCACATAATCAATGGCCTCGCGAATTGTTTTTGCGTAACGCGCGGCGAGATCTGCATTGGCCTTCACAAAGGCGGCCTTGGCGTACCACGCCCCAATGGGCTGCTCTGCAACCGATTCCACAAAATGCCAAGACAAAACGCGCCCCAGGCCTGACGTCTGCAAGATCGTCGTATAGGGATCCACCGTAATGACGGCGTCGACCTGTTTGGACTTCAGCAAGTCCGGTTGGGTTGGCGAGGGAGATTCCATCAGCTGAATTTTTGAAAGATCGACGCCCGCCCGCTTTAAAACCAACTGCGCGGCTACCGTTTGCTGACCATGCAGGCCGGAAGTGGAGATTTTCTTGCCAGACAGATCGGCGAGGGTTTGCAAGGGGGAATCTTTCAATACGACAATCGATCCGGAATCGGGACCAACTGCTTTCGCAGTCTCGTTTTGCGCAACCACAACCAGATCAAAGCCCCGTTCGTTCGCCTGCATGGCGATGCCGGGGATCAATAAACAAATATCGACTGAATTCGCCTGAACCGCTGCGACGCATTCCTGCCCGTTGCGGAAATCTGTCAGAGTCGCGTCAATCCCGTTGACGGTGAACATGCCCTTTCGCTCAGCCAACCACAAATCGACTGAGGCGGAAAACTTCAGGTTTCCGATCCGCAGTTTCATCAGCGGCGTCTGGGCCGAGGCAGGAACAACCGCCGACAGAAAAGCCACGAAAGCGACAATTCCGATAGTCGCTGGGACAGTCACTGATCTCGACATTTCGCTCGCCTCCAATCCTTGGGGTGATGGCCCAGGCGCGAGAGTCCCGTCCGGACCGTCAAAAAGAGGGCGTCATTGGTTTTTCAATGGCGCCAATCTCGCACGGAGACGTCGTCAGCTTTCATGCGGACCCCAGGCGCGCTGGACTGCGGGCCGCTTCTCGATATCGTCATGCCAACGACGCACATGGGGATAGGCGTCGAGACCGATGTCGTTGACGCCATGCACATGCACATCGGCATACATAGAGACATCTGCAACCGAAAAAGTCCCTGTGAAATACTCATGATCCGCAAGATGCGTATTGAGCGTCACAAGCATGTCCTTGAGCACTTCCGTATAGTGCTTTTGCGCGAGGGGTACCACATCGGGCGAACGCTTGACCCAGTGCCCGAATTGCTGGGCCAGGGTGGTGAAGGTGGCGGAGCCATAAAACAACCACTGATCACATTTCAAACGCGACAGAGGGTCGGCCGGATAGAGACCATTGCCCGCCTTTTCGCCGAGATATTTGAGGATAGCTCCAGATTCACACAAGGAAATCCGATGGCCGCCGGGCCCATCGTGATCAATGATAGCCGGGATCTTGTGACCAGGGCTGATCTTCAGAAATTCCGGTGAGAATTGATCGCGGTTACGAATATTGATGATTTTCAACCGGTACGGCAGGCCGGACTCCTCCATCGCCGTACGGGCCTTGTAGCCGTTATCCGTGGTCCAGAAATAAAGATCGATCATCGGTTTCTCCCCTTTTTGCTTTCATTGGCAGCAGACTCGCCCAAAGGGCTTCTGGTCAGAAAATTACGGCTTCAGGCATTGGCCCGCACCCAGCCATCCAGCAGACGATTGAAGCCTGCAGGATGTTCGCGATAGACGAAATGACCAGACCTGTTGAAGATCCGCACTTCCGTCTTGCGTTGATGCTTCATGAAAAGCTCGATCAACTGCTGGCCCGCCTCAAAATCAGCGCCGGGATCATTGTAGCCCCAGGTGATCAGCGTGGGGCAAGGCATGCCCCTTTCAATCAACCAGCGATGCGTCTGCGTGCGTTGCGCCAGCAATTTTGGCGCGAACTGTTTGAAAAGCAGCCCGCCCTCATGCATGCGGGAGGCCGCAAACCGGCTCTTCTCCAATTGCGCGATTCTGAGGCTCTCCTTGATCCAGACTTCCGTGACGATGGAGGGATTGTAGGAATAGCGCTCAAGATACCAGCGAATGCTCTCCGCCGTATCCTCGGGTTGCGGCCGGTTGCGCACCATCACATGGGTCCGCGTCACCCCCGGCGAAAGAGTGCCTGAGGAGACGCAAACCGTGGATTTGACCAGATCCGGCCTCTCCAGAGTAATTCGCGTCACAATATAGCCGCCGCGCGAATGACCAACGAGATGATAGGGTTTCTTGCCGAGCTTATCGAGAAAGGCGATGATGTGCTGCACGCTGGCGTGCATGGTGTAGTCATCATCGCACTTGGGATTGTCGGTATATCCCTGCCCCAGGCGATCAAGTGAGATGCAATTGTGCGCCTGCATCAGCACGGAGAAATTGAGCTCCCAGGAACACGCGTTGCTTGATCCATCCGTGGTTCCCATTTGCACGCCATGGATGAAAACGATGCGCTCGCCTTCGCCGTCATCGAAATAGCGAGTGCGGACGCCATCCACATCCATCCACTTTTCGGATCCCATATCGAGCGACACGGGCCGATAGGATTCGATCATCTTACTCGCCATGGGCCACCCCCAGAACAAATTCGCTGACCACGCGATTAAATTCCTCAGCGCGCTCTCGGAAGCTGAAATGACCGGCCTGATTGAAAATATGAAGACTCGTGCGGGGCTGTTCCTGGGCGATCATATGATAATATCGCAGTCCCATGGAAATGGGCGCCGTGGGATCGTTATAACCCCAGATCAACAGCACCGGACGCCGGAATCCGTCCCCCTCGATCTTACGATACATATCGTCACGATCATCGACCAGGCGAGGAAGGAAACGCGAGGCGAGCTGACCTTCCTCCAGCATTTTATGGGTGGCCACATGGTTCTTTGGCAGATCATTGATGGCCTGCTTCATGGCGAGCCAGGCGTCAGTTACATTCTTCGTTGAATAGGAATAATGTTCGTAGACATAACGCGAGGACTCGAGGGTATGCGGCGCATGGGGGTTGCAGGCGAAAACGACATCGTTCCGCCCTTCGCCGGGCGCCGCCGAAGCGCTGTCGATGACAATGCAACTCGCCGTCAGCCAGGGATAATCCAGCGCGATGCGGGAGGACACATAACCCCCGCGCGAATGCCCCACCAAATGATAGGGACCAAGACCCAACTGCGTTAAAAAGGTCGCCACATGCCGCACTGAGGCGGCCATGGTGTAGTCTTCGTCGCGAAGCGGCAAGTCCGTATAGCCCTGTCCCAATCTGTCGATGGCGATAACGCGGAAGCGCTTCGCCAGTTCGGAGAAATTCAGATCCCAATCCTGCGCGCTTTCCCCGCCCGCATGGTCGCCCACCTGGCCACCATGGATGAACACCAACCGCGGTCCATCGCCCGCCTCGAAATAGCGTGTGCGGACGCCATCCACCTCCGCCCATTGGGGTTCATATTCTTGCAGGAACATGGTCCGGCCTCCCATATTTTTGGGCAGCATAACATGCGACGGGAACATGTTAAGCCTTCTCGCCAGAAAAATACGCGTGACTTTTCCTAGGGGCGAAGGGCCTCAGAGACGTCCATCATCTCCGCAAATCCACCCAGGCGCTTGGCCCATGCGTCTGCGCGCGCGGCGCCCAGCACCGGCGTCGCGTTGTCGATCAGCTTGTCCGCCCGCTGCTCCGGGCTGAGCGGGCGCGCCGCATGGCCCCTGCCCGCAATCAGCGATCGTTCAAAGCGGCGCCCGCCCACCACGATGGCGATGCGCGCAGGCGCTTGCTTCGGCCATGCGGCGGAAGCGGCGGGGTCATCCACCACGCGCACCCTGCGGGTGAGCGCGCGCACGGCGGCGTCTTCGATGCCCGCCTCGATGTCGTGGTGATGCACCTGGCCCCGCAGCAGGGCCAGCGCCACCATGAAAGGGATGCTGTGGTCAGCGGTCTCACGGTTCTCCGGCTCCCAGAGCGCGGGGATCGAGCCCGCCCAATGGATGGCGAAAGCGTGGGTCGCCACCTCGATCTCGTCGATCTCCGCCAGCAACTCCGCCCCCAGCTCCTCGCGCATCTCCAGCGCGATCTCGCAGGGAGCCTGCGCATGAAAGACCGCCGGAAAGCGTTTGAGATGGGTGTCGCCGCTACGCTCGCGCATGGGGTCCAGCGCCAGATGCAAATCGCCGCAGACCACCTCCAGAAAGCCCAGCCGCCCCTCGAAAACCGGATCAGGACCAGAGACATCCGCCTTGGCCAGCGCCGTCACGAAGAGCGCATTGCGAAGGGCCTGCGGGGAGGCGAGGCTGCGCCAGGTCGAGACCTTGGCGGAGCGGGCCAGCAGCATGTTATTGGCCGCCGTCATCATCGAAATCGCGTGGGCGAATTGCGTGGGGTTCAATCCGCGCAGCAGACCCACAGCCACGGTCGCGGCGATGCCCACATAGGTCGCGTGGTCCCAGCCCCGCGCCAGCGCATTGGAGCCATCGCACATGTCGAGCATGAGATGCTGCCCAGCGGCGATGGCGCGCAGCACCTCGTCGCCGCTGCAATGGCGCTCCTCGCCCGCCGCAAGGGCTGCGGCGATGATGTCGGAGGGATGGCCGCCGTTCTTGCCGACATAGGTGTCATTCCAGTCATGGAAGCGCACCATCATGCCATTCAGAAAAGCGACGGTGTCCACCGCGCCTTTTCCCATTGTCAGCGCTGTGCAAGGCCCGGCCTCTCCAGTAAAGCCGAGGGCGGCCGCCACGCGGCGCACCTCCTGGTCCTCGCTGGCGGCGATGGCGCAGCCCAGCATGTCCATGATGCGCGCTGTCAGCGCATCCCGGCGCGGTGAATCCAGCGGGCGTGCGTAGCTCGCGAAAGCAAACTCCACGATGGCGCGGGTGATGCTGTCCTGCGTCACCACTTGGCCTTGATCTCGGGCTCGAAGATGGCGCGCCAGTCTTCTCCCGCCTTCACGAAATTGTCGAAGGGACGCATGCCCCGATGGGTCTGCGGATCTGCGCCCGGCGCCTCGCCGCCTTTCTCCACCGTGTCGATGGCGCGCAGCAACATGGCGCGCATGGTGATGATGGCCCGGTCCGTGGAGCCCAGATGTTCGCGGGTGCGGTCCACGATGGGGCCCATGCCCTCCTGCAGGGCGAAGTCCTGGGTATTGATGCCCACGATGCCGGTGAAGACCTTCTCCTTCTGGAGCTGACGGTCGATCATGTAATCGTTGGCCTTGTTCTTTTTCAACCGATAGGTGCCGGGGATCATGTCGTCGGGGCCGCGGCCATAGAAGGTCTCGGTGGCGTCCCGATGGGCCTGATCCACCGGCGTCGTATCGTCATAGGTGTGATGCCAGTTGTAGACATAGGTGGTGTAGTCGTCGATCGGCGCCCAGATATGGCCATCCAGCGCCGGGGACTTACGGCGAGCGCCGCTGAATTCGTGGATGCCGCCGCGCATCTGCTGGAAGGGCATGACGTAGTGATAGAGGCGCACATAGGTGTCGCCCCCGCCCATCTGGCGCGTCGAGACATAATTGTAGCCGTAGTCCGTGGGATTCACGTCGAGGCGCGGAGACTTGTCAACGAGGCGTGGATCGCTCTTGGCGGACATGTTGTTGTTGTGGGCATAGGAGGAATGGGCGGTGTCGAGCCCGCCCTCCAGCGCCTGCAGATAGTTGCATTCCTGGTAGGTCTTCGACACGTGCAGGAAGTCGTGTGGCACGCGCGTCCACTCGTAATCCGGCGGCGGGGGCTTGCGGTCGGGCGGGCCCATATAGGCCCAAACCATGCCGCCCACTTCGACGGTAGGATAGGCCTTGAGCTTGGTCTTCTGCTTCATCACCTCGTTGCCGGGCTCGGTCGGCATGTCCACGCAGTCGCCGTTGCGGTCGAATTTCCAGCCGTGATAGGCGCAGCGTATGCCGCATTCCTCGTTTCGACCAAAGAACATGGGCGCGAGGCGATGGGGGCAATAGGCGTCCAACAGCGCGACCACGCCATCGCTGTCGCGAAACGCCAAAAGATCCTCGCAAAGCAGGCGCACGCGCACCGGGGCGCCATCCTTTTCGGGGACTTCCTCGGAGAGCACGGCTGGCTGCCAGTAGCGGCGAAAGAGTTCCCCGGCGGGCGTCCCCGGACCGACCCGGACCAGGCGTTCGTTTTGCTCTCGCGTCAACACGGCGTTTTCTCCTGCATTTATGTCATTGGTCCTTGTGAAACACCATTCGTCCAGTTTTCCGCCGAGATCAATCCCCGGGTCTGGGGAGGGCCCTCGCCAAAGGCGGTCTCCAACCTTGCCAAGGGTCAGCATCTGGGCGAAAGGTGGAAGGCTGCGCCAGTTCATCCGTCGGATGTCTGGTCAAAAGCGGGGAAGCAAGGCAGCAGGAGAAGACAGTCATGCGCAGCATCTTGAGCATAGCCACAGCTGCAACCATGGCGCTCGTGGCCATTACGGCCCACGCAACTGCGCAACCTTGGCCCTCCAAACCGGTCAAACTTATTGTTCCCTTTCCGGCGGGCGGCTCGGCGGACACATTGTCCCGCATCCTCAGTCAGGAGCTTCAGGACAAGCTCGGCCAACCCTTCGTGGTGGAGAACCGCACCGGCGCGGGCGGCAATATCGGAACCGACGCCGTGGCGAAGGCGCCACCTGACGGAACCACCCTGCTTCTCACCCCAAGTTCAGTGGCGATAGCGCCCGCGCTTTACCCCAAGCTGAGCTGGGATCCGGTCAAGGACTTCGAACCTATCACCTTGATTGGCTCTATTCCCATGGTCGCCGTGGTGCATCCCGCCTTTCCCGCAAAGTCCATGAAGGAATTGGTCGCCGAAGCCAAAACACGACCTGGGCAAATCAACTATGCGTCAGGAGGCAATGGAACCACCAACCATCTGGCCGTGGAATTGTTCAAGGCGCAGACGGGAATCGACATGGTGCACGTGGCTTATCGTGGCAATCCCCTGGCCATGGTGGACGTGATTGGTGGGCACGTGCCGGTATTCTTCGACTTCGTGCTCACGGGGGCCCCGCATGTACGTAGCGGCGCTGTGCGCGCTCTGGCGACGACTGGCGCGCAACGCTCCAGCATCTTGCCGGATTTGCCCACAGTTATGGAAGCCGGCATCTCCGGATTTGAGGCCAGCACCTGGTTTGGCGTCTACGCGCCCGCCGGCACGCCAAAAGACATGGTGGCGCGGATGAGTGATGAGATCGCCGCCATCCTCGGCTCGCCCACGGTCAGGAAAAGGCTCGCGGAGCTAGGGGTTGAGCCCATGCAGGGAGGCCCCGCCGCTCTTGGCGAACTGACCAAAAGCGACCTGGCGAAGTGGGGACCGGTAATCCAAAAAGCCGGCCTCAAACTCGAATAGGCGTCGCGCAATCCGCAAAACGGCCTGTCGCTCAGGGCTTGCTGAGAAACGCCTCCACAATGCGGGCGACTTCGGCAGGTCTGTCGTGATGCAGATTGTGGCTTGTGTCCAGGACCCTGTCGCAAACGACGTGCTTGACCAAAGCCGCTCGGGCGGCGAGCCCGCCGGGTTCAGCATCGATCCGCGACTTGCGGTCGGACGCGAGCCATAGAACGGAGGCCTCGATGCGCTTCATGCAAGCGGCCCACTCGGCCTTGCGGTGCGCGATGGCGAAGGGCGCGCGATGCATGGGGTCAAAGGCCCATTCCAACCGACCATCGGGACGTCTACGCGAAGATTCGGCAGCAAGGAACAGCGCCTTGTCCATGGTCAAACGTTGGTTCGTCTGCCGCAGACGCTCAGCCATCTGGGACAAGGCATCATAGGGTCGCGAAGATTCCGGCCCCTCGCGCCATGTGTCGATGAATTGGGCCAATCTGTCCGGCGCCTCCTCTGGATCGCTGTCAATCAGGCCAAAGGAGTCCAGCGCGACCAGTTTCGAAACACGCGATGGTCGAACGCCAGCATAGATCCCCGCGACATGCCCGCCCAGTGAATGCCCGACAAGTGTCGCGGGATTTCCAGGAACAAGGGCTTGGAGCATGAGGTCGAGATCGACGAGATAATCCTGAAACCAATAGCCCTGCGGGTTCCAGTCCGTGCGTCCATAACCACGCCAGTCCGGCGCAATGAAATGGTGGTCGCCCGAAAATTCATCAACAAGAAATTGAAACGTCGCCCCGCAATCGCGCGATCCGTGCAGCAGCACTACAGGCGGCGCGTCCGCCGGGCCCCATCGGCGCACATGACATTTCAAGCTGCGGATCTCGATGAATTCACAGAGGGCGGTTTTGCGAGGCTTGTACGAGGCAATATCCGTCATCGCGCAGTCAACTCCCATCCCAATCCCTGAGCGGCCGTCGCAGGGACCGTCATCAGTGGGGCCCTCGGGATCGCCAGCACCATATCCATCCGCCTTGCTTGATGGTTTTTTTACCGTTACCTTCCCTTATAGGCGCTTGACCTTATCTGGTCCATCATCGCCAATGACTGAAAAAAGGACGCGGGAGATAAAGGCATGAATTTCCTATGGTTTCATTTGATGCCTTACATGGATCTGCCCGCCGATTTCCGGCAAAAGAACCCATCGGTCTGGGTCAATATCGATCCTGCGCTGTTCAACCCCGAACGCGCCCACCAGATGTACAATGACTATTTCGATGAACTGGAATACGCGGCGGAACTGGGCTTCGACGCTGTCTGCGTCAACGAGCATCACTCCAACGCCTACGGACTGATGCCCTCGCCCAATCTCATCGCCATGGCGCTGGCGCGCCGCACCAAGGACACCAAGATTTGCGTTCTGGGCAACTCCATCGCCCTGTATAATCCGCCAACGCGCGTGGCCGAAGAGTTCGCCATGATCGACTGCGTCTCCGGCGGGCGGCTGATTGCGGGCTTTCCGGTGGGTACGCCCATGGACACATGTTTCGCCTATGGCACGAACCCCAGCCAACTGCGTCAGCGCTACATGGAGGCGCATGACCTGATCATGCGCTCATGGACCGACCCGAAACCCTTCGCCTTTAACGGCCGTTTCACCCAGCAGGCCCATGTCAATGTCTGGCCCCGCCCGGTGCAAAAGCCACATCCGCCCATCTGGATTCCCGGTGGCGGCTCCGTGGAGACCTGGGAATGGTGCGTCCAGAATGACTATGTCTACTGTTACCTCTCCTACGGTGGCTACAAGATCGCGCAAGGCACCATGGAGGGTTTCTGGAACACGGTTGAGAAACACGGCAAGGAGAAGAACCCCTACCGCGCCGGGTTCCTCCAATTTGTCGGCGTCGCCGAGAGCCGCGACGAAGCCATGGATCTCTACACCGAGCCCGCTGAATATTTTTATGGGCGCTGCCAACATATCGATCCGCGCTACGCAGGCCCGCCCGGCTACACGACGGAGGCGACGCAACGTGCTGGGCTCGAAGGCCAGGTGACGCGAGTGGCGGATCGCTCGAAGCGCGTGCGCGCGACCGAGATGAAGGAAATTGTCGATCTAGGTTATGTCGTGATCGGCAACGCCAATGACGTGGTCGAGCAGATCCGTGAAGTAGCGCGCTCGCTTCATGTTGGCCAGTTGATGCCCCTGCTCCACTTCGGCAACATGAGCAAGGATGTCACATTCCGCAATACGAAGCTCTTCGCCGAAAAAGTCATTCCCAAATTAAAGGGAATGTTCAGCGAATATGAGGATCACTGGTGGCCCAAAGCCATGGACGCAAGCCTCCGCGCGCAAGCGGCGTCGCTGGCGCCCGCCGCCGAATAATGTGGCGGATATTAGAGAAAGACGGAGCCAGGCAGTGAGTGAACCTGTTGAAACAACCATCGACCTCGATGGCCAGCCCATGCGCGTCTGGACCAAGGGCAGCGGACCAAAAATCGGCTACTTCGCGGGCTATGGCGGACTACCCCGTTGGATCCCTTTCCTCGACGCCCTGGCGGAACATCGCACCGTGATAGCGCCCTCGCTCCCGGGCTTTCCCGGAGGCGGGCGCGCGCAGCTCATGCTCGATTCTCATCTCGATTGGATTGTCGCCACACGCCGTATTTTCATGAGCGCCGGACTTGAAGGCGCGGATCTCATCGGGTCCAGCGTCGGCGGAGGCCTAGCAGCTGAACTCGCGGCGCTATGGCCGCAGGAGGTGCGACGCCTCGCTCTGATTGCGCCGCTGGGCCTGTATCGCGAAGAGGAGCCGCCAACCGATATTTTCGCCCAGCGCGCAGATGAATATGCAGCTCTTCTATGCGCTGAGCCCGACAACTATCGCGCGCTGAAACAGGCGCCCAACGATGTCAATGCCGGCGAATGGGACATTGAACAATCACGAGCTGCTGAGGCCGCAGCCCGTTTGCTATGGCCTATCGCCAACACCCGATTAGACAAGCGGCTGCCGCTCATCCAACAGCCAACGCTGATCGCCTGGGGCGAGAAAGATGGCGTCATGCCCCGTTCCTATGCGCAATTCATCGCAAACACGATCGCCGGCGAATCCCGGATCGAGATCATCGAGGGCGCCGGTCATTTAGCCGAACTGGACAGACCGCGCGCACTTGCAGGTGCGATCCTGGCGTTTACGCAATAAAAGCGGCCGTGCGACCTGCATCAGGAGAGAACCATGGCGCGCGAAATCACCCTTGCGATGGATCGCTACGACCGACACTTCCCGTTCTTCGACGGCACGGTGAAAGCGCCAGAGGGCTTCAGCTACAAGGCCCTTCAGGTCGGCCAGTCAGACATGCTGCGCGATGGAACCTCTCGCCATGAACAGATGATCCACCACAATCGGTTCGACGTCGCCGAATTCTCCATGTCCACCTTCCTCATGGCGATTGATCGCGGCGTTCCCTTGATCGGCATCCCCGTTTTTCCACGTAGACTGTTTTCGCAAAGCTGCATGTTCGTCGCAGCGGACAGCGATATCGAGGCTCCATCGGACCTTATCGGTCGCAAGGTTGGCCTCTCGTCCTTTCAGACAACGCTTTCCCTGCTCGCCAAAGGCGATCTCAAGTTTGAATATGGGACGCCTTGGGAAGAGATCAAATGGCTTTTGACCACCGCCGAAAAAGTGAAATTTGATCCGAAACCTGGCGTATCCCTCGAATATGCGGCCAAGGGTGTGGACCTCGGCCTCTTGCTGGAGAAAGGCGAGATCGACGCCATTTTCATGCCCCACCCACCCCAATCCGTCATGAAGGGACAAGTGAAGACACGCCGGCTCTTCCGCGATGCGGAAGCTGAGGAAAAACGCTACTTCGACAAGCTGGGCTATTGGCCTATCATGCACATTGTCGCCATGGCGCCGTCGCTTGCTCAAGACTATCCTGAACTACCGGGCGCACTGATGGATATGTTCGCAGAGGCTCATCGTATCTGCGATGATTATTATTCTGATCCGAACTGGTCGCGCCTGCCCGGCATTCGCCACCTCTATGAGGCCTTGCGAGAGAGATTTGGAAATCCCTGGGTAAATGGATTTTCCCGTAACAAAAAAAATCTGGAACGTTTTATTCAATATTCCCATGATCAGGGGTTGATCAGCCAGCGCTTCGCCCCTGAGAAATTGTTCGTAGCGTCAACGCTCAATACGTGACCGCCTGAGGGCGCCAAGAATTTTAAGATCTCAATTGCAAAGATTAAACGGTTTGAATGCAACGCATCGCCAGAACCCGTTGCATTCCTAACATTCCGCAACAAGCTCCTTCGCCATACGATCAAAAACACCATCCCAATCGCCAGGCCTCTCCTGACGAAAAAGTCGCATGGTAGGATACCAGGGCGTGTCTTCGCGATCTAGCAACCAACGCCAATCCGGCACAAACTGCAATGCGAGCCAGGTCCGCACCCCAAGAGCGCCAGCCAGATGGGCGACCGAGGTATCGGATGTGATGACAAGATCACAACATTTCATGACAGCAGCCGTATCAAGAAATGCCTGCGGTCCAGCGTCGAATTCATTTCCAAGAACCTCGACCGCCATACCCGATGGCAAGTCCACCACCTGCATCTCTCCGTCACCCTTGTGAAGGCTGATCAGACGAACATCAGAAATTTGCGAAATTGGGTAAAACTGGACCAAGGGAAATGATCGCCCGCGATCAATCTTGTTTTTGCTTCCCTGCCAGCAAACGCCTATTTTGAACCCACGCCGTCCGAGTTTTTCCCGCCAATGCTCGATGCGGTCTTTGTCGGCGCTTAGATAAGATGTTTTTGCGGGTATGGTGGCCAAATCGGTTTTGAGCGCCATCGGCAGGCTGAGTAAGGGAATATGATAATCAAACGCTAGAGAGGGATCATTTTCATCGACTATTTGAAACTCCCCATCAAGACCCGCCATCAAGGACCTGAGGTTTGCGCGCGGAGCGAATAAAACTTTCTCGGACAGATGATTGAGGCTCGCGACATATCGCGAGAACTGAATGGCGTCACCAAGGCCTTGCTCTGGATGTATCAAAATCGATTTTCCTGTCAGGTCTTCCCGCCCTAGCCAACAGGGCTTCGGAAAGAGACGGTGACCTTGAGGAACTTTTTGCTTTTTACGCCACTCATATAAATTCAACCCTTTTTGAAAATCTCCAATCAAAAGACATGCAATCGCCTTGTTCCAGTATGCATCCACATAGTCAGGGTCAATGGAGATTGCTTTTTCATAGCTGGCGATTCCTTCTGCAATGCGTTTCATGGCGACCAATGGAATGCCGCGGTTAGAATGAGCCTCGGCATAGTCGGGGTCCAGACGGGTCGCCGCATCATAGCTCGCGACGGCCTCGTCCATTCGCATGAGATCGACAAGAGAGACGCCCCGATTATTGAATGCTTGCGGATAATCCGGTTTCAGGGATAGCGCCATATCATAGCTCTTGACCGCCTCTTCCTGCTCATTGGTGACGCTGAGGGCGTTTGCATAATTGTAATGAGCCTCTGCATAATCAGGTTTCAGAAAAATGGCTTGCCGATGGCTCGCCAACGCCTCCTCCAGTCGATCCAGCCTCTTCAAGACATCGCCACGATTTGAATAGGCTTCCGCATAATCAGGCCTCAGCGCAATAGCCTGATCGTAACTGATGACCGCTTCGTTCAAGGCCTCCCGTTCCTGGAGTACATTGCCCAGGCCACAAAACGCGTCCGATTGGTCCGACCTGATCGCAAGGGAATTTGCGTAACTTCTTATAGCTTCGTCTAACCTCTTTTGATCTCTGAGTGCGTTCGCCAGATTTAAATGCGCCTCAGCTAAAGCAGGCTCAAGGATGATCGCCGTTTCATAGCTCAAGATGGCCTCATCGATTTTCTTGCCCCGTCTGAGCGCTACGCCACGATTTGAGAAAGAAAGCGCATAGGCCGGATCAAGCGAGACAGCTTTATCATAACTGTCAACCGCATCCTCATAGCGCCCCAGTTCCTGAAGAACGCCGCCCTGATTATTATAGGTTGAAGCCATATCCGGCATGATGGCGATTGATTGTTCATAACTGGCCAGCGCATCATCCAAGCGTTTCATATCGCTCAGCAAATGACCACGTTCACAATAAGCGTCCGCATCCATGGCGCCGAGCAGACGAGCTACGTCATAGCAGGCTAGCGCATCGTCAAAACGTTTCAGATCATGAATGGCCCGTGCGTAATTTATGTAAACTTGCCCAAAATCAGATTTGACCACTATTGCTTTTTGGAAAAACTGCTCCGCTTCAATCAGGTCTCCCGACCCGTGCGCAGCAAGGGCCGACAGATGCAAGACATCAAAATGCGTCGGATCGTTCAGGAGAATGGTTTTATAAATCACCCTCGCCTCTTCCAGGCGCCCCTGCTGATGCAGCGCAAAGGCGCGCTCCAAGATCTGTTTGGTCATATTCGAGGCCCCGAGCTTCGGTGGAAGGATGTCGCTTTGGACAGCACGATCAACGCCACGCCTTCGAACAACTATCATGAACTACTGGTGACAGGCCCCTTCTCTTGCAGCGCGTCAGGGACGCTACCCAAGCAGCTCCAGAAAATGGCGCGCAATCCTCAATCCTTACAAGAAAAATGCTCAGCAATCCAGCCATTTAGGCGTCGCGGGGATCAAGACGCTCTAAGAGCGCTTCGAGCGTCTCAGATCGGCCGCGACATCCGGGACCAGCCCGTCACCAATATCAAAAATGATGAACTGGCTATTCCTGCAGGCCAATTTTCGCGTCGCGAACGATGCGTTTGAAATTGTCGACTTCGTTCTTGTAAAAAGCCGTGAATTGTTCGCTGCTGGAAAAGACATTCGCCAGCGCATAATTCTCCACGCGCGCCTGCATGTCAGGTCCCTCAAAGGCTTTTTTCGATTCGATCTCGATGCGCTTGACAATGTCGCCAGGCGTTTTGGCTGCGACAAACAACCCCTGCCAGCCGCCCGCATCGAAGTCCGGGACGCCTTGCTCGGTGACCGTTGCAACATCAAGTCCCTTGGCGCGTCTGGCGGCGGTGACTGCAAGGCTGCGCAAGGCGCCGGCCAGCACATGTTCCTTGCCAGTCACCACAGGCACGACCGCGACATCAACATCGCCGGTGAGAAGTGCATTGATGATTTCGCCATCACTTTTGTACGGCACCATCTGTATGTCCACGCCCGTGCGCAGTTTCAAAAGCTCCATCGTCAGATGCAAGGGATTGCCAACGCCTGATGATCCATAGTTCAGCTTACCCGGCCTAGCCTTGGCGAGCGCCACCAACTCCTGCAGGTTTGTGGCCTGCACCTTCATATTGGCGGCCAGCAGAAGGTTGGAGGAAAAGAGCTGGGTGACCGGAATGAAATCCCTGAAAGGGTCAAAGGGCAGGGATTTATAGGTCGCCGGGGATATGGCTTGCCCGTTTGTGTTGTATAGAATTGTATAGCCGTCAGCGGGTTGTTTGGCGACATAGTCCGCGCCCAGGTTGCCTCCCACGCCCGGCTTGTTCTCGACGATGACCGGCGATTGCAAGGAGTCCTGCATTTTGGCGCCGAGCAATCGCGCCATCACATCAATGGCGCCGCCAGGCGCAAACGGAACGATGATTCGGATGGTTTTGCTGGGCCAGGTCTGTGCGCAAGCCGATCCGGCCAGACCCACAAGCAGGAGCGCAGCAGCAATAGTCTTTGTAAAAAAACCTGACATGACGATCCTTCTCCCCACTGTAAAATTTGCACGCTCTTGTTTTATGGAAAAGCGCTTTGATCTGTTCATTTCGGCGGCGCAATGTTCGCGTAAGGCATAGCGCATTGTCAACGTCCGGCTTTCCGCCCGACGCAATTTCATCAGTTGGCTCAGGCTGTTCGAATTCGCAGCGGGCGCGCCATGACTACAGCGCTCGCGGTCAGGGGGGCAATTTCATTTGGGTTGAGAAGAATTGTAAGGTAATCTGTAAATCGCTCCATCTCTTTGTTCGTTCTCAAATGGTGGGCGAAAGCTTGATTTGCGGAAGACAGGGGATTTCCGGGGTTTTGGGCGCTTCATCCCTCCATCCATAGAGGGCTGTGGCTCCAAACCGGGAAGGATGACCTGCTTCATGCGCGTGGCGAGGGGTATGCAAATTGGCGTTTGATTTAAATAGACGGGCGAAAATGAGCGTCATCGCGGTGACGGCCGCTTTTTGCTCTGTCGTCCCCCTTGGAGATTGCTTTGCCGAAGAGAACGGCGCTGAAGGCGCAGAAGCGGGCTTCAAGGGCAAGGCTGTCAATTTCATTGTGGCCCTGGCCGCAGGCGGAGGCTACGACCAATATGCCCGCACTCTGGCCCGACATCTGGAGCGCCACATTCCCGGCAATCCCAATGTGGTCGTGCAGAACATGACAGGCGCAGCCGGCATGCGCGCCACCAATTGGCTTTATAACAGCGCCCCCCGCGACGGGCTCACCATCGGCATCACCCAGCGGTCAGTGTTGGTGGAGCCGCTGCTGGGGACCAAGGAGGCCCGCTTCGATCCCACAAAGTTCTCCTGGCTCGCCAGCCTCAACGATGAAGCCTTCATCGCCGTGACCTGGAAAGATCGGGGCATCGACAGCATCAGTGATGCGCAGGCGAAGGAATTCGCCGTCGCCGCCGATGGCCCGGCCTCCGACGATTACATCTGGCCCGCCGTCCTCAACGCCACCATCGGCACGAAATTCAAGATTGTGTCGGGCTATACGGGCAAGGCAGAGGAGCGCCTGTCCGTGCGGCGGGGCGAGACCGTGGGGCTGATCGGCTGGAGCTGGGCTGCGCTCCAGACGCAGGAGTGGGATGACTATAAGGCGGGCAACTGGCGCATCATCGCCCATCTGGGCAAGGGCAAGCATCCCGAATTCGATGCGCCCTCCATTTACGACTTCGCTGCGACCCAGGAGGCGCGGGAAACCTTTGATTTCCTTGACGCCACCCTCGCGCTTGGGCGCCCCGTCTTCGCCCCGCCCGGAATTCCTAAAGAGCGGGAGGCTGCGCTGCGCGCTGCGCTGGCGGCGACCCTCAAGGACCCCGCCTTCCTCGTGGAGGCGCAGAAGCAGAAGCTTGACATAAGCCCGGCCTCCGGCGAGGAGCTTGCCGCGCGTGTGGAGCGCCTTTACCGCACCCCCATGGCCGTGGTCGAACGCACCCAGGCGGTCCGCAAGCAGGCTCTTGGGCTTGGCGCTGGCGGCCCGGGCGCACCCTGATCAAGTTTCATTCACCCGCTTGACGCGCGGGGGCGCGTGGAGCAAATCTACATCTTAGCCATCGAAGCTTCACCAGAAAGGCCCCGCCAAATGTCAGGAAACGCTCCAGTCCGGCTCGTGTCCGAGTCCACCATGCCCGCAGGCGTGCGCGTCACCCAGTTGCAGCCCGCCGTCGGCTCGCTGGTGTCGGGCCTGCGCTTCGATGGCAAGTTGCTCGGCGAGGAAGCGCGTGTGGCCATGCGCCATCTGCTGCACAATCGCGGCCTGGTGGTTTTCGAGCCAGGCACCGTCACCGCCGAGAATTTCACCGCCTTCGCGGGATTTCTGGGCGAGTTTTTCCACTACGCCGGCCCCCACACGCCGCGCGCGCCCGAGAATCCGGACGCCACGATGATCGATTCCAACAAGGACAAGAATCTGCGCAACCATATCTGGCATGCGGATGGGGGCTTCCGCCCGGACGCTCCGGCCTTCACGGCTCTTTTTGCGCAGCAGCTCCCCGAGTTCGGCGGCGACACGATTTTCAGCAACACGGCCTGGGTCTACGAGCAGCTCGACCCGCTGTTCGCGGCCTATCTGGAGTCCCTGACCGTCATCCAGTCCGCCGACGCCACCGGCCATATCACCGACCGCTATCTGGACGCCGAGGAGGCCACCAAGGCCCGCATCCGGATGCCTCCCTTTGAAATGCCGCTGGTGCGCGTGCATCCCGAAACGGGCCGCAAGTGGATCGCGGTGAACGAGTCCTATGCGGGCTATATCAAGGGCGTCAGCCGCATCATGAGCCAGAACATCCTTGGCATCCTGTTCGACATGATCAAGTCTCCCGAGGCGACCGTGCGCTACAGCTGGACCAAGGGCGCGCTGGCCGTCTGGGACAACCGCGTCGTGCAGCACAAGGGCATCAAGGACTATGCAGGCGGCGGACGGCGGGTGCTCTACCGCGCCACCATGACAGCCTGAGCGAGGTCGCGGCATGAGCGAGGCGCGGTCAAGAACCCTCATCTCCGTCGCCGGTCTGGCTGATCTGCTGGCGGCGGGCGGCCCTGTCGTCCTGCTCGACGTGCTCGATGAGAAGGGCGCCGCGCCGACCGATCGTCCGCGCATTCCCGGCGCCCTGTCCGTCCACCTGGCGACGGATTTCTCGGGCAAGCCCACGAAAACCTCAGGCAAGCGCCCTTTGCCTGAAATCATGGACCTGCAAGCCGACGCGCGGCGCTGGGGGATCAACCCCGGCAGCACGGTCGTCGTCTATGACAATACGGGCGGCGCCCAGGCCTCGCGCGCCTGGTGGACCCTGCGCTGGGCGGGCTTCGCCCATGTGCGGATCCTCGACGGCGGTTTCGCCGCGTGGAAGGCCTCCGGTCGCCCAGTATTCCATGACCATCTGGAAGCTGCAGACAAGGCGGGCGTTGTCGTCCTGCGGTCAGGCCATATGCCGACGCTCACCGCCTCGCAGGCCGCCGCCCTGGCCCGTGAGGGCGTCCTGCTGGACGCCCGTGGCCGGGCAGCCTATCTGGGCGAGCCGGGCAAGGCCGGAACCGGTCATATCCCCGGCGCCCTCAGCGCCCCCTCGGGCGACAATCTGACCCCCGAAGGCGCTTTCCAGAGCGAGGCTGATCTTCGTGCGCGCTTTGCAGCGCTGGGCGCCCATGGGGCGCAGAAGATCGGCGTCTACTGCGGCAGCGGCAATGCGGCGGCGCACGCCATTGCGGCCCTTAGCGTCGCAGGCATCGAGGCGCCCCTCTATGTCGGGTCCTGGACCGCCTGGACCACCGATCAGTCCCGCCCAGCGGCGACCGGCCCCGAGCGGGGCTAAGGCGACGACCCTACGCGGGGGCTTGTGGCTCCCGCGTTCCCTGCGTGCTCCCGCATGGCCCGCGCGCCCGACATTCCCCACCTTCAGAGACAACATCATGACCGGAAACGCCCGCACCCACGCGCCCCTCGATTTGCGCGAACATCTCGCAAGGCTCGAGGCCAAGGGCCTGCTGACGCGCATCAATGAGCCCGTCAACAAGGACACCCAGCTTCATCCGCTGGTGCGCTGGCAATTCACCGGCGGCCTGCCCGAGAGCGCGCGCCGCGCCTTCATGTTCACCAATGTGTATGGCGCTGACGGACGCAAGTTCTCTTCGCCGGTCGTGGTGGGCGCGCTGGCCGCCAATCCCGAGATCTACGCCACCGGCATGGGCGTGAGCGTCGAAGAGATCGGCGATGTCTGGACCCGCGGCATCGCCTCGCCCATCGACCCCGTGAAGATCGACAACCCGCCTTGTCAGGAGGTGGTCATCACTGGCGCTGATCTGCGCAAGCCCGGCGGCGGCCTCGCTTCGCTGCCGATCCCGGTCTCGACCCCGGGCTTCGATTCCGCCCCCTATTTCACCGCCACCCTTTGCACCACCAAGGATCCCGAGACCCACGTTCAGAACATGGGCACCTATCGGGCGGGCCTGAAGGCGACCGACCGGCTTTGCGTGCGCATGGCCACGCGCCTGACGGGCGCAGGCGGCTACCAGCACTGGCTGAAATACAAGGAGCTGGGCCAGCCCATGCCCATCGCCATCGTGGTGGGCGCTGCGCCCATCGTCCAATATACCGGCCCGCAGAAGCTGGCGACCGACCTCGACGAAATGGCTGTGGCGGGCGGCCTCTCCGGCGCGCCCATCCGCACCTGCCGCGCCCTCACCGTCGATCTTGAGGTGCCTGCGGACGCGGAAATCGTGGTGGAGGGACTCATCGACACCGATTGCGTCGAGCCCGAAGGCCCCTTCGGCGAGAGCCACGGCTACATCGCCCTGGAAGAATTCAACATGTCCATGCGGGTGACGGCGATCACCCACCGGCGCGACCCCATTCTGGTCTCCATCGTCAGCCAGGTGACGCCCAGCGAATCCAGCGTCATGAAGAAGGTGGCCTATGAGCCACTCTATCTCCAGCACTTGAAAAAGACCCTGAACGTCAAGGGCTTGACCGGTGTCGTCATGCACGAGCCCCTGTCCAACCTGCGCCCCATCATCTTCCTGCAATTCGCCCCCAAGGCGATCCAGTCGGAGGTCTGGCGGGGATTGCAGGGCGCCTCCACCCTGCAGGCGCAATGCGGCAAGATCGTCATCGCAGTGACCAATGACGTGGACCCCCGCAATGCGGATGCGGTCTTCTGGTCCATGGCCTATCGTTCGAACCCCATCGAGGACCTTCTTGTGGTGCCCTATCGCTCTCGCAGCCATGGGCCAAAGTCCGAGAGCGGCGCCGCCAATTCGACACTGCTCATCGACGCCACCGCCAAGAGCGTCATGCCCCCGCTGGCCCTGCCCGCCCGCCAATATATGGACGAGGCGCGCGAGATCTGGGAACGCATCGGCCTGCCGCCGCTCAGTCCGCAAGCGCCCTGGCATGGTGTGCATCTGGGCGACTGGGACGACCGCTGGGAGCGTTTCGCCCAGGCCGCCGCCAAGGGCGAATGGGAACGCAACGGCGAAAACTCATTCCAGCGTCGCCGACCGGATGTGGCGCCAGAAACGCCGGTGCGTCGCGTCGAAAAGAACTGAGCCCTCGCCAAGGCTTGCCATCGCCCCTGTGTCACATTGTCCGGAGCCGCCCATGACCAGAGAGCCTGAATCAACAGGGCGCGCGAAAGCGTGGGTGAGCACGCTGGGCGCGGCCCTTCTTGTCGCAGGCGCACTCACGGACAAGGCGACGGCCCAGGGCGCCGAAGACCCGACCAAGACCCTCACCATGTTGGCGAGCCATGCGCCGGGCGGCGGCTATGACGCCTATGCGCGACTCTATGCGCGCCATGTCGGCCGCTTTCTGCCGGGCCAGCCCAACGTCGTCGTGCGCAACATGCCGGGGGCGGCGGGGGTGGTGATGGCGAATTTCGTGGCCTCGCAGGCGCCCCGCAATGGTTCGATGATAGGGCTGGGTCCCGGCTCGATGGCCACAGCGGCCCTGCTGGGTTCGCAGGGGGCGCGCTATGACTCACGCGAGTTCACCTGGGTAGGCAGCCTGAACAATGACATCTCCGTCACCGTCAGCCGCTCTGACTCGGCCGTCAGCACGCTGGAGGAGTTGTTCACCAAGGAATTGGTGGTGGGCGGCGCAGGCGCCTCCGACAATAGCGTTGTCTTCGCCACGATCCTGTCGCGCATGTTCGGCGCGAAGCTGAAACTGGTCGCTGGCTATAACGGCAGCGGCGACACTGTGATGGCGCTGGATCGCGGCGAGGTGCAGGGCATCGCCGGCTGGAACTATTCCTCCATCACCACCATGCGGCCCGACTGGCTGCGCGACAAGAAGATCAACATCCTCCTGCAAATGTCGCTGACGCGCCATCCCGAACTGCCGCATGTCGCCACCATTCTGGAACTGGCGCGCGATGACCGCCAGCGCGAGATCCTGCGACTGATCTTCGCCCAAAGCCAGATGGGCCGCGTTGTCATGGGCCCGCCCGGAATTCCAAAAGCCATGGTGGAGGCCCACCGCACCGCCTTTGATCGCGTCCTGAAGGACCAGGAGTTCATCGCCGATGTGGAGAAGGTGCGGCTCGAAGTCAGCGGCCCAATGACAGGCGCCGAAGTCGACCAATTGGTGACGAGCCTCTACCGGGCGACGCCGGACCGCATCAAAGAGGCGGGGGTTCTGCTGGGCGGGAATTGAGCCGAGTTCATCCACGCATGGAACGCTGCGATCCATCACAGAAACAGACGAACGGATTGCGGCCATCGCCCGTGACAAGAAGAGCTAACAGAGCGTCCGCGCAGCAAATGCCTGACCCTCAGACAAAAAGACGCCTGTGACTGGGCGTCAAAAACCCTCAACCGCTTTTACCTGTCACACTCCTTGAACAATTTTGTTACTCCGTCAAAACCATCGAACGCCTCCTGCGCAGACAGGTATGATAACCCCACTTGCGCATGTACGGGCGAGGCGTTCGATGGACAGGCCTTCTGAGAAATCGCTTGCTAAGGCCATTCCTCCTAGGTTAACTGATTAACTTGTTGGGATGCCTCAGGAAGTACCGATGTCCGCCGTAAATTTTGTAGGTCACTTCATCGAAGAATGGTCTCGATCCCGGCATCATTGTCGCAATATTCTCATTGCGGGCGTTTTCGATGATCGCGCTTTGAAGAAAATCATCAAAAACACAGGTCAAACAAACATTGTTTTTGTTTCGGGCGCCAGCTTAAAAAAATCAGTCGATATTGGCGTCGTATTAGCTGATATGGAACCAGACCAACTGCTGATCATTTCCCGACTCGAAGATGTTCCACAAGCAGTTCTGGATATTTTTATCGCGCTTTTCACCGGGAACAAAATCAATCTTCAGGTTGGCGATCCTCCGCGAGATGTGACAATCGACCTGCCGCATTTTTCGCTAATCTGCACGATTGGATCTAATTACAAATTTTCACGAGAAATATTTGAGATGTTCGATGTAAAGGTGCTCCTCGGAAATAACGTTGAGATTTCGACGGCTGTGAGCAAACCGGTCGAGACGAGCGGTACCAAAGTGCGGACTGACAAGTCCTTGACGCCAAAAATTTCCTTGGACTTCACCGTAATTTCTCACGAAATGTCCATTATTCTTCGGATCGACTCCTATTTGGGCGAAAACCCCGACTGGTATCAAAGTATTTCTTACACCCCGGCAGATGAGCCCGGGGGAACCTACTCCGTTCTTGTGCGGGGCGGCACAAAAGATTTGGCGCAGGTCGTTTACGACAAGTTCAAATGGATTGGCCATCTGGCGATCGAGCATGATGGCAAGGTCTTTATCGGTGGACTTTAATCGCAATCAGCGTTGCGATGAATCTTGCTGATCCTTGCATCGGGGCAAGAGCTTTTGGGCAAAAAATTAGCTTGTATGTTTCGCCGACAGACCTGTCTCCCTTCATCAGTCGGCCCATCGCCGTCGATTGAACCTGCCTTACCTTGAGAACCGACGCTGGCGAGCGCCCATCCTGTTAGTTCATGACGCCTAGCGCGATCACCCATCATGAAGTAAGATTCGAAGCATACCAGCGGCGGCGGCGGATCAGCCAAAAGACTGACGGCCCCAAAACGCCAGAACAGCTGGACAGGAGGGGATATGCCATTTCCACGCGTTAGACCGTTCGCTTGCGCTGCGCCAGCGGTGTTCGTAGCCTTTCTGGTGGCGTCCATGGGCGCGGCGCTGGCGCAAAATTTTCCGACAAGGCAGATCAATGTGATTGTTGGGACCGCTCCCGGGGACCCCGGCGATATGGTAGCCCGGTTAATCCAGAATCGCATGGTTGAGCGCCTCGGCCAGTCCTGGGTTGTGGACAATCGGGCGGCCGCCTCCGGGAAGATAGGCTCCCAGGCCGTCGCCCGTTCCACGCCCGACGGGCATACCCTGCTTGTGGTTCTTTCAGCCCATGCGGTCAATCCTGCGGGGGCCATGGAATTGCCCTATGACACGGCGCGCGATTTTGCGGGCATTTCGCTCATTGCGCGCCAACCGATGATCGTGGCGGTGCATCCCTCCGTCAAAGGCGCCAACCTCAAGGAATTCATTGCGGCCGCGCGCGCCAATCCCTCGGCGAAGATCGCCTATTCGTCGCCGGGCGTCGGCACGCTCAGCTTTCTCGTCGGCGAACAGATTGTGCGACGCGGCGGAATCGAGATGCCGCATGCGCCCTTCCGGGGCGGCGCGCCTGCGGTCCAGGCGTTGCTCGCGAACGAAGTCCAACTCACCGCCCTGATCCCGGCGATCCTGATGCCCCATATCAACTCCGGCGCCATACGCCCCATCGCGGTCACGTCTGACAAGCGCCTGCCAGACCTCCCGGATGTTCCGACCCTGCGGGAAATGGATTTCGACATCCCGGCGATTTACAACTGGATCGGCTTTTTCGCGCCCGCTGCGACCCCGCCAGCCACGATCAACCATCTCAATGCGGAAATCAACGCCGCCTTGAAAGAACCTGCGACAGCCAAATGGCTGGCGGACTCCGGGTTTGAAACCGTGGCTTCCTCGCCTGCGGAACTTGATCGGTTCGTGGTCAACGAAATCGACCGTTGGCGCAGCTTCGCCCGGGAATTCAACGTGCGTTTTGACTGATCAGCCGGACCGCTCAAATCTGTCGAAGCTGCGGCAGGACTTTGCAGGGAGCTTTGAGACCTATAGTGTCTGGCGAATAATTAATGCGCCGCCCGCACCTTCGAGCGGCGCGACAACTTCAGCGATAGGGTGGAAGCATGAGCGGGACTGGAATGCTGGGGCGTGAGTTCGATTTTGAGAAATTCCGCCTGCGCAAATTCGTCGATCGACTGATCGACTTGGACGAGGTGGAAGTCCGCACCGAACCAACGCCGCTGACGGCACTGAGCGAAATCATCGAGAACACGCAGAAGGCCGTGTTGTTTAAACAGGCTGGCCCGGAGCGCGTCGAACTCATCGCCAAAGCGGCGGGCAGCCGCAAGCGGCTCATCGCAGCCTTCGATTCGACGCCGGAGAAGGTTTACGAGGAATTCCTCAATCGCTCCGCGAACCCAAAAAAATCAGTGGAGGTTCCTTCCGACGAGGCGCCGGTCCACGCCATCAAGATCACCGGCAAGGACGTCGATCTCACGAAGCTGCCGTTTCATCCCCAACATGAATTCGATGGAAGCTGCTACATCAGCTCCGGCATCGATTATGTGATCGACCCCGCCACGGGCCGCTCCAACGTGGGCAGTCGTCGCTTGTCCCTGCGCAATCGCTACCAGACCGGCACGAACATCACCGCGCCGTCGGATCTGAAACGCATCTATGAGGCCTGCGCCAAAAGGGGCGAAAGGCTTCCGGTCACCTTCACCATCGGCTCGCATCCGCTCGATTTCATCGCCGCGACCACCCGTCTTCAAGGCGACGAACATCATATGGTCTCGACCATGCGCGGAGAATCCGCGCCTCTTGTGAAAAGCCTGACCAACAACGTGCTCGTGCCTGCCGACGCTGAAATCACCCTCGAAGGCTATTTTGACGAGCGCGGCTATTGTGAGCCAGAGGGTCCCTTTGGCGAATACATGGGCTATTATGGGGCCATCCATATGGACCCCGTGTTCACATGCACCGCGATCACGATGCGCAAGGACGTGATGCACCAGACCCTGCAGCACGGAACGGCTTTCGCTCTCGACCAGACGGACGCCGCCTGCATGACCGAACTGCGCGTCGAGGCGACCGCCATGCGCATTCTCAAAACTGTCTGCCGCGAACCTATCGCCGTGAGCTCGCGTTCACTTTCAGGCGGCTCGGGTACGCTGCGCGTTTCCATGCGTCAGCATAGCCACGGCGAGGCCCGCAACGCCATGCTCTCGATTTTCGGCGCGATCCGTCAGATCAAGACGATTTACGTTTTCGATGAAGACATCGACATTCACAACGAAAGACAGATCGAGTGGGCCATGGGCACCCGTTTCCAGGCTGATCAGGACATCGTGATGGTGCAGGGCATGATGGGCATGCCCATGGATCCCTCGCTTGATGGTCGGCGCACCGGCGCCAAGGTGGGCTTTGACTGCACGCGTCCCTTCGGCAAGGGCCACGAGATCATCCATACCCGCTGCGCCGCCAAGGCCTTCCGCGGGCAAGCCCGCTACCAGACTGTCGAGCAGGCTCTTGAGGCGAGTCCACTATTTTATTCCCATATTGTTGAGGCCGTGGGCAGCACGGACGGCCGCGAAGTCGCCGCGGCGCTCGACGACTTGCGAAATCAGGGGAAACTTGGGCGTGACCGGGATGGCCGTTACCATCTCGCCAAGGCGACGCCGGGGACGACCGGCATTGTCGGAGACCTCTATCACGATCCCAATCACGGAACCTAGGGACTGTCCTCGGTCAACGCCAGCGCCGCAACTGACTGACGAGGCTCAGATCACGGTGGATCAGCGACTGCCGGGAGGGTCTTGAAGGACCCTTCGGGATTGCAGGGCGTCCAGTGGTCCGCCTCTATTTCAGGCATTTGCCTTCCCCGACCTCAGCCATCCGCCAGCGAAGCATGAATTTCGCGCTTGCGCCATACAGGTTCGTTTGCAACCCTGCCCGGCAGGAAGGGGATTCTTGATGCGTGAATGGATCAAATCGCCGCTGGCCATTCTGGCGCAGGGCGCCGAAGGCGGAGTGGTCGTCGATCATGGCGTGATTGTGGAACTGGTGCCCTCTGGCGGACGCCCTTTGGCGCCCGTGGACGCCACCTTCGACGCCTCACGTCACGTGGTGCTGCCTGGGCTGGTGAACACCCATCACCACATGTTCCAGACCATGACGCGGGCCCATCCCCAGGCGATCAACAAGGAGCTGTTCCCCTGGCTTCAAGCGCTATTTCCCATCTGGTCCCGCCATGTGAACCCGCACAATTTCCGTCTCGCCACACGGCTGGCGCTGACGGAGCTTTTGATGTCCGGCTGCACCTGCGTCTCGGATCATCAATATTTCTTCCCCCCGGGCCTTGAGTCCGCCATGGACATTCAGGCTGAGGAGGCGGCGGCGCTGGGCATCCGGATGACGCTCACGCGCGGGTCCCTCAATCTGACTGTGGAGGAGGGCGGCAATGCAGTGGCCGGCTCCGTGCAGGATCAAGATGCGGTTCTGGCGGATTGCGAGCGGGTGATCGGACGCTACCATGACCGGTCGCCGGGTGCGATGCTTCAGGTGGCGCTGGCCCCATGCGCGCCGTTCAACGTCACCAAAAGCCTCATGATCGAGACGGCGGCGCTGGCGGAAAAGCATGATTGTCGGCTGCATACTCATCTGGCTGAAACCCGTGATGAGGTGGACTATTGCCGCTCCAAATTCCAGTGTCGCCCGGTGGATTATCTGGAGGATGCGGGCTGGATGAATGAGCGCGTCTGGCTGGCCCATGGCATCCATTTCAATGACGATGAGGTGAAGCGATTGGGCAAGGCGCGGGTGGGCGTATGCCATTGCCCGACCTCCAACATGGTGCTGGCCTCAGGCCAATGTCGCACTCGGGAGCTTGAAGCGGCGGGCTCGCCTGTGGGCCTGGGCGTCGATGGCTCGGCCTCCAATGACAATTCCAATCTCATGGAAGGCTTGCGCCACGCCATGATGATCAACCGGCTCACCTATGACGCCACCGTCACGCATTTCGACGCCTTTCGCTGGGCGACCGAGGGCTCGGCCGCGTGCCTTGGCCGTGACGACATTGGCGCCATAGCAGTTGGCAAACAAGCGGATCTGGCCTTCTACACGCTGGACGAGTTGCGTTTCTCCGGTGCGGGCGACCCGCTGGCGGCCCTCGTTCTCTGCGGCGCCCACTCTGCCGACAGGGTCATGATAAAAGGCGCATGGCGCGTCGTGGACGCACTGCCAATTGGCGTCGATCTCGCCCGTCTGCGGCGCGAGCATGGGGAAGCCGCCAAGGCGTTTCTGGAGCTTCTTTGATGAGGTTTCGCGCGGCTGAGGGTGGCGGGCTTTAGCGGTCGCCATTCCAGCGTCGCCCGACGTGGGTGGGATGACGCGGGTCGATTGCGTTCAGGTGGACGGCTATTTGCGATGAAGCGCAAGGGGCGGTAACCGGGTTACGCTCTTTGTTGACAACGGCTCCCCCTTCGGCGACCTTCTCGGGAAACACGCGCTGGATGAGCGCCTGCGGGGGGATATGGAGATGATCGGATTCAGGGCCGGAGCCCTATTGCTCACACTGACGTGGAGCGGCGCCGCTTTCGCTCAGTCAGCCAGCGCAGGCGCTGAAATTTACGAAGAAAATTGCGCCACTTGCCACGGCGAGCGATTGCGCCCGACGGGGGCCGCGCCTGATCTCAAAAAGCTCACGGCTGACCGCAAGGACTTCTTCGAGAAGATGGTCAACGATGGCAAGGGTCAGATGCCTGCCTGGGGCGGTGTCATCACTGACGAGCAGCGCGAAGCGATCTGGGCCTATATCCGCTCGCGCGCTGGCTGAAATAACGAGATGGCTGAGCCCCATGCGGGGCTCAGCCCTGGGCCTTAAGGCAAAGCGAAGACGTAGATCGCGTTAAACCCACGAACCGCTTTGGGCATGGTCTTTTGCGTGAGGCTCAGAGGACCGGCGGAGACCGATTGGCCCTCGCCCGTGAAGACCATCATATATTGCTTGCCATTGACGGAATAGGTCACGGTGCTGTTCATCACCATGCCGCCGACAATGGTTTCCCAGAGCACCTTTCCGCTATCGGCGTCGAAGGCGCGCAGGCGACGGTTCTGGTCGCCCCAGAAGACGAGATCGCTGCCCGTGACGAGCGCTGACCCCGTTCCCGCCTGTGGTTGCGAGTGCAGAATCTTCATCTGCCCGGTGGCGAGATCCACCTTGGCGAGGTTCATGTATTTGTTGGGATCAATGCCCGGGCGCATGACGCCGGACCTTGGGCCCCAGCCCACCTTGGTCTTCAAATTCGCCGTCATCGACAGGCATTGGTCCTGAAACGGGATATAGAGCGCATTCTTGAAGGGATGATAAGCGATGGACCAGAGGGCGCGCGTATTGTGATAGCAGCCCAGGATCTTCTGCCCATCGGTCTTGAACAGCTTGTCCGGATTGACCTTCGACAGGCCTGTCTTGGGATCGATGCCGCCCATGTTGATATTGGGATCATCATAGGGGAAGGGATGCGCCCAGAGGAACTTGCCCGTATCGCGCTCGACGACAAACATACCGCCGCCTTCGCCAACGGTGACGACGACTTCGCGCTCCTGCCCACGCGGCAGGCTGTCGCTGATCCATTTGACGTGTTTGGGATCAGGATTGAGCATGGTCTTCGTCAGAATGCGTTCCTGATTGTGATCCGCGTCCCAATCATCCCCCGGCAGTTCCTGATAGTACCAGGCCAGTTTCCCGGTGGTCACATCCAGAGCGACCGTGGAATTGCTGTAGAGGTTGACGGGAGAGACAAAGGGCACCGCATCATATCTGCCGTGGCGTGACAGGCGGGTATAGGGATCCGGATTGGCGATGCCCCAGTAGAGCATCTTGCGCTTGGGATCATAGGATCCCGGCAAGCCCCAGGGGCTGGCGGCGCGCTTGTTGGTCTCCATGTCGGCCCAGGTGTCGCCTCCAGGCTCGCCCGCCGCCGCCGTCGTATGGAAGCGCCAGACTTCCTTGCCGGTTTTTGCGTCATGGGCGGCGATGAAACACTGCGGACGCGTGCCTTCGATGCAGGTGCGGTTGGTGATGACCTTGCCATCGGCGACGAGAATGCCGCCAGCGGTCTGCCCGCCATCGTCAACCTTTGTCGCCCAGCGCTCCTTGCCGGTCTTCATGTCGATGGCCACCAGAAACCCGTCCGGCGCTGCGAAAAAGATCATGTCCTCGTAAATGCCAAGGCTCTTGTTGCGCGCAGCCTGCGGATTCACGCTGTTGGGGTAGTCGCGGATATATTCCCAGAGAAGGTCGCCATTGGTGGCGTTCACCGCCTGAATCGAGGCGCCTGGAGCATAGAGATACATCACGCCCTGATAGATGATCGGCACGGATTCCTGCGTGCCGTTGGGCAGGCCGCGCGACCAGGCCATGCGCAGTTTCGAGACATTGCTTTTGTTGATCTGCTTCAATGGGCTGAAACGCTGCTGATCGAAGGTGCGATTCAGCATCAGCCAGTCGCCTGGATCCGGGTTGAGGAGCACCTGCTCGGTGACAGGCTTGAAGGGCGGGACCTGGGTTTGAGCCACTGCGCCCGATGAAACGGCTGCCACCAGAAGCGCAGCTCCAGACACCACAATAGATGAAATTTTCATATTCCCCCCTGTAACCGATTATCTTGATCGGTCTTCACGCCGACTAGCCGATTAGATCAGAGGAACCCGCCCTTGCGCAAGCAAGATCCTGAGGGTCTGGCGCGCTGCGCTACGCCGTCGCGAGGTCTCAAAAATCAAGTCCAGAGAGGGAGGACGCCACGGCCAAAGCCATTGGAGACGGCGCCAGAGTTGTGGCGACCGTCAGCGGCGACGAACGTACCGATCACTGTCTCCTGATGCTAGCGCACCGCAGGGGGCTTTGGCGTCACCTTCATGATGTAATTGGTGGCGCTCTGGTGGATCAGAAGGCTCTGCCCGTCCCGCGTCACATGCCCATTGCGGTGGATGCCTGCATAGATATTGCCGGACGCGATGGGGAAGCTCTGGAAGGTCTCGGTTTTGGGATCAAAGCGCACAAGCGTGTCAGGCCGCACGCCAGATTCATTGTACCAGATGATTCCTTCCATCACATTGATGCCATAGGGATGCGAATCCGGACCGCTCGGCGAGTCCCATTCCGTCATCTTGCCTGTTTCGGGATCGTAAACGCCAAGTCTTCCCTTGCCGGAGTTGACGTACCAGATGCGCCCGTCTTCGGCGACATCGATGCGGCGCACCGTTGTTCCGGGCAGCGGCAGCTTGACCTCGGTCAGCTCCATCGTCTTGCGGTCAACCTTGTATAGGCATGCCGCTCCATTGCAGGCCACCCATGGCGTGCCATCGCTGGTGAACTTGATCCCATAGGGCTTGGCGTTTTTTTTCGTTTTGACGAGCTTGGTTTCGCCCGTCGCAGGATCAAAGCGACCTATCATGTCCGACTGCTGCAAGCTGAACCAGAAGACCCCGTCGTTGTCGAACTCGCCGGTGTGTGGATCCTTGGCGTCCGGCAGAGGCATCTTGAAGACTGTGCTTTTGCCTGTGGCGGGATCGAATTTCCCGATGGTCCCATTGCCGTTGCCAAGGAACCAGACGCCGCCCGATTTATCAATCACCACCGAATGGGGGAACGAGGCCTGCGGCAGATCCCATTCCTGAACCTTGTCGGCGGCCGGATCAATGCGACCGATCACATTGCCCCACTGGCCCACATACCAGATCATTCCGTCGGGCGCTTCAACGGGATCACGAGCGCGCTGGCCGAGTTTGATCGTCTTCCAAACCTTGGTGTCGATCTGGTAGGGACCGGGAATGATCTTCGCAGGACGTCTGGCGCTGGGCGGAAAATTCTGAGCCAGATAATCAAGGACTTGATTGTGCTGGTCTGGCGCCGCCTTCATGTCGATCATGGAGGAGGTGAGTTCGTTCCAGCCCTCGCGCGTGTAGCCCAGGCTGCGCTGGATCTCGCGGACTTGATGGCAGCCGGAGCATATGCCTTGCACGAGGTCCTTGCCCGGACCATCCGGCAGGCCGGAACGTTCGGCGTTACCAGAGGGCGATTGCGCCAGCGCGAGCGAGGGGGCGCTCAACAGCGCCATCAGGCTTGCAGCTCGAAGAATCGAACTTTTCTTCATCATTTGCCTCCGGGTTTCCTCTCGTCCGCGGACGTCCCGCTCCTTGTGTAAACTTACCATAATCGTCCGGGGAGGGAAGTCTGGGCGCCCTGGGGCTTTGGCTAACGGTTTGCGGGGGTCAATCTCCGGCGATATCCCTCGCCCGCGCAATAACCTCCGGCGGCGCCGCATAGATATCAACAATGCGTTTGGCGACTGTAGCGCCGTCATCGGGAGCGATCAGCAGGCGCTGCTTCTCTGCATCGGCCAGAAATTCTGGATCTTTCATCGTAGCGTCAAATGCGCCACGCAGCGCATTCACCCGGTCTGCGGGCACAGCCCTGGAGACCAGGAACGGGCGGCCAATTTCCGCGCCCGAAACCAGCAAGCGGAAGGTCTGCTTCTTTGTTTCGCTATCGAGAAAATCGGGGGCCCATGGAATATTCTGGGGCATGTCGGCGGGAACGGTCTTTGAAAAGCGCACGTGAATGTCGATTTTCTTCTCGCGCAGCCAGTCCTGCGGCAAGCTGGTCCATGAGCCGCAATCACCATCGAGTTCGCCGCTTTCGATGGCGATCTTCTTGTCGGCGGACCCGGGATAGCCCTGCACCATCTTCAACTTCACGCCGAACAGCATCAGCAGCATACGGTCATCAAGATAGGCTGAGGTGCCAGCTTCCGTGTTGCCGAACACAACGGCGTCACTCGCGAGAAAGCTCTTCCAATCATGCATGCCTCTCGCATTCCAGGTAAAGCAGACCCGCACATCCTCGCTGATATTGCCGATCCAGGAGAAATTGCGAAAATCGATGGGCGTCTTATGCGGCGCGGTGAGGGACCCGAGGATCAATCCGGGATTGAAAGTCACCATCGTCGTACCGTCAGGGGCTGCGCCTGAATCAAGATATTGCAGAGATTTCAGGCTCGCGGCGCCGGGCATGTTCTGCACCATCACATTGGGGGCGCCGGGAATATGTTTGCCGATATGCCGGGCGAGTAGGCGGCCATATTGATCATAGCCCCCGCCAGAGGAGAAGCCGACGATGATGCGCGCTTGTTTACCGCGATAGAAACTTTCAACATCCTGCGCCAAAGCCTGCCCGACGAGGCCCATGAGAAAAGTCGAAACGATCAACAATGCGCGCATCCCGGCTAAACTTCCCCTCCAGAAGGTTGCTTTTATTCGTCTAAGAACGCCGCCCGGCGGACCACCACCGGGTCCAAGCGAACAATCGCAGGCATTACGCCTGCGACGTCCCATCTCTGTCATTGAGTTCGGGCTATCCCGCTTTCGTTCCGGTCCCCGCCATCGCGGCCCGCACCCTCTGCGGGGTGAAGGGGGCGTTGCGCAGGCGCACGCCCGTGGCGTCGAAGACTGCATTGGCGAGGGCCGCAGCGACTGGCGCAATGGCGGCTTCGCCGGCGCCTACGGGGGGCTGGTCGGGTCTGTCGATGAGCGCGATGTTGAGTGCGGGCACATCGGGGAAGGTGATGACCTGATAGCTCGACCAATCCACGGCGGTGATGCGCTCGCGGTCAAACCGGGTCTCTTCAAACATGGCGCGCGACACGCCCTGGATGATGCAGCCCTCGATCTGCGCCTTCACGCTGTCCGGCGAGATCACCTGCCCGCAATCATGGGCGCAACTGACACGGGTGACGCGAATCGCGCCGCTCGCCCGATCCACTTCCACATCCATGGCCATGCCCACATAGGTCTCGTTGCCCTTGTAGTGGGTGAAGGCGACGCCGCGCCCCTTGCCATCCCGGCGAGGCTCGACGCGCGCCTGCCAGCCATGCAGTTCGGCGGTCTTTTTCAGCACGTCAATGGAGCGCGGATCCCTGAGATATTCGAGACGGAAGGCGAGAGAGTCCTTGCCCGCCGCAAGCGCCAATTCATCCATCATGGTTTCCACGGCCATGAGATTGACGAGCTTGCCCGGCGCGCGCAGGGGTGCGGTGCGCGCTGGCGTGTCCTTGACATAATGCAACACGGTTTCCATATTGGGGATGTCGTAGGTCGGTATGGCCCCCACATTGATCGAGCCCGTCGCGATGCCCTCCATCTGCGGCAAACCAGCCAGTTGCGGCGACACCAGCGGCACATTCGCCAATTTGGGGGTGAGGCGCGGGATCCACATATGCGCCCGCCAGGCGGAGATCTTGCCCTCCTTGTCGAGGCCGGCTTCGATGGTCAGGGTCTGCGGGGGGCCCTTGGGGTCCCAAGCCAACTCATCGGCGCGCGACCATTGCACCCGCACGGGCTTGCCCACAGCGCGCGATAGGATGGCGGCGTCCATCGCCGCATCGTCATGTCCGTTCATGCCATAGCAACCGGCGCCGTCGAGATAGATCTGCCGCACCTTGCCCTTGGGCAATTGCAGAATGCTCTCGAAGGCCTCAGCGAATTTGTGGGTGCCCTGGGAGGCCGTCCAGATCGTCGCCTCGCCCTCCCGCACATCGGCGATGGCGCAGGAAGGGCCGAGGGAGGCGTGCGACTGCATGGGCCAATAAAAATCAGCCGTCAGCTTTTTCGCCACATCCGGCCAGGCCTTGTCAAAGTCGCCTTTCTTTTCGGCGATTTCATCCGTGTCGCGGGGGCCGGAGGTGCGCAGATAGGTCTGCGCCTCCGCGCTGGTGGTGACGATGCCGCCACCCTCCCACTGGGCCTTCAACTGGCGTGCGGCCTTTTCCGCATGCCATTCGCGCTCGGCCACCACTCCCAGATAATCCTTCACGCGGACAACCTTCACGCCGGGGATGTCGGCGATGGAGGCTTGGTCCACGCTCACCAGCTTTGCGCCGGGGCGCGGCGGATAGACCGAACGGCCATGCAACATGCCGTCGACGGCGAAATCATGCATCCACACATGGCTGCCTGTCGCCTTGGCCGGCATGTCCGGGCGACGCACATGTTTGCCCACATATTTGTATTCGCTGGGCTTGCGGCGGGGCGCCTTCGGATCGAGCTCCAGATTGAACTGGCGGTCGGCGAGCAGGGCCGCGAAGGTGACGCCCGCGCCACCTTTCTTTGGGCGCACTTCGCCCTCCGCCGTATCAAGCTCCGCTTCGGCAAGACCTAGTTTCTGGGCGCCCAGCTTGATCAGCGCCGCCCGCGCGGTGGCTGCGGCCTGGCGGGTCTGCACGCCCCCGCGCATCATGCCGTTGGAGCCTGAGGTGGACCCCTGGTCCGGCGTCAGATGCGTGTCGCCCTCGATCATGGTGATGCGTTCGATCTGGACGCCCAGTTCGTCAGCGACGATCTGCGGCAGGGCGATGCGGTGGCCGGTGCCAAGATCGACCTTGCCGGAATAGAGCATGACGCCCCCATCCGCCTTGATCACGAAGTAGGAATCGACCTGTTTGGCGTCGACGCCCCGGCTTTTCGGCGGCGCGCCCGCCAGGTTTTGGGCTGTGGCGGGGCCATGCATGGCGTAGGCGACGACGAGGGCGCCGGAGCTGGAGAGGAACGAGCGGCGGTTGAGCGACAGGTTCATGGCGGCCTCCCTCACTTGGCGCTGGCGGCGCGCAGGGCCGCTTTCACGATACGATCATGGGCGCCGCACCGGCAGACATTGGCCGTCAGCGCATCGCGCACCTGGCCGGAAGACGGCGCCTTTGTTTTCTCCAGAAAGGCGGCCGTGGTCATCACCATGCCATTGGTGCAATAGCCGCATTGGGAGGCCTGCTCCTCGATGAAGGCGGCTTGCACCGCATGGGGCTTTTGCGGCGTGCCGAGCCCCTCGATGGTGGTGACCTTGCCCTTGACGGCGGACACAGGCGTCAGGCAAGAGCGCACCGCCTCTCCATCGATGATCACTGTGCAGGCGCCGCATTGGCCAAGGCCGCAGCCATATTTGGCGCCGGTCAGGCGCAGGTCGTTGCGCAACACATAGAGCAGGGGCTCCTGGGGATCGTGAACATCGATGGATCTGGACTGTCCATTCACGTCAAGCACATATCTGGCCATTGGCGTCCTCCCGATTTTTCTTCAGTTTAGCTCTCCGTTGAGCCGAAACAAGGGACGTGAGGGCATGCAAGTAAATTTGATTGGGTATTGCAGGCGCTCAAGTTCTATCTTCGCGGGCACATAGGCGTTGCCTCAAATCATTTGATCTTTATCTTCTCGAAAACCCCATCTGATCGCCCATGGGCGCTGAGGCGGGTCACAGTCCCTGTCAAACCGCGAGGCCGTCATGTCCGCATCCAAACGCCGCCGCATTTGCCTGATGATGGGCCCCGGCACCCTGCCCAGCCAGGGGCGCGACCGGATGGATCTCACCCATTACAACGCCAAACTCAGCGGCAAGCCGCGCCTTACCCCGCGCGAAATGGTCGCCGCCTTTCCCGAGATCGAGGAGATTGCGCAGATCGTCCATGACGATGACGGCGCCAATGAGCAGGCCACCCATGAGGATCTGCGGCGGTTGTCCCGCAAGATCAATGGCGTTCTCGCCCGCGGCGATGTCGATGGCCTCGTCTATATCCAGGGCACGAATACATTGGAGGAGACCGCCTATTTCCTCAACCTGACTTTGCGGAGCGATAAGCCCATGGTGGTGGTTGGCGCCCAGCGTCCCTTCACCGCCATCAGCACCGACGCCCATCTCAATCTCGTTAACGCCATTCGCGTGGCGGCATGCGAGGAGGCGCGCGGCAAGGGCGTCGTCACCGTCACCAACAGCGAGATCAACGCCGCGCGCGACGTGACGAAGACCTCGACTTATCAAGTGCAGACCTTCCAGAGCCGGGACCTCGGCGTGCTGGGCTACGCCGACGCTGACCGAATCGTGTTCTATCGCGCGCCGCTGCGCCGCCACACCACCCAATCGGAATTCGACATCATGGCCATCGAGGCCCTGCCAGCGGTGGAGGTGCTCTACCCCCACACCGGCAGCAACCCCGGGCTTCCGCGCGCAGCAGTGGCCCTTGGAGCGCGGGCGCTCGTCATCGCAGGCGTCGGCGCCGGGGCGCTGGGGTTTTCACCGAGGAACTGAAGGCCCTGGTGGCGGAGGGCGTCATCGTCGCCCGTAGCGCCCGGGTCGGCGAGGGTCGGGTGCTCGCCATCGGCAACACCCATGAAGAGGGCATGATCGCCACCGACAACCTCAACCCGCAGAAAGCGGCGGTCCTTCTGGCGCTGGCCCTGACGAAGACGCGGGACCCCCAGAAGTTGCAGCGGTTTTTTGATGAATATTGAGGCACTGCGGTCGTTTAGCTGACCGCATCCGCCTTCTTTAAATGGCACGCCACCGCATGCCCCGGCGCGATCTCCACCAATTCCGGCTCGGCCTGACGGCAGATCGCCTCCGCCAGGGGGCAGCGGGTGTGGAAGCGGCAGCCTGAGGGGGGCGCGATAGGGCTGGGGGTTTCGCCCGTGATCAGGGTGCGGGTCCGGCGGCGGGTGGGGTCAGGAACCGGCACCGCCGAGAGCAGCGCCTGGGTATAGGGATGGGCGGGCGCGGCGAAGAGGGTTTCGCGCGCGGCCACCTCCACCATCTTGCCCAGATACATGACCGCGACCCGGTGGGAGATGTGCTCCACCACCGAAAGGTCATGGGCGACGAAGAGATAGGCGAGGCCGAGATCCCGTTGCAGGTCGCTCAGCAGATTGATCACCTGCGCCTGAATGGAGACGTCCAGCGCGCTGACGGGCTCATCGCAGACGATCAGGGCCGGGTTCACCGCCAGCGCCCTGGCGATGCCGAGGCGCTGCCGCTGGCCGCCGGAGAACTCGTGCGGGAAGTTGCGCATCTGCTCGCGCCGCAGGCCTACCCTGTCAAAAAGCGCCGCCACCCGCCGGTCCAGTTCGGCGCCCTCCGCGAGGGCGAAATTCACCAGCGGTTCGGCCACGATGTCGCCCGCGCGGTGGCGCGGGTTGAGGGAGGAAAAGGGGTCCTGAAAGATGATCTGCAGATTGCGCCGCAGGGGCCGCATCTGGCTCTCGGGAAGATGGGCGATGTCTTCGCCGCGCAGTTCGATGCGCCCGGAGGTAGGTTCGTTGAGGCGTACGATGCAGCGCGCCACGCTCGACTTGCCGCAGCCGCTCTCCCCCACCAGACCCAGCGTCTCGCCAGCGGCGATGTCGAAGGACACCCCATCGACCGCCCGCACGAAACGCTGCGGCTCCAGAAAACCGCGTGACGTCGGATAGTATTTGACCAGGTCTTTGACGGCGAGGAGCGGGGCGTCAGAGAACATGGGCGTCCTCGTCAAGGCGCCAGCAGGCGGCGGCGTGGGCGGGCGCTGCCCCCTCTTCCCGCTCGCGCCAGTCGGGATAGGCCTGCGCGCATTGGGCCTGCGCCAGTTCGCAGCGGGGCGCGAAGCGGCAGCCCTGCGGCATCGCGCGCGGGGAGGGCACCATGCCGGGGATCTCCGGCAGGCGCGCGCCCCGCTCCGTGCCGCGCCCGAGCCTTGGTGCCGAGCGCAGCAGGCCCCGGGTATACGGATGCAGCGGGCGGGCGAAGAGGGCCTCCACAGGCCCCTCCTCGACCTTGCGGCCGGCATACATGACGATGGCCCGCTCGCAGGTCTCGGCCACCACGCCCAGATCATGGGTGATGAGGATGATCGCCATGCCCAGCCGATCCCGCAGATCAAGCAGCAGATCCAGGATCTGCGCCTGCACGGTCACGTCCAGCGCGGTGGTGGGCTCGTCGGCGATGAGGATCTGGGGCGAGCGTGAGAGGGCGAGCGCGATCATCACGCGCTGGCGCATGCCGCCGGAGAGCTGGTGGGGATAGTCGTCGAGGCGCCGGGCGGGCTCGGCGATGCGCGCCAGCTCAAGCAGATGCAGGGCCCGCTCGCGCGCCTCCCGCGGGCTGACGCCATCGAGCCGCACCGCCTCGGTGATCTGCCGACCGATGGTGAGCACGGGGTTGAGGGAGGTCATGGGCTCCTGGAAGATCATGCCGATGCGCCCGCCCCGCACATGGCGCATGGCGGCCTCGTCTAGCCCCAGGACATCCTGACCTTCCAGCAACACAGAGCCGCCCACGACCCCCGGAGAGCCGTCCACGAGGCGCAGGATGCTCATGGCCGTCATGCTCTTGCCGCAGCCGGATTCGCCGACGAGGCCCAGAACCTCGCCCCTGCGCAGATCAAAGGACAGGCCATCGACCGCGTTCACCGCATGACCATCCACATGGAAACGGGTGTGCAGATCGCGTACGGCCAGCAGAGGCCTCTCATGGTTCGCATTGGCGGGCCGGTTCATCAGCGTCGCCCCGCCATGCGTGGATCCAGCGCATCGCGCAACCCATCGCCCAGCAGGTTGATGGAGAGCACCGTCAGGCCCAGCATCATGCCGGGGCACAGCAGGATCCAGGGGGCGTTACGGATGAAAGTGCGGCCCCCCGCCATCATGTTGCCCCAGCTCGGCGTTTCCGGCGGCGTGCCGACCCCGAGGAAGCTCAGGGACGCCTCCAGAATGACCGCCAGCGCACAGATGAAGGTGCCCTGCACGATCAGGGGCGCCAGCACATTGGGCAGCACATGGCGCACCAGCAATTTGAGGGGCCGCGTGCCCACGGCGATGGCGGCCTCCACATAGGTCTGCTCGCGCACACTCAAAACGACGGAACGCACCACGCGAACCACGCGAGGAATTTCGGGCAGGGTGATCGCCACGATCAGGGTCATGGCGCCGGGCTTGTTGATGGACACCAGCGCCACGGCGAGCAGGATCCCCGGGATCGACATGATGGCGTCCATGATGCGCATGACAATCGCATCGACCCGCCGATAAAAGCCCGCCACGATGCCGATGGTGAGGCCGAAGAGGGTGCTGAACAGGGTGACGCCCAGACCCACCAGCAAGGACACCTGTCCGCCATGGATGGCCCGGCTGAACACGTCGCGGCCGAAGGAATCCGTGCCGAATGGATGCTCCCACGAGGGCGGCCGCAAGCGTTGGATCGGCGCCATGGCGAGGGGGTCCGCCAAGGGCAACAGGGGCGCACACAGCGAAGCCAGCGCCACAATGAGCACAAAGGCCCCCGCCGCCGTCATAACCCAGTTGCGCGCCAGCGCCCGCCGCAAACCGGACTGGCGCGGGACAGGACTCGCAACGGCTTCAGAAAACAGGGACAAGGGGCTTCCTCAATAGCGAATGCGCGGATCGAGCGCGAGATAGGCGAGGTCGATGGCGAGGTTCAGCATCACATAGACGAAGGAAAAGAACAGGATCAGGCCCTGAATGACCGGGTAGTCATGGGCGAGGATGGCGTCGACCGTGAGCCGACCGAGGCCAGGAATGGAGAAGACGCTTTCCGTGATCACCGCACCCCCGATCACCAGCGCGACGCCTACGCCCGCCGTGGTGAGGATCGGCACAGAAGCGTTCTTCAGCGCATGGACGAAGAGCACCGCCGATTGCGGCAAACCCTTGGCGCGGGCGGTGCGAATATAGTCCTGCCGCAGGATCTCCAGCATGGTAGCCCGCGTCATGCGCGTCAGCAGCGCCACATAGGCGAGGCCCAGCGTTACGGTAGGCAGCGCTATATGGGACAGGAAGGGGCCAAGCCCCTCGCCGATGGGTTTGAATCCCTGCACGGGAAACCACCGCCACTGGATCGCGAAGAGCCATACCAGCAGATAGCCAGTGAAGAAAACCGGAAAGGAGAAGGACATCACCGAGCCGATCATCACCATCCGGTCGGCGATGGCGCCCGACCGGGAGGCGGCGAAGACGCCCAGCGGCACCGACACGCAAAGCGCGAAGATCATGGTGGTGATCGCAAGGGAAATGGTTGGCTCCAGCCTTTGCAGGATCAGTTGCGTAACCGGCAGGTTCGACAGCACCGAATGGCCCAGATCGCCCTGCGCCAATTGACCGATCCAGATCACGAATTGATCCAGAAGCGGCTTGTCCAGCCCCAAAGCCATGCGTACGCGTTCGATGTCTTCCTGCGTGGCGGAATCACCCGCGATGAGGCTCGCCGGATCCGTCGGGCTTAGCCGCAGAAGCAGGAAGACAAAGGTGACCACGGTCGCCGCCACCGGGATAACGCCGAGGATGCGCTTGAAGACATAACCCAGCATGGCGCCTCAGCCGCCCTTCTCCATGCCCCAGTAAACCACAAGCGGGGTTTGCGAAATATTCGTGATCGCCTTGCGATGCGCCATCCAGGTGGAGGTTTGCATGACCGGCACATAGGGCACGAATTCCACGGCCCTCAGCTGGATCTTCTCCGCGACCGCTTTGCGCTGATCCATGGTCGCAGCCCTGGCGAAGTCATCCTTCAACCGCTCGATTTCGGCGTCGCAGGGCCAACCCGCCGCCGCCTGGTCGCAGTTGGAGGCGAGATAGATATTGGTCATGGGCGAGGCTACATCGACGCCGAAGTTGCCGGAATGCGCCAGATGCCAGCCGCCTTGGCCGGGCGGCTCCTTCTTGTTGCGACGCGTCAGCATGGAGTTGTAGTCCATGCCCTGCAATTCGACATTGACCCCGATCTTGCGCAACTGCGACGCCGTCACCAGAGTGGCGCCGTCGAAAGCTGGCTGATTGGTCGGCTCAAGAATGACGATCTTTTCGCCTGCATAGCCCGCTTCCTTCATCAGGGCGCGGGCCTTTTCCAGATCCGGTTTGACGGCGCCTGCGGTCGATCCATAGATGGAGCCGCACATCAGATAGGCAGGGCAAACCGAATAGAGCGATTTGTCGCCCGCGACCGCCTGCCCATAGAGCTCCTGGTCCACCAGATAGAGCAGCGCTTGCCGCGCCTTGGCGTTGTTGAAAGGCGGATGCAGATGGTTCATGCGCAAATAGGGCTGATTGCCCGTCACATCCGTGGCGCGCACGACCAGCTGGGAATCGCTTTTCAACTGGGGCATCACCTCGAAGGCGAGGCTCTCGATCAGATCGATTTCGCCGGCCGCAAGGGCATTGGCGGCTGTATTGACATCGGGCATGCTGATCCACTCGACGCGGTCGAGCTTGACCACCTTGGCGCCAGCCATGCCGTTCGGAGGATCGTTGCGGGGCTTGTAGTCCTTGTTTCGCTCGTAGACGCTCTTGACGCCCGGCTGCCAAAGGTCCTTGCGGAACACGAAGGGGCCCGAGCCAATGGGTTCGAATTGCGGGGAGCCATCAGGCAGGTTGGCGATCCGCTCCGGCAGCATGAAGGGCGCGTTGCCGCTGGGCTTGGCGAGGGCGTCGAGCACAAGCCCGAAGGGCTCGCGCAGCTTCAGGATGATGGTTGTCTCGCCCTCTGCCGACAGGCCGTCCATAGCCGCCGCCAGTTTGGTTCCAAGCCCGTCCTTGCGCAGGAAACGCTTTAATGATGCGACGCAGTCGGCCGCCGTCACCGGCTTGCCATCATGCCAGCGCAGGCCCTCGCGCAGGGTGAAGCGCCATGTCAGCTTGTCATCGGACTGGGACCAGTCGCCCACCATCTGGGGCTTGGGCTGACGCTGCTCGTCAAGGGCGAACAGAGTTTCATAGATCAGGTGTCCATGGTTGCGCGTGCCATAGTTCGTATTCACGAAGGGATCGAGAATACGCACTTCAAGCTGCGGTACGGAGCGAATGATCTTGTCGGCGGCCTGCGCTGGAAGCGCGAGGCCAAGGGTTGCGCTCAAGGCGAGGCCAAGGCTGCGAAGGCGGGAGACGTTTCCCATCACGTTCCCCCTATTCGGCTGCGGCGCGCGGGGTCTGGGGCTGCCGATCGCGGAAATAGGGCAGGATCTCCTCTGCGATGGCGATCTGATTTTCCGTCACCAGCGCGTGCGGCATGGTGCCGAACTGGGTTTTGGTGAGGGAAATATTGAAGCGCGCGCGATCCTGACAGGCCGCGAGTTTCTCGCGCACCGTGTTGGGGCTGCCCACGATCACCATCCCCTTCTCGATGATCTCCTCAGCGCTTTGCCGACCGCCACGAACAGCCTTGATGGCGCGCACGCGTTTGATGGACTCCACGCTGGAATAGCCGGGCGGGCTCATCATGGCCGGGTTGCGGGTCAGGAACTCGTTCATATAGGCCTCAAGATGGGGCCGCACGTCGCGCATGGCCTTCTCGTCGGTCTCGCGCACGAAGATCGCGTTGGACCAGGCGAGCTGATCGGGCGAGGCCTCATAACCCGCCTTGTCTGCCTCCTGCCGGTAAAGATCGAAGGTGCGGGCCACGGCATCAAAGGGCGCCAGGGTCTGACAATAGGTGTAGCGCTTTTGCGCCGCCCAGCGGATCGTGCTCAGGGAGCCCGACGAGGGAATGAAGATCGGCGGATGGGGCTGCTGATAGGGGCGCGGCCAGGGATTCACATATTTGAACTTGTAATATTTGCCCTCGTAGGCGAAGGGCCCGGGCTCGGTCCAGGCGCGAATGATCAGGTCATGAGCTTCGGCGAAGCGCTCCTGGGATTCCGCCGGATTGGTGCCGAAGCTGTGATACTCCGCGCCGATGCCGCGCACGAAGCCCGCGATGAAATTGCCGCGCGTGATATTGTCCAGCATGGCGTATTCTTCCGCTACGGTGAGCGGGTTGTTGAGCAGCGGCAAGGCGCGGCCCAGCACGGCGAGCTTGCCGTTCTTGATACGCCGCGCCAGCGCGCCCGCCATCACGCCGGGCGTGGGCATGAGACCATAAGCGGTTTGATGGTGCTCGTTCACCACCAGGCCATCGAAACCCAGCTGGTCCGCAAATTCCATCTGGTCGAGATATTCGTTGTAGAGTTCGGCGCCCTTGATGGGGTCGTAATGCTTATTGGAGAGCGTCACCCAGGCGCTGCCCGCCTCACGGATGGCGTCAAGGTCCATATGCGCATAGGGCATGAGGTGAAAATGAAAGATCTTCATGATGCGGCCCTCTCGATAGACTGGAACGTGTCGACAAGCCCCGTGAAAGCGGCGGGAGCCTCCAATTGCGGGGCATGACCGCAATTGGGCAACATCTCCAGCCGGGCGCCGGGAATGAGCCTGCGCCATTCCTCCCCATAGGGTTTTGGAAAGAGGCGGTCTTCCGCGCCCCAGATGATCAGGGTCGGCTTGGCGATCCGATGCAGCCATTTGCACAGATCCGGATCATGCAGCCGCGGCTGCCAGGTGAGCCGGGCGTTGACCTCATAATTCTGCAGTCGGGCGTCTTCCAGCTCCGGCGTCATAACCTCGGCGACGATGGGTTCGGCGAGCGCGGCGTCGTGGAAGAGGCTACGCACGACCTCCTCCTCGCTCATCAGGAATGGGTCGATCTGCGCAACCCCATTAATATGGAGGCCCGCGGCCGCGCTCAGGATCAGGCTGTCGACGCGGGCAGGATTGCGCGTCGCCAGATCCGCCGCGATCCAGCCGCCGCAACCCAGACCCAGCAGCTTGACGTGATCGATGTTCAGGACATCGAGGAAGTCGAGGTAGAAATTCGCGAGGTCGGAGACATTGTCGAGCCAATCCGGCAGCGCTTGCCCACCAAAGCCAGGATGCTCTGGCAAAAGGACCTCATGGGTCTGCGCCAGCTCGTCCATAAAGGGTCGCCATGTCTGGGGACCGACGAAATCATTGAGGATCAACAAGGGCTGCCCGCGCCCCGCCCGCGACAAACGAAGCTTGTAGCCCCGCACGTCCAAACTATCTTCCGACGGCGCCTGCATTGTTTCCCCCAACATGTGCTTTTGATCAGGCTAGAGCGCGCCGGCGCCGCCTGTCAACCGCCGACGAGGGTTGCCAGCGCTGTTAAAGACCGGCTGGCGTAATGCTGAATTTGCAAGCGGGGCGCGAGGCGAGGCGTATGAGCGTCTTTCGTCCCGCCGGTTGCATGCGCGAGGTCCGGACCGCGACCGGAGGCGATGATCCAGTCCTGACCTCAACGTTCCATCAACGCATTTTCACGTCGAGCCACCAGGCCTCGCCAGATGGATCGTTCGGCCATTCGATGTTCGAACGGACGCCATTGATGAGCCTATGGGACCACAAGAACTGGGCCGGCGCCTCTTCGGCGAGCTTTTCCGAAACCTGCCGCAGGATTTCGCACCGCTTTTCAGGCTCGAAACTCGCTCTGGCCTTCTGGAACAGAGCGTCGACATCCGGGTTTGAATATTTGATGCGTGGCGACACGCCGGTTTCGAAATATTGAGACAGGGCGACCGCCGGATCGGCGACCTGCCCGCGCCCCATATAATACATCGGGACCTTGCCGTTGCGCACATCAGCCCAAAGGTTCGCCCATTCGGGCGTTTTCAGCGTCACCTTGAACCCGGCCTGGGTCAGCATCTGAGCGATCGCTTCGGAAATTTGCCGGTCCGAAATATAGCGTCCTGTGGAGGAATAATACTCAATCTCGGGACCGCCGTTTGCATAGCCCGCCTCGGCGAGAAGCGCCTTCGCCTTCTGCACATCATAACGCGCGGCGGACTTCGCGTCGCCCTGATAGCAGAATTGATTGGGCCCGAGCGGGCCATTCAGCGGATCGGCGTAGCCGAGCAGCAATCGTTGCATGATCGCATCACGATTGATCGCATGGGCTGCGGCTCGCCTGACGCGCGGGTCATCCCAGGGTTTCGCCGAAGGGCTCATCGCCAGGAACATGATTTCGACAGAACCAGTCTGCACAACCTTGACGTCCGCACCGTTCTTGAGCCTGTCAACAAGTTGCGGCGGCACAAGGCGGGCGACCTGGATCTCATTGTTCAGCAACGCCGTCACCCGTTGCTCCGGCTCTCGCATCTGCCGATAGACGACCACGTCCGGAGCCTCGGGCCGCGCTTCCGGCCAAAGGGGATTTTTGCGGATCACATAGCGTTGATCGACGGCGAAATCCTCGAATTTGTAAGGTCCCCATCCATGGGGATGGGTCCTGTAAGCCTGTTTGCCATGCTTCTCGAACAATTCCTCGCTGGTGATGGCGAATTGTCCGAAAATATCCGCAGGCAGCTGAGAGCTGGGCGAGGTGGTGTTGATGTCCACGGTCTTGTCGTCAACGGCGACCACATCTTTCACGGACGAGAACAGGAACCGTTGCTGGCTTTCCGGATCGGTCATGATCCGCTTCCAGGAGTGGACAACGTCTTTCGCCGTCGGCGCCGCGCCGCCATCGCTGCGCTTCAGATCAGTCCGCAGCGTGAAGCGCCAGGTATTGCCATTGTTGATGACTTCCCATTTCTCAGCGAGCATTCCCACGAATGCTTTTTTCTCATAGTCGAGACGTCCAAGGCAGCCGTAGACCTGACACCAGATAAAATAGAGTTGGGATTCGCTCTCGGCGTAGGGATCCATGGTTGTGATGGTGGAGGCCGATGACACGTTCAGCACCCGGTCGGCCGCCTGCGACGCGGCAGGCGTGAAACCCAAAGCGAGCGTCGCCAAAGCGGCGGCGAAAGACGCGCGAGCCTGGATCTTCAACATAAGCCTCTCCCCCAAAGTCGCGTTTTTTTCTCGCGATGCATCGCATTAAGCCAGAAATTTCGCGAAGATCAAGTTACTTCGAGATATGGCGTTTATGTGCGCCGACGCACCCTGCCGCAATCTTGCGCAGCCCATCCGCGTGAACTCGTGGCGGTCCCTGCCCCCGTTGCGGGCCAGCACAGGAGATCTTGCCTCTCCCCGAAGTGATTGTTACGCTTCGACGCCCATGGGAGGTACAAGATGCACGCAGCGATCGCACCGGATCTCATCCTCACGAATGGGCGCATCCTGACCTCCGATGCGGACAATACGGAGGCGGAAGCTGTCGCGGTGAAGATGGGGCGCATTCTGGCGGTTGGCTCCAGTCGCGAGATCATGGCGCTGAGGGGGTCGGCGACGCAGGTTCTGGACCTTCGCGGCCGCACAGTGCTTCCCGGCCTCACCGATCCCCATGTGCATCTGGCGGACGACGGCGCCGCCTCGCTCCACAACATCGACGTGCGGGACTTCAACACCAATGTGCGCTCCATCGACCATATTCTGGAGGTGGTGCGGGCGCAGGCGCGCGAGGTTCCGCCCGGGACCTGGATCGTCGGCACGGGCAGTCCCATGCAGGACTTCCGCATGCCGGAAAAGAGATTTCCGCGCCGCGAGGAGCTGGATCTGGTGGCGCCCGATCACCCCGTCTACATCGGTTTTGGCGCCCATGTGACCATCGCCAACAGCAAGGCGCTGGAGCTGGCCAAGGTCACCAAGGAGACGCAGGCGCCGGGCGGCGGCGCCATCGAGCTGGACGCCATAACGGGCGAGCTGACCGGCAAACTCGTCGAGCGTGCGCAATATCTCGTCAAGAGCGCCAAACCCCCTTTCACTTATGAAGAGATGAAAGAGGGCATTGTATTTGCAACCAAGCGAGCTTTGCGGCGCGGCGTAACGACGATCCACGATGTCGTCACCAACAACGAGACCATCCGCGCCTATCAGGAACTTGCGGCGGAAGGCCGTCTGCCCGTGCGCGTGAGCATGATGATCCGCATCATCGAGGCCAAGGTGACGCCCGAGAGCATGCTGAATCTCGGGCTCAAGACGGGCTTTGGCAATGACTGGATCCGCATCGGCGGCGTCAAGATGTCCATTGACGGGGGCATCACCGGGCGGGTGGCGGCCTTCAGCCAGCCCTATGCGGACGATCCATGCCGCTGCGGCCTCATCCGCATTCCCAGAGAGGAGCTGGATTCGACGGTGGACGCCTACCATCGCGCGGGGAACCGGGTCTGCATCCACGCCATCGGCGACACGGCCATGGACATGGCGCTGGATGCGGTGGACAAGGCGCTCACCGCCAATCCGCGCGAGGATCACCGCCACCGCATCGAACATCTCGGCAACTGGATGATCACCCCCGAGCGCCTCGCGCGCATTCGCAAGCTGGATGTGCTGCCGGTGCCTAACGTGCCCTTCCTGCACTATATCCACGATTCCCTGATGGAATGTATGGGTCCGGAGCGACTGGAGGGCGCTTTTGGCGTCCGCACCATGCTGGAGTCAGGCATCAAGCTGACGTCCGGCTCTGATGGTCCGGGCTACTGGCCCGCTGATCCCCTGCGTGACATATGCACCTCGGTCTCCCGCAAGATCTGGAGCGGCGCCACGGTGGGTCCTGAAGAGGCGATCTCCGTGGAGCAGGCTTTACGCATGTTCACGATCAACGCCGCCTATAATGGCTTCGATGAGCGCATCAAGGGCTCCATCGAGCCGGGCAAGCTGGCTGACCTGGCGGTGCTGGCTGAAAACCCCTTCACGGTGGAGGCGGAGAAGATCAAGGACATTCCGGTGGATATGACCATCGTCGATGGCAAGGTCGCCTTCATGCACGAACAGGCGGTCGATCTGCATCATTGATGCAGGAAAGCGCCGTCAGATGCGGGGCACCGCCGACAGCAGACCTTTCGTGTAGGGGTGTTGCGGGCTCCCGACGACCTGCGCAGTAGGCCCGCGCTCGACGACCTCGCCCTTCGACAGAACGATGACCTGATCACACAGATATTCCACCACACCGATGTTATGCGTGATGAAAATCACCGCCAGGCCAAGCTTGTCGCGGATATCGAGGATCAGATTGAGCACCTGCATCTGCACGGATACGTCCAGCGACGACACCGCCTCATCCGCCACCAGAATGGAAGGCTCCACAACGATGGCGCGGGCGATGCCAATGCGCTGACGTTGTCCACCGCTGAACTGATGGGGATAGCGGTCCATATCCTCCCGCCGCAGGCCCACCAGATCAAGCGCGGCGGCGATGCGCTCGCGCCTCTCCCGAGCGCCCACGCCAGCCAGCTGCAATCCCTCGCCCACGATGGCGGAGACTGTCATGCGCGGATTGAGCGACGAATTAGGATCCTGAAAAATCATGCCTATGCCCCGCTGGGCGGCGGGCGTGAAAATGCGGTTCGCGGTATCGACGAGGGGCTTGGGGCCCTTGCGGATCCATCCGGCGTCCGGCGTCTCCAGCCCGACGATCAGACGACCAAGAGTGGTCTTGCCGGACCCGGATTCGCCAACCACGGCCAGGATCTCCGATGATTTCAGATTGAAGGAAACATCCGACAAGGCGACGGTGCGCCGCTCACGGGACCACATGGCCGCGCGGCTTACGAAAACCTTCGACAAACCGGAGGCTTCGATGGCGAGGCTCGTGAATGAGGGCGGCGGAGGCGCGATCAGGTCATCGGATAGAGACATCGCACGCTCCTTGTCTCGCTCATCGGCGCCAGCGAAATCGGCTGGGCTGTGCAGGCCGCATCGCTCCTGGAACAACGCGGCGCAAAGCGGCAGCCGGTGAACCAGTTGTCGATGCGCGGCACGCTGCCTTCAATGCCAACTTGCCGCTGACCGCCGACGCGCGCGCGCGGCATGCAGGACAGCAGGGCCGAAGTATAGGGATGGGCGGGAGCGCCAATCACCTGCGCAGTGGAGCCCTGCTCCATCAGGACGCCGCCATAGAGCACGCCGATGCGGTCCGCATATCGGTTCACCAGAGCGAGGTCATGGGAGATGAAGAGCACGGCCAGACGATGGCTCTCGCGCAGCCGGGCGAGGATCTCCATGATCTCCTGCTGGATCGTCACGTCGAGCGCAGTGGTCGGTTCATCAGCGATCAGCAGCAAAGGATCGTTGGCGAGCGCAATGGCGATCATCACCCGTTGGCGCATACCGCCGCTCAGTTCATGGGGATAGAGGCTGGCGACCCGCGCAGGATCGTCGAAACGCACCTCTGATAGAAGACGCGCGATTTTCTCTTTGCGGGCGGTGGCGCTCTCAGAACCATGAACCGCCATGGCTTCGTCAATTTGCTGCTCAACAGTCATGATCGGGTTGAGGGAGGTCATCGGCTCCTGAAAGATCATGCTGACGCTCTTGCCCCGCAGCGCCTGCATCTCCGCTTCCGGAGCCTTGGCGATGGAATGGCCGGTCAGCGTCAACGAACCTGAAATCACCAGCCGGGTCTGCGGCAGCAATCGCATGATGGCGCGAGCGATCATGGTTTTGCCCGAGCCGCTTTCTCCGATAAGGCCGTAGAATTCTCCCTGGCGGATCGTGAAGCTGACATCATCGACCACGCGCAAAAGCGAATGGCCCTGACGAAGCTGAAGACCCAGCCCCTGAGCTTCGAGCACGATTTCATTGGTGCCGACCATGGGACGCCCTCAGACCAGATTCAGATCGTCCTTGGGATCAAACTGGTCGCGAAGCCAGTCGCCAAGGTAGTTAAGGCCGAGAACGGTGATGAATATGCCAAGGCCCGGGAAGACGGCGAGCCACCAGGCCCGGGTGATATAGGAGCGTCCATCTGCGAGCATGCCGCCCCATGTCGGCGTCTCCGGTGGCACGCCAAGGCCCAGAAAGCTCAAACTCGCCTCAGCGATGATGGCCGTCGCCATGCTGAAGGTGGCGATCACCACCGCCGATGCGAGCAGATTGGGGATAATGTGCCGCCGCAGGATCCAAAGGGTGCCGCCACCCATGATCTTCGACGCCGAGACAAATTCCCGCGACCGCAAGGTGAGCGCCTGCGCACGGCACAGGCGCGCATAGGGAATCCAGCGCTGAAGGGTGAGGGCGAGAATGAGATTGGTCAGCGTCTGTCCAAAGAGCGCGACGATGGCGATGGCCAGAAGGATCGGTGGAAAGGCCCAGAAGGTCTCGACGATTTTTTGCAACAACATATCGCGCCAACCACCCCAGTAACCCGAGAGGGCGCCGACCAGCACCCCGATGAAGCCGGAAATGGCCACAACCGACCCTGCGATGGCCAGCGATACCCGCGCACCCGACACCATGCGCGCAAGAATATCGCGGCCGAGTTGATCCGTGCCCAGATAATAGCCTTCCGTCCAGTCGAAGGGGGGTTGCAGGGAGTTCATCAAGCTTTGGTCATTGGCGTCATGCGGCGTCAGAAAATTCCCGAAGGCCGCCAGAAAGACCACCAGCGACAGGCATGTCGCGCCAACGACGAACTTCGGTTTAAGGAATGCCTGCGGGCTCATGCCTTCATTCCTCCGGCCGCGCGCACCCGGGGGTCGACGATAAAGTAGAAGAGATCAATGCAGACGTTCAGCAGGATGAAGAGCATCGTGTAGACGATCACAACGCCGGTCGTCAGAGGCGTATCGCGCACGCTGACCGCCTGATAAAGGAGCGTCCCCACGCCCGGCCATGAAAAGACCACCTCGGCGATGATCGTGCCGCTGATCAAAACGCCAAGTTCAAGTCCGATAATCGTGCTGATGGGGATCGCAGAATTGGGCAGAAGATGCCTGCGCACGATGGCGCGGCGGGTCAGTCCCTTGGCGACCGCCGTATAAATGAAGTCTTCCTGCCCCACATCCACAATCGCCGAGCGCGTGATGCGCGCGATAATGCCGACCATGCCAAGCGCGAGCGTGATGGCGGGCAGCGCCAGATGCAAAGCCACCAGACGCATGGTGTCGAACCTGCCTTGAAGGAGGCTATCGAGGAGAAACAAACCCGTCCCGGGGTCCAGGGGCGTTCCATAGGGCAGCCGCGATCCCGACGGCAGCAGGTGGAGTTCCGCCGAGAAGAAAAGCACGAGCAGAATGCCGATCCAGAAAGACGGAGCGCTGACGCCAGCGATGGAAATGAACGACACGACGCCGTCAATCCATTTGCCCTTGTTGAGCGCCGCCGCCATGCCCATGGGAACGCCGATCGCCGTCGCGATGGTCAGCGTCACCAGAGCGAGCTCGAGAGTGGCTGGCAGACGCGCGGCGATGAGGTCGATCACCGGTTGCTGATAGCGCAAGGAATTGCCGAAGTTGAATTGCGCAGCGTTGACGAGGAAGCGCCAGAGCTGAACGAGCAAGGGCTGGTCCAGCCCCCACATGGCGCGCAAACGGGCAACCTCGGCAGGTCCCGCCTCATCCGGCGCAAGCAGGGTCGCCGCATCTCCCGGCGCCAGATGGATCAGCGCAAAAATACCGCATGTCACCATGATCAGCACGGGAACAGCGCCGCCAAGACGGAAGAGGATTGCTTTCAGCATTGAAGACTTCGATCCGATCCATCGCGCTTCGCCGCGGAGAATGTGGGCCAGGCTTGCTCCGCCTGTCAAGCAATCGCCCGCCCGGGGGAGAATGCGAACTATTGCCTGCAGCCGATCCACGGCGCAAAGTATCCTCTGGAATGCGCGTTAGCGGAGATTGAACCGATATGCCCAACACTGTCTGGGAGCCGCCCGCTCTGATAACCCGAGACGCCATCGTCGCCGCCTCTGGTCAGGTGCTGGGCCGCCCTGATCGCGAGGTGAGCGAGACGAGCCATATCTTCACGCTCCATGAACTCGGCCTCGACTGGGACATTGGCTATACGGTCTACCAGCCCGTGGAGACTGATGGGGCTCCTCTCGATCCCTCTGGTAAGGGCGCCGGCTTCTTTCTGCTGCACGGGGGCTCGTCGGATTATCGCTTCATGACGCCTCTTGCGCGGCTCCTCGCTCGAAAATTCGGATACAAAGTCACGAGCATGACTTATCCAGGGCGCCTCAATTTCGATGCGCCGAACCACGATTGGCCCGGGGACACAATCAATCCGGACGGATCCATCCGCATGCCCCTCTGGCTACGCGGCGAGGTCATTACGTCTGATCAGGTGGAGATCGTCATGGATACTTCGCTGCGCGCCCGATATGGCACGCGCACAAGCGCACGCGCCTTGCCGGGAAGTCGTTTCTATGACCGGATGGCCGCCTGGCCAGCAGCTTTTGAGAGCGCGATGAAAGCGATTTGCGCGCGCGAGTTTCCCGTCGACTTATGGTCCGTTCATGTGCATGGACATTCCACTGGCGGGCCTTTCGTTCACATGCTCACACAGCGGGTGGCCAATGTGGTGGGTGTCGCGGGGATCGAAAATTCGCCATTTGGCTCCATCTATCAGAAGATGATTGGCATTGAATGGCATGGTCCTTTCAATGATCTGCTCATCCGGACCTGGCGAGACATCGCGCGTTACGCTGGCGCCGAGGCCTTCCATCAGGAGGGAGCGGCGGCCCTGATGCGGCTGCCATGGCTGATGGAGGAGGTGCAGGAGCGTTGGAACCGATCACGCGCCAAGCCCAATTTCAAAGCCGAATATCCCCTGCATTATGGTTGCGTGCCAGCGATGACGGCGGCGGCGCATGCGGTCGCCGCACGCTTGTCGTTGAGCGACGCTGAGACGGCGGCTTTGGTTGAGCGATATACCGGCTATATCAGGGAATTGAGCGGACCAGGCGTTAAACCGACGCCGCCCATTCTGCTGGGCGTCGCCAAATTCAGCCGGGATCACCGGCCCGAGATCTACGAAAACGTGGTCCTTCCGGCATTCGCCGCCATGCAGCCTGCGCCAAAGGTGCGCCTGATCCGCTTCGATGCGGGAACTCATGACTATGAGCGCCCGGAGCCGGACCTCCCCATGGGCCTCGTCCCCGCCGTCACAAAGCTCTGGAGCGAAGCAATCGCTGGAGGATTCTACACATCCGCCTGAACGCGTCTGTAGGCTCCTATTTCATCTGGGCTTTCGGCAGCCAATATTCGCCGGACATGTCGATCTCCATGTCGATATTGGCGCGCATGCCCGTGACGAGCGTATGGGTCCACATGAAGTGCATGGGCGCATCGTCAATCATGATCTGGTTCAACTGGCGCCAGATCTGGCAACGTTTGTCGGGGTCCGCTTCCGCGTATTGCGCCGCGAGCAACTCATCGAATTTCGGATTGGAATATTGCACGCGCGGCGACCCGCCTGTGGCGAGGAACTGGCCCGCCGCGTCAGATGGATCAAAGACCGATCCACGCCCCATGTAATAGAAGGGCGATTGACCCTTGCGCACATCGGCCCAGAAGTTGGCGTATTCGGGCGTGTTGAGTTTCACCTTGAAGCCTGCTTGCCGCAGCATCTGCGCGACGGCTTCAGCGATCTGACGGTCGGAGACGTAACGGCCGACGGCAGTATTGAACTCGATTTCAGGCCCGCCGTTGGAATAACCAGCCTCCGCCAGAAGGGCCTTGGCCCTGGCGAGGTCATAGCCGTTGGTGCGGTCGGCAGGGCCGGTGTAACAGGACTGATTGGGGCCCACGAGCCCATCCTGCACCTTGCCATAGCCGCCGAGCAACCGATCCACGATCAACTGACGGTTGATGGCCAAAGCGGCGGCGCGGCGCAGGCGAATGTCCGTCCAGGGCGCGAGTTTATTGTTGAAAGCGAGAAACATCACCTCGATGCCTCCAGTCTTCAGCACCTTTACACCCGCCTGCCCTTCAATTCGCGACACCAGCTGCGGCGAAACTGATTTGGCGACCTGCACCTCGCCATTGAGAAGCGCGTTCACCCGCTGCTCCGGCTCGCGCATCTGCTGCAGGATAACCAGATCGGGTGAAGTCTTCGTGTCGCCACCATCCGGTTCGATCCAGTCGGAGTGTTTGCGCATCACCACGCGGCGATCCGCCAGATATTGCTCCAGCTTGTAGGGCCCCCAGCCAAAGGCGAATTTCTTGTCGGCTTCACGTCCGTGCTGCTTGTAAAGCTCGGCGGAGGTGACGGTGAAGCGGTCGAACAAAGCGAAGACCAGATTGACCGCCGGCGCCTTGGTCTTGATGTCGAAGGTCAGATCATCGACCGCCACGATCTTGTCAATCATGGCGACGAAGGAGCTTTGCACGCTCTCGGGGTCGGTGCGGATTCGGTTCAGAGAATGGATCACATCCTGCGAGGTTGGACCGGGGCCTCCATCGTGACGTTTGAGATCCTTGCGCAGGGTAAAGCGCCAGGTGGTCGCGTCAATGGCCTCCCACTTCTCAGCAAGGATGCCAATGGGCTTGTTACGCGCGATGTCATAACGCCCCAGACAGCCATAGGTATGACACCATAGTGAATAGACCGGCGCGGAAGAATCCCCGTAGGGATTATCGGTCGTCATCGGCTCCGTCGCCGTGATGGTCATAGTCCTCGTTTGCGCTAAGGCATCGCCCAGAGCCGAGGCAAGCAAGGCCGCCATGACAACGATCAGCCGCTTACTTTTTGAGTTCACCGCCATGGACCTCTCCATTCCCTTGGATCGGGGAACCGCACACCGCTTCAGCTGAATTTGGGACGATCCTTGAGATAATGTGGTCGCATCAACGGACGATATCGCTCCATCATCGCGCGGTTAAGCTCAAGCGGCGGCTTTTGATCGGGTGGAAGCATGCTGAAATAAGCGGTGTCTTCAATCTCGGCTCGAAAGGTCGCCTTCGCCTCGGCAACGACCTGCGGATTACGGAAACATTCGATGATGGAGGCCGCCAGCACCTTTGCGCCGGAGACAACGCCCTTGTGCGCGATGCTTGTCGCCAGCGCGACGCCTGCGGCCCAGTGGTGGAAACTGATGTTGGGAATATTCGAGGGGAAGTAGATCTTCGCCATCGGCACCTTCCATGATACGTCGCCCGCGTCATTCCCTGCGGTTTTTTGCGCGGCGGGACCCTTGACCTTCAGAGTCGAGTGGCTAAGGCCCTCCACCTTGACACCGGCCTTGGCCTGCAGCGCACGGGCGAGCGCGTCCTCTTCGGCGGTCCAGTCTGGAGCGCCCAGACCCTCGTATTCGGCCTGCACGAGTTCGGCGAGCGTCTGGTTGCCGCGCACTGGCCAGACCGCGCTTTGCAAGTCGACGTCGAACGTCGTGTTGGTCATCAACGCCGCACCTTCCGCGATCTTCTTGGCGCGCTCATAGACCTGCATCGCCAGTTCCGCCGACGAGCCACGAAAATACCACCAAACCGAGGCCATCTTGGGGATGACGTTGGGCTGGTTGCCGCCATGGGTGATCACGCGCTGACACTGCATTGTCGGCATCATGTGCTCACGATATTCAGCCATGCCGACATCCATGAGAATGACCGCATCCAATGCGTCACGGCCCTTCCAGGGCGCGGTGCCGGCATGGGCGGTCTCGCCATGAAAGGTGAAGATGGCCGAAATGATCGAGCTCTGAATCAGACCATAGCCAACCCCATGTTGATGGCCGACATGCGGTGTGAGAGCAACGTCCACATCATCGAACCAGCCATCACGTACGAAATACGGACGGCTGATGAGCTGTTCTTCGGCAGGCGCCCCAAAGACCTTAAGCGTGCCTTGCAAGCCAAACTTGACCATCGCGGCCTTGGCGGCGAGCGCCGCAGCAATCATCACCGCGCCATTGCAATTGTGCCCTTCGCAATGGCCGGGCGCGCCCTCTACAATGGCCACCGCCTGCGCAACCCCAGACTGCTGTGAATTGTCTGGATTGGCGTCATACTCGGTATGAACTGCGACCACCGGCGAGCCAGAACCCCAGGTGGCGCAAAACCCGGTGGGAAAACCAGAGATGCCGCGATGGACCGTGAAACACGCCTGCTCAAGCAACTCGGTCATCAGACCCGCGGTCTCGAACTCCTGCATGCCAAGTTCGGCAAAATAGAAAATATTGTCATTTAGAAGCGCAATTTCCGCTGCGTTTCTATCAATAAAATCGAAAGCAAACGCCTTTTCAATCGGGAAAGCCATATGCGCACCCTCGCTAAATTCTCGCCCCGGACCCGGATATTTATCGCCCGCGATAAAATAGGGTGTCAAGGCGGCGGCTCGATCTGAATAAAAAGGCTAGCCCAAAATCTGCTTAGGCCCTAGCATCCCTGACGACCTGCCACTTGTACTATTCATCCAATTCGGAGATGGACCCGTGATGAACGCCATCTTCGTGCCGGCAAGAGAGAATGCAATGCCCTGAAATTTCCGCTGATAAAGGAGGACCGTCATGAGTCTCTATCATCTGCTTGCGAGCGCATTCGCCTTGATCTGCCTGTGCGGCAACGCCAACGCACTCGACAAGGTTCTCATCGGCAATACCGGCAGCGCCTCATCCTTGCAGTGGCCATCACATATCGCCATCATGAAAGGATTTTACAAGGACGCTGGAGTTGACGTGGAACTTGTGCCAATGCCTTCAAGCGCGGCAGGCCTCCAGCAATTAACGGCCGGGGCGACAAATCTTAATTCCAGCGGTGTCGTCGACGCAGTGCGCGCCATCGACAAGGGAGCACCCATTCGGTTTCTGCGGATGGAAGGTCGAACCTCTCCCTATGAGGTCTATGCGCTTTCATCCATCAAGAGTTTCGTCGACTTGAAAAAGAAGACTGTGATGATCGGCGGGATAAAGGATATCACGCGCATCTATTTTGAAGAATTGGCGATAGCTAATGGTTTGAAATCAGGCGATTTCGATTATATGTTCGCAGGCGCCACCGCATCACGTTACGCTGCGCTCTCGACCGGCTCCATCGCCGCCACGATCATCACGCCGCCCTTTAATTTTCAGGCGGAAAGCGCCGGCTTCAATCGCTTGGGCGCCTCCGCCGAAGTGCAGAGCAAATATCCATTCAGCCTTTACTCCATCAACATCAATTGGGCGAAGCAAAATCCCAAGGCGATAAAGGGATTTCTGGACGCGTATGCACGCGGCGTAGATTATTTCTATGATCGGGCGAATACGGCGGAGGTTCAGTCAATCTTTGAGAAAATCTCGAAGACCAATCCCGAGGATGTGCGCAAGACTTATGAATTCTATCAAAAGATCCGCCTTTGGGATCGCGAGGGATCCATCGCCGTAGGCGGAATGCAGGAAGTCATCGAACTTATGAAAGCGGATGGCGAAGTCGAGGGCGCGACTGACATGGCCCGATTTTTTGATCCAGCGTTAGTACCGAAATAGCCGCGGCCTGCGATTGCTAGCAATGCATGCATACATACGGAGATCTGCCTGATGTTGAATCGTCGCTTTGTCGCCATGGGCGCTGTGCTTTCATCGCTCTTCCTCAGCCCTTCGCACACCGAGGCGCAAGAGGCGAGTTTCGCAGGAAAATCGCTGACGATTTTGGTGGGATACTCACCCGGCGGCATTGGATACGACACCTATGGGCGATTGCTAGGTCGTTTCATTTCCAAATATCTGCCGGGAAATCCGAAAGTCGCTGTGGCGAATCGGCCTGGGGCCGGCTCCATGACCCTCGCGAATTATATGTATAATGTTGCGCCGCGCGATGGGACGGAAATCGCGCTTGTGGGACGGGGCATCGCCACCGACCCTCTCATCAATGGCGTAGCGAGCTCTGCGAAATTCGATGCGACGAAGTTCGTCTGGCTCGGCAGCATGAATAACGAGGTGTCAGGTCTCTATCTGCAGCGGGGAGCGCCCGCGAAAAGTTTGGAAGATCTATTGGCGGGAAAGAGAGTGGAGGCTGGCTCGACAGGCGCGGGCGGCGACCAGCAAGTATTTTCGCAAGCCCTGAACGTATTGCTTAAAATGAATCTGCACATCATCCCCGGATATCCCGGCACCAATGAAATTCTTCTGGGCATGACCAGCGGGGAGCTGGACGCTATCGCAGGCTATTCATGGTCAGCCGCCAAAATTGGCAATGCGAATGAAATCAAGAATGGCGACATCAAGGTCGTGCTGCAGCTGGCTCTCGCCAAGCATGCCGAATTACCAGATGTTCCCTTGGTGACGGAGCTCGTGCGGGATGAGCAAGGCAAACAAGCTCTGGAGCTTATCATGTCGCGTCAGGCCATGGGGCGGCCGGTACTTGGTCCCCCGGGTTTGCAGCCCCAGGTCTCGCACGCCCTTCGCAAGGCGGTCGCAAACTCGATGCTTGATCCTGACTTTATTGCGGAAGCCAATCAGATTGGCCTTGAAATAAGTTTTGTCAGTGGCGAAGAGGTCCAGTCTCTAGTTGAAAGGATGTATAAACTGCCCACGGCGACGATTCAGGCGGCCCAGAAAGCCGTTGCAGTTGTGAATTAGCGAATGATCTTTGCCGATAGGGCCACAGAAACGTACTGGTGAACTCAATCGGGGTGGCCGGCCAGGTCGGAGAGGTGAATCCGCGCGATTCAATCAGCTCCCTTAATAGCCATGGTGATGTGGCCCGGAGCAACCGTCGAAACCCGCCGGAGTGATTTTGGATTCGTAGCCCTATGAAATAAGAAGCCAGGCTTTATTGATTTGGAGCCACAAAAACACAACCATGAGACGCCGATAACGGTTGGGGCCATTGGGCGCGTGATCAGGCGCTGTTTCGTTTCCCATTTGGCTGGCGCCCATCAATCTTGCCCTTTTTGAACATATCACCATCTTAATTTTTAATAATCATTCGATAAATTGTTGCAAACGCTATTCGGGAAGGATCCCGATAAGCAACTAACCATCCGTTGGGGCAGGAATCCCACCCGGCGTTGTTCAAGACGGGCTGGGACAATGCAACAAGATCAAGGACCTAAACTATTGCCGGGTTCCAAAGAGAACTGACCTTTGTTATTTTGGATTCGTGATTGGGAAGAGTAGTCTTGTTCTATCGCCAAGCGCGGTGTTGATCAAAACTCTTCCAGACAACGAGGGAGGATAAAATGGAAGTTTTTAAAAAGGTGAAAACAATCATTTTTGTTGCAGGCGTCTACGCAGCTTCCCTGAATGTGGCGGCGGCGCAAGAAAAGGTGAAAGACATCGCCGTAGGTAACTGGAAGCTTGTTAAATCTTTTGGGATCAATGCTGATGGTGCTTCGCGACCTGGATTTGGGGGCGTACCCACAGGAATTTTGATGCTCACCATGGATGGATATTTCTCGAACATTTCTATGAGAGCCGATTTGCCTTCTTTCAAATCAGGCAATCGGATGCAAGGCACCCCCGAAGAAAATGCTGCTGTAACAGCAGGAAGCATTTCGACTTACGGACGTTACACCATATCCGACGATGGGACGAAACTCGTTTTCAAAATTCTTGGCAGCACATGGAAAGATTGGGTCGGCGCGACTCAAGAACGCGAATTGAAACTGAGCAAAGACAAGCTTGAGTACCTGACAAAATCGTCAGTAAGCGGCACCACGACGATGATCTTTGAGAGGTTTGTCGAATAGCGACATCGGGGCCCCAATCAATTTACGGATCGGGGCTCCGTTTCCTTTCAGTCGGGGGTTATTTAGCCAACCGCTCTATTCTACATACTCCAGACCCATCAACAGAACCGATTGCGGCCGAAACCGCCGCGAAACGCCTTCAAAGGGGCAATCTTTCCATCAGTCGATGGCTCGAAAATGCAGCAGAACAACGTTTGGCGCTATTGTACGTCGGGATCAGAAAGTCGCCATTCAAAAAGAACGTTGTTCGCTCAACCAAGAAAATTCGTAACATTAAGCACTTGAGTCGCTGAGGACGCTTCCATCAGCATTATGACGGGGAAGCAGGCCGCTAAAACCCGACGGGAATGACCCGGCGCTATTTGCAGAATGAGGGATGAATTTTGAGGAAAGACTGATTTGATTGGACATCGACATTACTTTGGTGAGAGTCGAAAATCGCCGACATCATCCTCAGATGACATGCTACACGACCAATGACGCATCACTCGCCCGATGTTCGGTTTAAATAGTCGTGCCAGATTTCAAACATGGCATTCTCGAAATTTCGAGCAAACCGTTCAGCATCGAAAAGGGGAGAAGTTAAAACCTTGGCTCTCAGCCCTGATCGCAAATTCGAAAGTTCTTCAAGATCAGATGAAAAGTGAATGGCTTTTGCAATATAGTCAGCATCATCATGAGCGATCCAATCTGCTTGCCCTGAATTATATGCGATTGTCTCGCCATTATGCGATATGAAGCGATTACCTTTTTTTGTGAGCACAGGAACGCCCATCCAAAGCGCCTGAACGCTGGTTGTTCCCCCTGGGAAAGGAAATGGGTCCAGAGCTATGTCAATTTTGTTGTATGATTCAAAATAATCTCTAAGGTTTGATCGTCCTTCGAAAATTAAGCGTCCTGCGCCAATTCCAAATTTGGCGAACAACTCTATAGTCTCCTCTGTGACAACCGGGTCATCCAACTGCTCTGCTTTTAAAAAAAGCCTTGAACCTTTCACGGCAAGCAAGACTTTCGCCCATAGACAAACCACCTCTTTGTTAATTTTTGAGAAATTATTGAAACAGCCAAATGTAACGAACCCGTTTTTTATAGAAGGAAGCTCTTTTACTTGTATATCCATACTTGGTGGCGTGAAACATAAATAAGTTTCTGGCAAAGTTTTAATTTTCTCACAAAAATGGTCCGCCTCCTCCGCGGGAGTGACATAAGGATCGCCAACGATATAATCAATTTGTTCAAGACCCGTCGAGGCCCAATACCCCAGCCAAGAGACTTGAAGCGGAGCAGGCTTGTAAGCGAATACAGGAAGCCGATTTAACGCAGTATGTCCGGATAGATCGATCAGAATATCTATGCGGTCATCATGAATCAGATTTGCCGCCTCCTGATCATTTTTACCAACTAAACTTTTATACGAATAAAAAATTTTCTTTAAACGAGATGTCAACTCATCTTCTTGCAAATTGTTAGTGTATGCGATCAGGCTTAGCTTCGATTGATCCAGCTTTGATAGAGCACCTTCTAAAAAAAAACCAACTGGATGGCTTCGAAAGTCTCCAGACACAAATCCTAGGCGCAACTTGGAATCGACGCTTTCCGTATTCCAAGAAATAAACTTGCTGATTACGGAACAATTAACTGCGACGCCAAATTTCCTGGCCTCTTCCAGCCGAAAAGAAGCAGAAAGACCGTGCACATAACTCATGATAAAAAGCCGATCACTTTGTGCTGTGAAAAAATCGGCTTTGCATTGTATTGCTTCTTCATAACTTTGGAGGGCTTCATCAAAGCGTTTCAGTTCTGCAAGCACTCGCCCACGGTTATGCAAGGCTTCTGCATAATCGCATTTAACCGCGATCGCTTCTTCGTAAAACATCAATGCACTGTCATAGCGTTTCAGTTCTTGATAAACACTACCTTGATTATTTAACGCCTCGAAATAATCAGGCTTGATCAAGATCGCTTTTTGATAACTCGTTAACGCATCCTCGAAGCGTCTCATTTCACCAAGCGCAATTCCTCGGTTATAGAATGCCTCCGCATAATCCGGCTTGTGGGAGATTGCTTCATCGAAGCTCGTAAGCGCTTCATCAATCCGTTTGAGAGCTTTAAGCGCAATGCCACGGTTCGAAAACGCCTCCGCAAAACCAGAAGTAATCAAGATCGCTTTATCAAAGCTTTCCAATGCTTCAGTGAAAATATTTTGATGCTGCAGACTTAATCCTCGGTTATAGTATGCATCATCATAATTCGGCTGAATCGATATAGCTTCGTTAAAAATTGTTAGCGCCTCGTCAAAACGTTCGGCTTTATTCAAAGCTACACCAAGATTGTTGATGGCCTCAACATAATAAGATTTTATAATTATGGCCCTATCATAACTTAAGATAGCTTCGTCTAACCGTTTAAGATCCTGAAGCGCAATCCCTCTATTTACATACGCTTCGGCAAATTCTGGATTTATGGCGACAGCCCTATTGTAATCTACTAATGCTTCATTGAAACGATGAAGTTCTTGGAGTGCGACACCCCTGTTATAGAATGCGTCAGCATAATCAGTCTTGATTAAAATTGCCGCGTCATAACTGCTCAATGCATCCTCAAAAAGTTTCAATGCTTTAAATGCATTCCCCAAATTAGAGTATAGGGGAGCAAAATCGGAATTCACGATTAAAGCTTTGGAATAAAAATTTATCGCGTCGTAAAAATTCCCCAATTGAAAGGCTACTATTCCAGACAGATGCAGCGCATCAAAATGCATAGGGTATTCCTTTAGAAATTCCGAATACAATTTTTGAGCTTCTATGAAAAATCCTTGCTGATGAAGAGACATAGCATCCTCAAGATTGTTCATTATCATACTTCCATCATTTTAGTTTAAGATAAGCGATTACGGTATTTTACCATCACACCAATCTCACCACATACCTCTCATCTCATCCAACGCTACCCATGTACGTATGAGTTGTTCTGAAAGCAAGGTAGCGTCAATCATCGTAACGCAGTTTCCAGGCTTCGTCCCGGCGGGCGGAACTCCACTTAATGCGAAGCCCTCACGGACGAAGGCTAGGCAGTCACTGCGTCTCTTCATCAGAATGCGGTTGCTAACCTTGATTCGTAACAAAGAGCCTACAATGAGCGAAGACACATTCATATTTTTTTATCGCCTGCAAAAGCTGGACAGCGCGATTTCCTGCGGGATCTCGCTGGCGTCGTTTTACAAAAGCTCTTGGAGCATGACGTGGACAAAGTCATACGCGCCGCGCGCTATGAGCGCTCTGACGAGCGCGCCACCCAACGCAACGGGTTCCGGGAGCCCCCCCTCCAGACGAGGCTTGGCGTGCTTGTAGATTTTCACGAAGAACTGACCCGGGATTTTCACTGAGAAGTGACCCGCCCTTTTATGTTCCGTGGGTCAGTTTTAAGTCAAGGCAGTCGCGTTCTCCTTCCGGTTTTGAGTGGTGGCGGTGTCGGTGCTCGCCATGAAGCGGAAGCTGTCGTTGCCGGTTTCAACGATGTGGCAGTGGTGAGTTAGGCGGTCGAGGAGCGCCGTCGTCATTTTGGCGTCGCCGAAGATCTCGGCCCACTCACTGAAGCTCAGGTTGGTTGTTA
>CANGTC010000002.1 GCA_947456505.1 Beijerinckiaceae bacterium
GCGCCCTTGTACATCTTGCCCCAGGAGGGGATGGGATTGCGCGGATGCAGGTAGAAGGGGACGTCCAGCTGCGCCACCAGCGCCCAGAAGGGCCGGTAGCGGGGATCGTCCAGATAGACGCAGTTCTCGGGGTCGTCGATCTGCGAGAAGCCGTTGACGAGAATGCCCCGGAAACCCAGATCCTTGATGCAACGCTCCAGCTCCCTGCAGGCGTGATCAGGATCCTGCAGCGCGAGCGCGGCCAGACCCTGGAAGCGCGTGGGGTTCTTGGCGATCTCGCCCGCCATGAGATCATTGGAGCGCACGGCGATGTCGATGGCCTGGGCGCGGTCGGGAATCGCCTGCACGGCGGGGGCGTTGAGAGACAGGAGCATCATCTCCATGCCCCAGGCGTCCATCTGGGCGATGCGCTGATGCTGGAAGTCCAGCAGTCGGGCGCGCGCTTCCGGCCACAGATGCAGGGGCACGAAGGGGCGGGAATCATCCAGCGTGCTCTCGATGGCGAAATGCTCTTCGAGCCCGATCTTGCCTTTCATCGCGTCTGCTCCCGTTCCTGTTTCCGGGCTCGGAAAGCCCTTTAGGGGTAACGGATGACGCCAGCGTCACCTCCGGTCAACCCCCGCCAAGCGTCACCTCCGGTCAACCCCCGCCAAAAGATAGCGGCGAAACCGCCAAACCGCAAAATCATTTTCCCGGGCCCCGCAAAGGTGAAGGCCTAGCGCGGCGGCGGCTCCATGCCCCGCTCTTCGTACCATTTTTCGCATTCATCGAAAGCGGCCTGCAGGCGCGCATGGCGTTCGGTCACCAGTTCACGCGCCCAATTGTGGGTGAAAATGTAGAACTCCCCCTTGCGAATGCCCCGCAGCACCCGCTCGCCCACCACATCCGGCGCCAGGCCCTCGTCGAGGCGGTGGGCGAATTGCTCGCTCTCCACCCGCTGGAAGGCGCCGCCCATGCGCGGCGGGCGGGCGCGGCCCGAATGGAAGATGCCGGTCCGCACGGCGGCGGGCGCGAGAATGGACAGGCCGATGTTGGAGCCCTCCAGATCCTGTTCCAGCGCCTCGCTGATCGCCACAACCGCATATTTCGACATGGAATAGGGCCCGGTGGTCCAACCCGGGGTGACGCGAAACCCCGCGATGGAGGCGGTGTTCACGATATGAGACTCCTCCCCATGGGCGCGCATGTGGGGAACGAAGATCTGGAAGCCATGGATCACCCCGTAGAGGTTGACGCCCAGAACCCATTCCCAATCCTTCGCAGGCAGTTTTTCGATGGGCACCCCATGCATGGAGACGCCCGCATTGGCGCAGAAGACATGCACCTTGCCGAAGGCGTCGAAGGCCTGTTGCGCCGCGCGCTCCAACTGCTCCTTGATGCTGACATCGGCCTCCACGGCGAGCGCCTGCGCGCCCAGCCGGTTGATCTCGCCCAGCGCCTGCTCCAGCCCCTCGCGCCTGATGTCGCACAACACGATGTTCATGCCCTGCCGGGCGAAGGTGCGCGCCATGCCAAGGCCGATGCCGGCGCCCGCGCCGGTGATGAAGGCCGTCTTGCCCTGGAAGTTTTGCATGTCGGAGGTTCCCTCTCGGCGCCTCATCTGGGTGAAAAGGGGCCAGACAAGAGGCTGATTTTTGCTTATCCGCAATTCTCAACATGGCGCCCCATTTGCGTCAAGGCGATATTTGTCCTGTGTCGCATCATCGAAAATTCGAACGGTTGAGCAGATCGACGGTGACCCTGCGGTCGCGCGCAGTCCATAAGCGCCCCAAATCTGGTGTTGTCGCCACTGCGTCACATGGCGGTGTTAATAAAACTTCCATGGACAGCCGATTCTAAAAGCGGTCCTGCCGCCATCAGATCGGTGGTGGTGATGCGATTGGCTCCCACGGTTCATTGCTTCGCGATTGCGCCAGCGCTGAAATGGTGACCCTCGATGCGACTCTTGATCGTGACTGACGCCTGGAAGCCTCAGGTCAATGGGGTCGTGCGGACCTATGAATGGCTGTCGAAAGCTCTCGCAAGGCGGGTGGATCTGAAACTGCTCACCCCGGAGCCCTATCCCCGCGCGCCACTTCCAACCTATCCCGAAATCGAACTCGCCATGGCTTCGCCTGGTTCGATTGCAAGGTTTATCAATGCGGCGGCGCCTGACGTTGTGCACATTGGCACCGAGGGGCCGCTTGGATTGCTCGCTCGCCGTCATTGCAAGGCGAAGGGCATTCCCTTCACCACCTGCTATCACACGCGCTATCCTGAATATATCGCCAGCCGATTTCCCATTCCAACGCGATGGACATACGCCCTGCTGCGGAAATTTCATGGCGCGGCGGCGCGCACGCTGGTAGCCACCACTGAGTTGGCGGAAGAGTTGCGTCTGCAAGGATTTGCCCGCGTGACGACCTGGCGACGGGGCATCGATTTGTCACCCTTCATGAATGGGCCTGTGGAGACCCTTGATCTTCCCAGGCCGATCTTTCTTTATGTGGGACGACTGGCGGTTGAAAAAAATATTGATGACTTCCTCAAACTCAATCTACCCGGTTCAAAGGTGGTTGTGGGTGGAGGTCCAGAACGGGAGCGGCTGCAGCGCGCCTATCCGCAGGCTGTTTTCATGGGGCCGCTTGAGAACCCGCGCTTGGGGGCCCTCTATCGGGCGGCGGATGTATTCGTGTTTCCAAGCAAAACGGATACTTATGGTCTCGTGATGGCGGAAGCTTTGGCCGCTGGGGCGCCGGTTGCTTGTTACCCGACTTCGGGCGCGCGCGAGATTTTCGGGGGTGAGGCCTGCGGCGTCATGAGCGATTCGCTTCAGCATGCCGCGATGGCGGCTCTCGATATTTCCCGCGACATTTGCAGGCGGGCTGGCGCTCGTCACGCCATGGAGGCCAGCGCCGAGAGTTTCCTGGGAATCATGCGTACCGCCATTCCATGATCAGGCGGCGAGCGCTTCTTTGCGGGGCATCGTCGCCTTGGTCATGAATTCCTTGCGCTTGTTATGCCAGCGGCATATTTCAAGCGTTCCATCGAAATGCTCCAGCACTGCGGTGCACGACTCCACCCAATCTCCGGTGTTGACATAGGTGACCTCGTCGAACTGACGGATGACCGCCTTGTGAATATGGCCGCAAACCACGATGTCGGCGCCCTGTTTGCGTGCGTCGTGCACGACCGCCTCTTCAAAGGCTGTGACGAAACTGACGGCGCGCTTCACCTTGTCTTTGCTCCATTGGGAGAAGGACCAATAGGGCAGTCCCATCAAGCGGCGGAAGCGCGCGATATGACCATTGAGCCAGATCGCGAAATCATAGGCGTGGTCACCCAGGAGGGCGAGCCAGCGGACGTTTCGCACGACAGTGTCAAATTTGTCGCCATGCAAGAGGAGCATTTTGCGCCCGTCCGCGCAGATATGGATAGCCTCTTCCTTGATCTCCACGCCGCCGAAAGTCGAGCCGGCATAGTCGCGCAGAAATTCATCATGGTTGCCGGGAATATAGATGACGCGGGCGCCCTTGCGCGCCTTGCGCAGGAGCTTTTGCACAACGTCATTATGCGCCTGGGGCCAATGCCAGGATTGGCGCAGACGCCAGCCATCGACGATGTCGCCAATCAAATAGATTTCTTCAGCTTCATGAACCTTCAGGAAGTCGAGTAAAGCGTCAGCCTGACAGCCCCGCGTGCCCAAATGGATATCGGACAGAAAAAGGGTGCGGACCGATCTGGAAATCGTGCTGATGTCACCGCCATCCATGGCGCCTCTTCCTTTCTCGCTCAATCATTTTCAGGATTTGCGTCGAATTAGATTTTACGCGCGAAGGCGCATGATCAGTCCTTTGAGCGGCGCAAGGCGGCGATGAAGGCGTAGCCCCGGTAAAGGCGATGGAAATCGCAATGAAGCCCACGCTCGACCGCCAATTTGCGCAACACGTTCTCAAGATCGTCGCGAGGCGTCACGTCGAACAACGCCAACCAGCGACGAAGCAGGAACCTGAACCACGCTGGAAGCTCCCTTTGGTCGCCGAAATCAGCGATCAGGAGACTGCCGCCCGGGGGAAGGGCCTCCACAGCGCGTTCAAGTGCGGCGATCCAGTCGGGAATCATGGATAATGTGTAGGAGAAGTAGATTCGCTGGAATGGTTCCTCGCCGAAGAGCATCGCCGGAAAATTGACGGCGTCGGCTTGCGTGATGCGGATGGCGTCATCCAGATCCGCCTTGGCTATGGCGTCACGCGCCTTGCCCAGCATGACCGGCGATATGTCAAAGCCGCAAAAATTGGCTTTAGGCCATCGCCGCGCGGCATGGACAAGATTGCGCCCCGTGCCGCATCCGATTTCAAGAACGCGGCTCCCATTGGGGGGAGCAAGCGACTCGATCAGCTGATCGCGCCCCAGCAGATAGGGTCGGCGCGTAACGTCATAGATTCCTGTCTGCCATCCATACATACGATCCATGCGAAGAGCGGCTTGAGACATTAGACGGCTCCCTGGAGTTGATAGATGTGGAAGCCACCATAAATAGCGGAGCGATCCCGCGCATGCAGGGCTGCAGATCGCGCCTCGTCCTTGCGCCAGAGGTCAAGGGTATCGGCGTTCAGACGGCCCGGGAGCAGAGGCTCATCAGCGGCGGTGCGAAAAATCACACGTGCGCCAGGCCTCGCGGTGCGACTGATCTGCGTCCAGAGCGCGTTGAGGTCATCGTTATTCATCCAATCCTGCGCATCAAGAAGCACATAGCAATCTGCGCTTGCTGCGGGCAGCCCAGCCAGATGCGTCGTCATGGACGTGTGCAGAACTTGCACGCGCCCGGCATTGGCGCGAACCGTTTCGAAATTTGCGGCTTGTAGATAGGGAGGAAGAGGCCCCATGGGGTCGCTGGAATAGGACCGGCCAAAAGCTTGCCAGGCGAAATAATTGTCGGCGAGGGGAAATCCGTAGGCGAGTTTTTCAACGCGCGCGCGTAGCGCGCCGATCATACCCTCTTCATGGTCGCCAGCGAGGGCGCGATATTGAGCTGGGGGAATCCCCAGGCCATAGAGGGAGGCGGGTTGGCCGACCAGCCACTTGATCAGCGGCTTTTTGAACAAGGGCGCGACATGCCGGTCATAGGCTACGCGCTGCTCTTCCATCGTGCGCGCTTCCAGCACCCGTCGCAGATCATAGCCATGGGCGCGCGCAATAAGGTGAACTGCGCCTATAAAGGTCCCAAGCAGGCCATGGCGGTAAAACCCTCTGCTGAACTGGGCGATTCGTTCGCCACGCAGAAGCGAGTGGTCCTCCCAATAGGCCCGGCTCGCCGCATCCAGATGCGGCGCGATGTGTTGGTCGTAGATCTCAAGATTGCGCTTGTCCGCAGCATGACCAAAGAATTGCAGTAGCACGTTATGGTTTGGCGCATGCTGTATCGCCGCAAGTTTCATTTTGTTAAGGGCGATATGGGCGGCGTTGAGATCGACAGCGGTGATCTGCGCGGGTTGCGCCACGAGATAGCTCGCCACATTGCATCCGCCGGAGGCGATTGCGATCACGTGGTCGGTTCGATTGAGGCACAGGGCATCCATGTCTACAATCGGGTCTTCCCAAATCTGGGGATATACGAGGCCGCTGAACAGGTAGGTGAAGAGCCTTTCAAGCACCCCTTCGCGGCTGAGGGCCTGATTGTGATGAACGGCGACAGCAAGTTGCTCGCGTGAGGCGCGGTATGGGCTGGCGATGGGGTCCACTTGGTCGCTCCTTCAAACGTCCGTCGATGCTGGCCCTTCGCTAGATGAGTCTCATGACGGATAAGTGTCACTGGTGTTCAGCTGTGGATCACTTCAAAAATGAGCGCGCTTTGGTGGAGGGCGCCGTATTCGTTTTTGACCGTGACGTTCAGGCGATGCAGGCCGGGGGCGAGGTCAGTGGGCAGCGTGGCTTGCCAGATATGGCTGCTGGGCTCGGCGCGCACCCATGGTTTTTTGCTGGCGCCTGCCTTGCGGAAGAGATCTTCCGTCAGAGGGTCGGCGCGGAAGCTGCGCGCCATGATCGAAGGCGAGCAACCGCTGACGCAGGCTTCGACCGTGGTGCGTGGCCCGCCATCGAAGACATTCACGAGGAATTGCGCGTCCTGCAGTTTGTTCTGCGTGATGGCGCTTGTGGCGATGCTGCGTGGTTGCGCGTCCGGATTGTCGCAGGCCACCATGATGCGCATTTGCGCAGGCTCGCGTGCGGAGACGAAGCGCGTTGTATAGTTTGCGCCATCAATGCTGAGCACATGCCAGCCATTGGGCGAACCATCGCAACTCTGGGCCAGCGGCAATCCGAGGGGATCGAATGGACCGCTCCACCAGGAGCCGGACAGCGCGGTCAGGATATGATGGTGGTGCAGGGCGCCGTTGGATAGCAGGATATAATGATGTTCGGTGGTGTGCATATGGCCCGCGAAACTGGCGCAGGGTCTGTCGCCGACGAGAGCCAGCAGGGCGTCCCGGTCGGCGGTGTTGGAGCCGGGGTCAAGCGGGTCCGCCATGCTGATCAGGGGAATATGCATGCACAGCACGATCAGCCGATCTTGCGGCGTGTCGCTCAACAGGGCTTCGACAAAGGCGAGATTGTCGGCGCCGATGCGTCCGGCGTAGCGGTGGGATCCGTCCTGATGTCCAAGCCAGTCCACATTATCGAGCATGATGAAGGTGGCTTGCCCATGTTCGAACGCGTAGGTCGTGGGGCCGAACACGCGGCGCCAGGGTGCGCGGGCCGCTACGCCGTCGGGCGCAGAAAAATCGAGGTCGTGATTGCCGGGCAGGTTCCACCAGGGCGCGCCAATCTGTGCGATGACTTCGTTATACCGCTCGAAAAGCGCGTGATCGTCGCCTACAAGATCGCCCAACGTCAGGCCGAAGGCGGCGCGCAGGCCGGAAAAGCCATTGGCGATCTGGGCGCGCAGATACTCGAGTTCGACGCTATTGGATGGCTGGGGATCAGCGAACATCATCACGTCGAAACACGTGTCCTCCGTGGTTCGTTCAAGCGCGAAATCAAGGCTGCGCGCGGGGTCGGGTTGATGATGGATGCGCGGCAGCATGGTCTTTGGATCGCGCGGCGCAGACCAGCCTGCGGGTTTGATGACAAAGATGGAGGCGTCCCCATTGGGGGGTAGGGCGTAGCGCCCGGCGTCGTCGGTTGCTGTGATCTCGCGTCCGTTCGAGACACGAATTCCCGCCAATCCCTTGCCTGTGGCGGCGTCACGGACGTTGCCACGTATGGTGGTCTGCGAAGTCTGCGCAGAGGAGGGTCGCGACAGGGAGCCCAGCGCGAGTGCGCCGCCGCTCATGCGGAAGAGGTCTCGTCGCGAGGGATACAGGTTGGCCATGGTTGGCGTCCTCCAGCAATGAGGACGCCCAAATCAGATTCGTTCAACAGTAATGCGAAGGCGCGATGACCGTTTCACGACAATGACGCCAGTTTTCAGTCAGAGGGCGTCAGGCGGCCTTGGCCTTTGGCCGCCATATGGTGGTGGTGGCCATGGTGGCGATAGCCAGCGTCGAGAAGGCTGCGGAGCCCCAGAAGACAAGTTGGGGGTGGCCTATGTCGAGCAGCCAGCCATAGAGCGGCGGTCCCAGGATCTGCCCGCCCGAATAGCCGGTGGTGACGAAGCCGAAGAGAGTGCCCACGCTCACATCGGTCGCCGCATGGCGCACGGAGACGTCGCGCGATGCGTTGACGAGGCCCCGCAAGGCGCCTGCTGCGCCCACAAGCCCGATGGCGATCCAGAAGGGCGCGAGGCCCAGGCCCGCGATGACGATGAGCGCGCCGGAAACGAGAAAACAGACGCACAGCAGCAGTTCGGTGTTCTTGACCCGATCCGCCAGCCAGCCGCCCGGCAGAACCGCCATCATGGACATGACCTGATAGGCGGTGAGCGCGGTGGCCGCCACAGCCGGGAGGATGGAGTAGACGCCGGTGAAGGCGACGACGGAAAAATAGACCATGCCGCAATTGGCCGCCGATGACAGGGCGTAGAAGAGGAAGAGCAGCATGATCTTCGGCGAGGTCACGAGCGTCTTCCAGCTGTCCCGCGCGCGGTCCTTGGTCTTGCCGCTGTCGCCCAGCACCTCCGACAGGCCCATCATGACGAGGGCCAGCAGAACGCCCACGGCGCCGATGATCATGGTCGCCATGCGCCAGTCAAATACAGCGGCGAGCATGACCATGATCAGGGGCGCCACGACAAAGCCTAGGTTGCCCCCGAGCGTATGCACTGACAGGGCGCGGCCGAGGCGCTTGACGTTCACACGCGCGTTCAGGATCGAATAATCCGCAGGATGAAAGACGCTGGAGCCAAGGCCCGCGAGGAACATCAGAGCCATGAGCTGCCAATAGGAGTTCACCAGCCCCACGAGCCCGATGGCGATGGAATTGACGAAGAGCCCGCCGATCAGCACCCGGCGCCCGCCATATTTTTGCACCAGAAAACCCATGGGGGTCTGCAGCAGGCCTGTGGTCACCGAATAGGCTGTAATGGTGAGGCCAAGCTCGATGTAGTCGACGCCGAGATCCCCACGCAACTGGCCGAAAAAGGGCGGCAGCACCAGCATGTAGAGATGGCTCAGCAAATGGGCGAAGGCCACGAGTCCGATGACCTGAACCTCGCCGCGTACATCGTCTTTCAGGGGGATCGTCGTCATGGTTCACGCACCGCAAAGGCTAGATGTAAGCTTCCGGCCAGCATCCTATTCAGCCGCCTGCAGATCGATGCCCTGCGGGTCGCGCAGGGCTGGCAGGTGGCGGAAGCGCGGCGCCACGTCGCTGGCGAAGAGCCGCATGGAGCTTTCCGAGATCCAGCGCGTTTCGCCCGGCCACTCGCCCAGAAAGCGCAGCAGGAGGTGGTTGAGGCCGAGATCGGCGAGGGCCTGAACCTTCTGGGCCACCGTGTCCGGCGTGCCGGCGATCAGATTGTGCATGTCGCCGCCCGCCGCATAGGCGGCCGCCGTCGCCTTGCCGGGCTGGCGCTCCACCACCGGCCCCATGATCTGCCCGTAGCGCTCCACATAGGCGTTGCGCATGGCCAGATGTTCGGCGCGGGCTAACTTGGCGCGGGCCTGAGCCTCTTCATCCGTATCGGCGACGACGACCGCGAGCCAGTCGCAGGTGCACCAGCGCTGGCAATCCTCGATGGTCTCCGCCGAATGGCCGGAGGAGGCGAGCACCGCGCGGTAGGCGCGCAGCTGATCCCGCAGGGAGGATTCGGCGCTGAAGGCGCCAAGAAAGGCCGGCATGCCCCGTTGCGCGGCCTTGACCACTGAGGAGTCCCTGCTGGCCGTGCGGATGACTGTCGGGCGGCGCTTGCGATAGGCCGAGGGCGTCACCCGGCGTTTGATGATTCCCTTTTGGGTTGGCGTATCAAAGACATAATCGGAATCGCCGGTCTTGAAGTCCCACAGGCGCTCCATGATTTCGAGCATATCCTCGGTCGCCTGCCCGCTGCGGTGATAGTCCGCCTCCAGCCCCAGCCCGAGGGGCTCGATGCCCGGAAAGCCGCTGCCCAGCCCATAGAGCGTCCGGCCCTTGGTGAGTTGGTCGAGCTGGTTCATGCTCTCCACCAGTCGAACGGGATGGTAGTAAGGCACTGAGATCACGCCAAAACCCAGATAGCGGTCCTGGGGGATCTGCGGCGCGATATAGGAGGCGAACTGGATGGGATTGCTGTGCCAGGGCCCGCGAAAATGGTGCTCGGTGAACCAGGGATTATAGCCCAGCTCCGCCGCCAGAAGCGCCTGCTCGACCGCGATGCCGATCACCCGCTCGTCATTGGCCGGGTCGTCCTCGACCGCGACATACATGGTGAGCACCATCGTCGAGAATTCCATGGCCATGATCCCTATGCGTTCGTCTGGCTAACTATACGGGAATGAGCGGGTTTCCAATCGCCTTCCAGGAGATCTGGAGGCGCTTCATTGCTTGAGGGCGAAAAAGACCGGGGGTAGCGCCCCCCATTTTCCCTGGACGCTTGTATTCTGTTCGAAATTGAAGGATTGATGACATGAGCAGAGCTAAAATCGTCATCAAAAGATCGGAAAATGCCTCACCCACCCTCCCGCAATCAGGCCTTGGCCCGGCAGTTTCGCCTGGATGACTTCCCGGGTGAGGGGACGCCTCCCGTGGATGTCCCTTGCGATGTGCTGTGTGAGGACCATGTGGGCACCTATCGCCTGCCCTTCCCCTGTTCCTGGTCCGGCGAATTCTGGCGCAACGCTAAAACGGGCGAGCCCATCGAGGGCGTCGTCGTCGCCTGGCGCATCAAGAGCAAAACCGCCGGGCGCTGATTCGCACGCCTTGGCGAAGGGTTCAGGGCCGTAAGGGCGCATTTCCCTGCGCATAGGCCTGCGCCAGCCGCAACCCGGGGTGGGACTGGGGCAAGCGGTCGCCCCGCCCGAACAATTTGTTGCGCAGGGCGCCGCTTCCGTAGCTGGTTTTGTAGGCGCCCATGGCCTGCAGTTCCGGCACAACCAGATCGACCACCGCCTGCAAACCATCTGGCTCTACAGTCCGGATCAGATTGAACCCGTCGATGCCGGTTTCATCGGCGAAATCGACCATCTGGCGGGCAACCTCCTCGGCGGATCCGATAAGGAAAACGCCCGAGGTTGGCGCATCCGGATGGAAGGCGGTAAGGTCCTTGATGCGCATTTTCCGGCCCTTCGCCAGAATCGTCATGCGTTCGAGGAAGGACTGGTTGGCGTCGGTCTTCATATATTCAATGGGATCGTCCGGATCGTATTTCGAAAAGTCGATGCCCGCGAGCGCGGAGAACACTGAGAGGCTTCCCGCGACGTCGAGGTGGCCCCGGATGTCCTCGTATTTATCCCGGGCTTCCCGGTTGGTTTTCCCCGTGATGATCGTAGCTGCGACGATCACCGCCACGTCGTCGCTCATGCGGCCATAGGAGAGGGCCTGTCGGCGGATGTCGTCGACGTGATTGCGCACCATGTCCTTTTTGGAGGTTGTGAGAAACACGCATTCCGCATGGCGCGCGGCGAAGGCCCGGCCGCGCGTGGAGGCGCCGGCCTGATAGAGCACGGGGGTGCGCTGGGGCGAGGGCTCGCACATATGCACGCCCGACATGCGGAAGAAGGCGCCTTCATGATCGATGCGCCGTACATGGTTTGGTTGCGCATAGATGCGCTTGGCGGCGTCGCGCAGGACAGCGCCATCATCCCAACTGGCTTCCCAGAGCTTGTAGGCGATCTCCATATATTCGTCGGCCATGTCGTAGCGCTCGTCATGCGCCCGAAGCCGGTCCAGTCCGATGGCGCGCGCACCTGACTCCACAAAGCCCGCGACGATGTTCCAGCCGATGCGGCCCTTGGTGAGGTGATCCAGCGTCGACATGCGCCGCGCCATCAGGAAGGGGTGCTCATAGGTCAGATTGGCCGTGACGCCAAAGCCCAGATGACTGGTCGCCTGCGCCATGGCGGGGATGACGAGGGTCGGGTCATTCATCGGCGCCATGGCGCCCGCGCGAATGGCTTCAGCGGGATCGCCGCCATATTTGTCCATCAAACCGATGGAGTCGGCGAAGAAGATGCTGTCAAAAAGGCCGCGCTCGGCGAGCCTTGCAAGCTCGACGTAATAATCGATGCTCGTATATCCCGTGCATTGATCGCGTTCATGGGTCCACATGCCCGCCCATGACTGGCTTGGCGAGCACATGTGAAAGGCGTTCAGCAGGAGTTTCTTGCGCGCGGCGCTCATGGTCCCGACCTTCTTTGGGGCCTCGATGGGCATGTCTTGAACTCACGATGGCGCCAGCATGCGCATTTGGCAATAGAAGCCGTCAGGCCACGCAAGCTGTGCAGCGCGCGGGCGCCGACGCGGACCTTGTCATCAGCCGCCAATGGTTCAATAGTTGTCCTGGCGAAGCGACCGGCCGACCGACAGGCCTGTGCGGATGGGCGCAAGCAAATGGGAGGGCGATGAATGCGCCAGATGAAACTGGGTCTTTTTCTGGCCCCTGGCGGCCACCATATGGCGGCCTGGCGCCATCCCGACGCCTATCCGGCTGGCTTCAGCATGCAATCCTATGTTGCGGCGGCGCAGACGGCGGAACGGGGCTGTTTCGACATGCTGTTCGTGGCGGATGTCTTTTCAACCACGGCGAGCGGCGATCGGCAGGATTCCTTCCGCTTCGAACCGTTGACGCTTCTGTCGGCTCTGGCAATGACCACCCGGCGGATCGGACTTGTGGCCACCGCGACCACATCCTTCAATGAGCCCTACAACGTCGCACGCAAATTCGCCTCGCTAGATCATATCAGCAATGGTCGGGCCGGTTGGAACATTGTTACCTCCTCATCGACGCTGGAGGCCTACAACTTCGGCAGCGCAGACCATCGAGAACTTGGCGAGCGCTATCGCCGTGCGGACGAATTCGTAGAGGTCGTGCGAGGCCTCTGGAACAGTTGGGACGATGGAGCGCTGCTGATCGACAAGGCGGGCGGGCGTTTCTTCGACGCCGCCAAACTGCGCATGCTTAATCACGCGGGGCCGGAATTCAGCGTACGCGGCCCCTTGTCCCTTCCGCCCTGTCCCCAGCGCCATCCCGTGCTCGTGCAGGCCGGGTCCTCGGAAGATGGCAAGACCCTCGCCTCCAAATATGCGGAAGTCATCTTCACCATCCAGCGCGACATGGCTCCGGCGCAGGCCTTTTACGCCGAAATCAAATCGCGCGTCGCTGCGTTTGGACGTGCGCCTGACCATGCGCTCGTGCTCCCGGGCGTCTTGCCCGTGGTGGGAAAAACCCGGCAGGAAGCACGGGACAAATATGAACAGTTGCAGGCTTTGATTCATCCGGAAGCCGGTGTCGCAGGCCTCTCGCGCACGTTGGGCATCGACCTCACGGGCGTCGATGTGGATGGCCCGCTGCCGCCTGTGCAGATCGAGACCCTCTCGCAAAGCCGTGCGGTGGGAATGGTGGAGGCCGCGCGGCGCGATAATCTGAGCGTGCGGCAGGTCTATGAGCGCCTTCTGGTCTCCAAAGGCCATCGACAACTCATCGGTTCGGTGGCGGATGTCGCCGACTCCCTTCAGGAATGGTTTGAAGCGAGCGCCTGCGACGGGTTCAACATCATGCCGCCCTTGATGCCTGGTGGTCTGATCGACTTCGTGGAGCTGGTCGTTCCGGAACTCCAAAGGCGGGGCCTGTTCCGCAGGGCATATGATGGAGCGACGCTGCGCGATCACCTTGGATTGCCGCGGCCCGGCGATCTCGGCGCATCTACGTGATCTCTGGGCTGGATTGGCGTTTCAACTGTTGCGCCCTTGCATAGCGTCCAAAAATCCCATTCACTGACAGCAACAAGATCGGGAGGAATCGCCATGTCCAGAACCGTGATCGTGACAGGCGCCGCGAGCGGCATCGGCCTCGCCTGTGTCGAACTCCTGCTGGCGCAGGGCGACAGGGTCTGCGCGGTGGATCTGAACCCTGTTCCCACAGCAACTTTGGACGCCAGCGCTTGCACTGAGCGTATGATCGTCAGGGCTATAGATGTTTCTGATCCCGAAGCTTGCGCGGCGGCGGTTGCCGCCTGCGTCGAAAAATTCGGCAAGGTTGATGCGCTCATCCACATGGCCGCTGTTCATTCAACCCACACCTGGCGTGAGATCGACGCCGCTCATATGAATCAGGTCCTTCAGATCAATGTCACCGGCGCTTTCAACATGAGCCAGGCTACTGCGCTCGCCATGGAGAAGACCGGCGGCGGCGCCATATGTCTGGCCATGTCCGGATCCATCGCCGTTTCGGGTCTGGGCGGGGAGGGGCGTGGCGGAATCGCCTATATCTCTTCGAAGGCGGCTATCATCGGCGTCACGCGCGGGCTTGCCCGGTCGCTGGCGCCGCTGAATATCAGGGTCAACGCTGTCAGCCCCGGGTCGACCCGCACAGCCATGACGGCTGATTATAGCGAGGCGGCCGTGCGTCACGCCGGGGCGAAAACGCTGGCGGGCCGCATGGGCGAGGCCAGCGAAATCGCATCTGTCGCCCTGTTCCTGATCTCCGACGGCGCAGCCTATGTGCAGGGCGAGATCGTCAATGTGAATGGAGGCGGCCATCTGGGGCTATAGGCTGCCCCCTTTTTACACTGGGACGCATCACAAGGCGCTCTGCAACATTGTTTCGAGATAAAAGGGAGAAAACGCATGCTGTTTCCCACCACGCTCGTCGGTTCCTACGCACAGCCTGATTGGCTGATTGACCGTCCGAAACTGGCGGGCCGCTTTCCGCCGCGCGTGCGCGCCAAGGAGCTTTGGCGGATCCCGGAGCCCTTCCTGAAGGAGGCGCAAGACGACGCCACGCTACTGGCGATCCGCGCGCAGGAGCGGGCTGGAATCGACATCGTCACCGATGGCGAGATACGCCGCGAGAGTTATTCAAACCATTTCGCCACAGCGCTTGAAGGGGTCGATATCGACAACCCCGGCACCGCGCTTGATCGTTCCGGCCATCCCAATCCCGTGCCGCGAATCGTGGGCAAGATCCGTCGCAAACATCCCGTTCAGGTGGAGGATCTGAAATTCCTAAAGAGCCAGACGGATCGCATGGTGAAGATTACCGTGCCCGGACCCTTCACCATGAGCCAGCAGGCGCAGAATGATTTCTATGGGACGCTGGAGGAAGCGGCGATGGATTACGCGGTCGCCGTGAATCAGGAGATCAAGGATCTCTTCGCCGCCGGCGCAGATATCGTGCAAGTGGATGAGCCCTATATGCAGGCGCGCCCCAAGGTCGCCGAGGAATATGGGCTGATCGCGCTCAACCGCGCGCTTGAAGGCGTCACGGGCACAACCGCTGTGCATGTTTGTTTCGGTTATGCGGCGGTGATCCATGAGCGGCCCAGCGGCTATTCCTTTTTGAAGCAGTTCAAGGGTTGCCGCTGTAATCAGGTGTCGATTGAAACTGCGCAGTCCGGCCTTGATTGCTCCGTGCTGGCGGATCTGCCTGATCAGAAGATCATTCTAGGAGTGCTCGATTTGTCGGATATGGCGATCGAAACGCCAGATGTGGTCGCAGGCCGCATTCGTCGCGCGCTGAAATATCGGGACGCCAAGGACCTCATTATCGCGCCTGATTGCGGACTGAAATACCTGCCGAGCGACGTCGCCTTCGGGAAGATGCAGGCCATGGTGGAAGGCGCGAGAACCATGCGGCGAGAAATTGGCGGGTAGAGGGTCAAGCCTCCGCTGATTTCATTAATGCGACCTTGATGGCGACCTTCGCACCTGTTGCGGAGGCTTCTTCCAGCATCGCATTTTATCGGGTTGCTGGCTTGTAAGGGCCTGCCTGTTTCAGAGCTGCCTCGATGAATGAAGTGTCGACAGCCTGCGCCAGAGCCACATTTCCCTCGATCAGGCCTTCATCTGTGAAGATCTTCAGATCCTCTTCCAGGCTTGGCAGATGGAGCTTTCCATCGGGGTGACAGAAACCAAAGGCGGAGGAGCGATAGAAGGCCGGGTCGTTGGAGGGACCATTGCGGGTGAGCACCTCGATGAGGGCGTCTCCTTTCACGCCAGCGAGTCTGCCATTGACCAGCGCGTCATTATAATCGCGCACACCCCGCAAATAGGCGCGCAGAAATCCAAATGCGGCTTCCTTATTGTCGCGCATGAACTGGCTGGAATAGAAGATCACGGCGATCTGATGCTCGGGATAGACATCATAATCCTCAAGCACTCTTTCCACGACACCCGTACGCATGGCCAGCGAAACACCGGGTTCATTTGGCAGCGCGGCGTCCAGCGCCTTGTTGGAGAAGGCTGTCGCCATCTGTGGCAATCCCATGAATACGGGATCTATATCCTTCATGGTGAGGCCGCCCTTCGCGAGCATTTTGGTCAGCACCGTCATAGCGGAGGCCCCTGGCGCAGGGCTGGCGAAGCGCATGCCCTTGAGGTCGGCGAGGGTCTTGTAGCGCCCGCTCTCGACGTGATCGCGGCGCACCAGCAGGGATTGTGTGCCAAAGCCGGGCAGGGTCTGCGTTTTATCGGCGACGATCTTCATGCCGATGCCTCGTGCGACTGCATTGAAAAATCCGGCTGAGTGGCCCGCCGCCGCAATATCCAGCTCGCCCGTACCCATAGGGGCCATCATGCGCGGGCCGGAATCGAATTTCACAAACTCGAGATCTATGCCCTCTCGCCGGAAATAACCTCGTTCCTTGGCGGCCCAGAAGACAACATCGGCGGCGGCGCCAACGATTCCCATTTTCAACTTCACGGGTTCGGCGGCCTGCGCATGGCCAGCGAAGAGCACGATGATGGAAAGAGAGATGGCTTTAAGGAACAAGAGAAACCTCCCAGTTTCATTCATGAGATTGGCCGCGCCCGCGACACCTTCTGGATGGAGGCGCAATACGTTCCGATCCCTGTGAAGGCCTCAGGGCTGGCGCTTGTAGGGCCCAAGTTCCTTGACCGCCATCTCCACAAACCGCAGATCCACAAGGGTCTCCGCCCGGAAATTTTTATCGGGAACCAGGCCCTGATCCTGGAAAAACTTGAGCTCCTTGCGCATGGCGTCGAGATTCACGCGTCCATCAGGATCAACGGCATGGGGATAGGAATTGCGTATCTGTTCAGGCTTGATTTCAAGACGGCGCGCGAGCAGCCCGATCACTTCGTCCGCGCGCTTGGTCAAACCCCATCGGCCCTTTTCGATGCTATCGTTGAAGACGCGCAGCGCCTGCACATAGGCGCGCATGAAACGCCGGGCGACGTCTGGACGCTGCTGCGCGAATTTCTCGCTGAACACCATATAGGTGAATTCCCCGCCGGGATTGAAATCTTCAGTCGAGGCGAAGCGCACGGCGTCGCCCCCTTGATCAAGAATCGTCGCGAAGGGCTCGATCATGATGGAGACGTCAATGCTCTTGTTGCGGAAGGCCGCGACCTGCTGCGGCAGGGTCACAAATATTTTTTCTATGTCCTCATATCTGACTTCAGCTCTGATCGCTGCGTCGTTGACGATTGACAGAACATTCAGCCCAGGCGCAGGAACCGCCATGCGAAGCCCCTTGAGGTCCGGGTAGTCCTTGAAGCGACCTGAATCCATAAGATCCTTGCGCACCATCAGCGTCTGATAGAGATGCCCGGGCGCGGAGCGGCTTCGGTCGGCGACCACGCGCGTGTCGATTTGCCGGGCGGCGGCATTATAGAGCGCGGCGCTTCCCGGAAGCGTTCCTACATCCAGTTCTCCGGTGGCCAGAGGAGCCACCATCTTGGCGCCTGTGTCGAATTCCGTCAGTTCCGCGTCGATGCCTTCCTGCTTCAGAAAGCCGAGGTCAAATGCGATATAGAGGCCGATGTCCCCTGAATTTTTGGTCGCGGCAAGCCTTACGATGTCGCCAGCGCCCGCTTGTTGAACGGTTGCCAGCAGCAACGCGGCGAAGGCGACCGGGCGGCAGAAGGTCATCAGTTGACGCATGGCGTTTCGACCCTGTCTGATTGGTGGCGCCGCTATGGTTTGAACGCGTAAAATCGGTTCTTGCTGACGTGGATCACCGCGTGGTGTTGCGGGTCTCTCCGATTTTCTCGATCCACATGCGGATGGTCTGGCCTTTCTTCAGATAGGTTCCACTCTCCGCGCCCGTTCCGGCCGGTGTTCCCGTCAGCACGACATCGCCCGGCAAGAGGGTCACGCGCTCTGAAAGGTAGGAAATTTGCTCCGCTGCCGAAAAAATCATGCGTGAAGAGTTCGAATCCTGTTTCAGTTCGTCGTCTATCCACAGCTTCATGCCGAGATTGGCGGCGTCGCCGATTTGGGATGCAGGGGTAATGAAGGGGCCGAGAATGCAGCTTCTATCGAAGCCTTTCAGGCCAATGAAGTCGGAGTTGAAGGGAGAGGTTTCCGGAATGTTCGGGCGCTTCATGTAAATGGCGTCGCGAACGGACACGTCATTGGAAACCGTATATCCAGCCACATAATCGAGGGCCTGTTCCACCGATACATTGCAGGCGGTCTTGCCGATGACAACAGCCAGTTCCAGCTCCCAATCCACATTCTTGCCAAAGCTCGGCATCACCAGATCTTCAAAGGGACCGACAACCGACTGCTTCGGCGGTTTCATGAAGTGGAAAGGCTTGATGCCGAGGGTGCGCGGGTCAGGCTCAATGGGGCGGCCGGAACGGCGCGCCATGGCCTGTGCGTGATCGGTATAGTTGGCGGCGGCGCAAAAGATCGATCCGGGCCACAGGAGTGGGGCTTGAACATGGACCGCGTTGATGTCGCCGACCGGCGCATGGCCGCCCGTGTCCAGCGATTGACCAATCAAAGCTTCCGCCGTCGCCCAGTCCTCGATGATTCCCATGGTGGTGCGGTAATCGCTGCGCCCGGTCAGCAGTTCCGCGTCATAAACCTGCGTCCCGGAAAGAACGCCGGCGCGCGCATGGCGGGCGTCCGCCCCATAGGACATGAGCTTGAAATCAGCCATCGAAACTCCTCCCGCTTTGTTGTGTGGGCGCATCCGCCCTTGTTTTTAAGGTGATGGGAAAGGCGCCGTCCGTCAAGCCGCGTCGGGTGGATGACAAGGGCGGCGCCATGTCGCTTCGTTTTATTTTGCCCCCGACCCAGCTAATTGGTTTACGGAATCGATCAGGGCATTCAGCCGCTTGCCCTCGGGATCCGCGAGCGCCGCAAGCCGGGCCTGCAACACAGCGTCTGCGAAATGCGCGGGTGGTTGGGCGGCGGCGAGCATTGGGCGGACGATCTGATCTGCGATGGCGCGCCAATTCGCATGGCCGCGTTCCCAGGTTTCGCCATAGCCGCGCACCAGTTGCGCCGTCTCCACAATCTGGCGCGCCGCTTCGTGGTCCACTCGCTGGGCCTTTTCGATGAGGTCAAGCCAGGTCTCGATCCAGGCTTTCTCTTCAGCGGCGCGCAGCGATAGGGGCCGCAGCGCGCGCAGCGATGAAAGCGCCCGCAATTGTAGAAAACCGAACAAGCCCGTGGTGTGCACCCGCATGGGAATGGCGGCGCGTTCGAGACCAAGCTTGCGCACGATCACCAGCAGGCCGCGCGCAAGCGGCGCCGGGAGGATCGACAGGATTTCGTGGGGGCCTGGCTTGAGGAATTCGGTGATGCGCACGATGTCGCCGGGCTTCGCCCGCGCCTCCGCCCGCACCATGGCCAACCGCGTCTCGCGCAATTTGAGTTGGGCGACGCGCACCACGTCTTCGCTCGTCATGCGGATGGCGAGATGGCGCGCCAGATCCGCCAGAAAGGCGCCATCAGCGCCCGGCGCGCGTGCGAAGCGCTGGACGCGCTCCAGATAAAGCCTGGCGTAGGCCGCGTTTTGAAAATCGACTGATCGCAACACGCCCTCGCGAGCGATATCGCGGACCTCAAGGGGGAAGCTTGAGATCGCCGCATCGAATTGTGCTGATGCGGGCGCAACGCTTGCGGGGGATGCGTCAACGGCGGGCGCGGGCTCCTTCGCCTCGTAGGCGAACCCTGTGTCAAAGCCCCGGAGATTGGCCTCGATGGCCCGCCCATCCGCTTCAATCGCCTTGCGGCAGGCCTGCGGGGAAATGGAGAGGCTGCGCGCTGCAAGACCGAAAAGCACAGCGTTCAATTGCGCGCGGGCCTCATCAGCCAGAGCCTGAAAATCTGCGATGTGATGGGCCTTGGAGAACTGCTTTGCAGCGGTAACGATCAGGTCGGAATCTGCGCGCCCGTCGGACATCGCGATCTTTTCGGTGATGGCGTAGACGCGGCGCAGGGGCGCGATGACGGTGGTGCGATCCGGCGTGACGAAACCCGCCTGAATGAGCCGCCCAGCTTCCAGCAATTCCGTGGCGATGAAGAGGTCCACCTCGCCAGCGGTGGGCGCGAGGCTGAGGACAGGGCGGCGCCCCTCCGCCCGCACAATCTCGATGTAATAGGTGGTGCTACCGGTGCGCTGGGCGACGCCGGGCACGGAGGTGCGCTGCGCCACATGGCCATCCGCGATGGCCGCGTCGGCGATCCAGCTGGCGAGAACGCCGCCGCCTTCGCCGCCCAGCGCCGAAATGAGGATGCGCAACGGCCCGCTCATGCCCGGGCCTCGCCGCCGAAGAAGCGGATGAGCCGAAGTTCCCATTTCTGTCGGAACTGGTCGAACCATCCGGGGTTCTGCACGATGTCGATCTGCGCGAAGGAGGGGCACAATTGCGCGGCGTGGGAAACCTCGCCACAGACGCCGCAGCCCACGCAATCGTTGTTCACATGGGCGATGGGATCCTTGCGCAGTGGGTCCTCGTTGGGTTTGAGGGTCAGCGAGGGGCAGCCCGAGAGGCGGATGCAGGAGTGATCGCCGGTGCAGATCTCCGGATCCACCCAGAAGCGGGTGCGCACCACGCGCTTGCCCGCCGCCACGGCCTTGGCGTTTTCGGAGCGAATGCGCCTTTGACGCGCCAACTGGCATTCGCCATCGGCGATGATGACGCGAAGGCCCTTGGCGGGCGTCAGGATCGCCTCCCGCAGGGTCTTGATCATGCGGCCGATATCATAGGTGCGCACGCGGCTGATGGCCTTCACGCCCATGCCGCGCAGGGTTTTCTCGATATCGACCCCGGCGCCACGACCATCGTTTGTCGGCGCGCTGGAGGGCAGGTCCTGCGCGCCTGTGGCGCTGGAATAACCATTGTTCATGATGATGAGCACGCCATCATTGCGATTGAACACGGAGCCTGCGACGCCCGTCAGCAGCCCATTATGCCAGAAGCCGCCGTCGCCCATGATGCTGACGGGCTTGCGCGCCTGCACATTGGAGACGGCTGCGGCGGAGGCCAGCGACATGCCATAACCCAGAATCGAATTGCCCTGATCAAAGGGAGCGAAGGTGGCGAGCGCATGACAGCCGATGTCGGCGGCTACATGGGTCGGACCAATCTCGCCTTTCAGCACCTTCATGGCCGAGAAAACCGGACGCTCGGGGCAGCCCGTGCAGAGCCCCGGCGGGCGCGCAGGCAGGGGCGCCGCCAGCACATTGCGCACGGCCTCTTCATGCTCCTTGAGCGCTGCCAGCCATACGTCGAGAGCGGCGCAATCGCGCCCATTGGCGCGCAGGAAGGCGCTGAGCCCCTGGCCCAGCACGCGCTGGGTATATTCGCCGCCCATGGGCAGCACATCCTTGCCGAAGATCCGCGTCTGCAGATCCGCCTTGCGCAGGATCTGTCCGATGGCCTGTTCGAGATAGTCGGGCTGGCCCTCTTCGACGATCAGTACGGCTTTTTTGCCGAGGCAGAACTGCTCGATCTGGCGCGGCGCCAGCGGGTGCGTGACATTGAGCACCAGCACCGGCACGGCGACATCGCCATAGACATTGGAGAGCCCCGCCGCCTCAAGCCTGCTGTTCAGCACGTTGAAGAGGCCGCCTTGAACGATGACGCCGATATCGCTTTCTGAGGGACCGAGGATCTCGTTGAGCCCTTGCTCCACGATGAAGTCCTGCGCCGCAGGCAGGCGGCGTTTGAACTTGTCGGTCTCCTGAATGAAGGTCACTGGCGGATGGGCTAGGCGGATGTAGTCGAATGACGCGGGCGCGGGGATGCGATGCGCAGCCGACTGTTCCGCCGCGCGATTGGCCTTGGTTTCGAAGGAGCCCAGCATATGGCAGGCGCGTATGCGCAGCTCCATCATCACGGGCGCGTTGGAGGCCTCCGACAGTTCGAAGCTCTTCTCCACCATGCGCACGATGTTGGAGAGCTCCGGGCGCGGATCCATCAACCAGATGGAGGATTTCAGCGCGAATGCGTGAGTGCGTTCCTGAATGACGCTGGCGCCCTCGCCATAGTCCTCGCCGACGATGATCAGCGCGCCGCCCTTGACGCCTGGCGAAGCGAGATTGGAAAGGGCGTCGGCGGCCACATTGGTGCCGACAATGGATTTCCACGTGACGGCGCCGCGTATGGGATAGTTCACCGAGGCGCCGAGCATGGCTGCGGCCGCCGCCTCGTTCATGCATGGCTCGACGTGAACGCCGAGGCGCTCCATTTCCTCTTTCGCCTCCACCAGCACATCCAGCAGGTGCCCCACCGGCGCGCCCTGATATCCCCCCACATAGGAGACGCCCGACTGCAGCAGCGCTTTCGTCACCGCGATGATGCCTTCCCCATGGAAGGTGTCGCCGTCGGCCAGTTTGAGGCTTTCGATTTCCCGTTTGAACGAAATTTCCGCCATCTTCGAGCCCCTGCTTCTATTTGAGTTCGATGATCTGATTGATGGTGGCCAGGACCTCCGGAGAGACCTGTGCGAGAGAGGCGAAGATTTCCTTGCCCCGCGCCACATCCACGAAGGAATAGGGCAGCCCATTCATCTGCATCGACTTCTCGATGAACTCGGGATCATGCGCCGCCGCCGCATAGGCCGCCCGGAAATCCGCAACGGCCTCCAGCGGAGTCCCATGGGGCGCAAAGCCGGTGAAGGTCATCTCCGCTACTTGGCCCAGCAGCCAGTTGGTGGCGTCCCAGAGCGGGCCCGAGGGCGCCTTGCCGTGGATCTGCCGATAGAGATCGGGAAAGGCCGGCATCTCCTTGATGAAGGGATGGGGCGCGAACTTCCCTTGCGCATCCGTCGCCACGAGATAGGCGACGCCAATGCCTTGACCGGATTTGATATAGTCCGCGTTGCGCCCGCGAAAGGTCGTGATGCTCGTGGAGTGGAAATGCACTTCGCCGCGTTGCATGGCGAGGAAGACGTCATTACCGCCCTTGTAGCCGATGATCATCTTGTCCTTCACGCCGAGAACCCCGAGGGCGAGATGGGCCAGAAGACCGGATTGATCGGTGGGGTTGAGCGCGCCGACCACGAGCATGTCGGCTTTGGCGACATCGGTGGGCTGCTTGAAACCGCCGGGGATGCTCGCCGTGCTGGCGTAGAGAACGCGGGTGTCCGCCGTTCCCCCCAAAAATTCGAAATTCTCATAACGCGCGCGCATGTTCGGCAGCTTGAGCGCCTGCGCGAGGGGATCCCAGGGCCCCCAGAGAATCGTGAGCCCATCGGGCTTGGCTTTCTCAGCGAGATAATTGGTCGCCAGCAAGCCGCCGGCGCCCGGCATGTTCTGCACCACCATGACCGGGGCGCCCTTCAGGTGCTTCTGGATGACCTGCGCGAAAAGGCGCGCGAAGAGATCAACCGTTCCCCCGGCTTCGAGCCCGACCACAATGTTGATCGTCTTTCCCTTATAAAATGACTCAGGCTCGGCGCGCGCACCGAGCAGGGTCGTGAAAAGACAGGCGCAGACCCCCAGCAGGCGCAGTGGGCTAACCAATCTTCTCATCTCAGGTCCTCCCCCGGGTGTTTCCTACCTTGGCTTGCGTCTGGCCATTACGTCGCGCGCCGCCGTCAGATAATCTTGCTCGGATTGTTGCTGCCGCTCAAGCCCGACGAGGTCATAATATTCATTGAGCGTGCAGAAGCCCGGTCGCGCGCCGTCCAGGCTATTGTCCTTTTTCAGAGAGGCCATGGCGCGGGTGACGGCGCCCACCGCCGCAAAGAGGGCGGCTGAAGGGAAGGTCATCATCGCCGCGCCCGCCGCTTCGAATTCCGCTGGCGTCGGCATGCCCTTGGGATTGGCGTTGGACATATTTGCCATCTGCGCGCCGGGCACTTCGCGCAGGATGCATTTGAACGCGTCGAGCTGATCGGCGCCGATGACCTTCGCCATGTCCACGCCTATGTCCATATAGAGCTGCGCGCGCTCAATGGCGCCATCGAGCCCTTCTACCGAGACGGCGTCGGTACGCGCCACAATGAAGAGGTCGGGATCGCGCCGCGCGTCCAGCGCCGCCTTGAGCTTGGCGAGCATGTCCTCGGTGGAAATAAGCTGCTTGCCCTCCATATAGCCGCAGCGCGGCGGGAAGACCTGATCGCTGATGAACAGGCCCGCCACGCCCGCATCCTCAAAGGCGCGCACCATTTGCCGCACATTGTTGACGCCGCCAAAGCCGGTGTCCCCATCCACATAGACCGGCACGTTCACCGCCGCGCAGATGCGTCCGTAGTGATCGGCGTAATCCCGCATATTGGATTGGCCGGTGTCGGGCTGGCCGAGCAGGGCGCCGGCGGCCGCATAACCGCCAGCCACCACCACATCGAAGCCCTGCGCCTCGATGATGCGTGCGGAAAGCGCGTCATAGGCGCCGGGCGCATAGACCATGCCCGGCGCCGCTATCAATTCGCGGAAACGCTTGCGTGCGCTCATATCGGTTCACTCACAGGCTGGAGGCGTCGGCGCGTTGCGACCACGGAAGTTGCTCAGCCATTCGCTGTTCAAAGGCCTCGATCTCCGCCCGATGTTTCATCGTGAGGCCGATGTCATCAAGTCCTTCCAGCAGGCGCGTGCGGTCTGCTGGGGAGATGTCGAAGGTGATGCGCAGACCATTCGGGCCCTTGATCTCCTGCGAAACCAGATCCACGGTGAAGGGCTGCGCGCCATTGGCCGCGACCACCGCCGCCTCAAGTTGGTCGGCCTGCGCGTCGGTGAGCGTGATGGGCAGTATGCCGTTCTGCAGACAATTCTCGCGGTACATATCAGCGAAAGATCGCGTTATGATGCAGGTCACGCCAATCGCCAGGAAAGTCCAGACGGCGGATTCGCGCGAGCTACCGCATCCGAAATTGCGACCGGACACCAGAATGGCGCCGGTGCGGAATTGCGGCAGGTTGAAGGTGAAATCTGGAATCTCGGCGCCGTCGGCGCCGCGCCTTCGATGGCGAAAAAGCGTTTGCGCATAATCTTCCGTAATGCGCGCGCCTGCGCCGATGGGCGCGATCTGGTCCGTATTCACATCGTCTTCAATAAAGGGAATCGCCGTCCCTGTGATGCGCGTAAAGGCCTTCATCACTTACCTGCCTTCATTTGGGGAACATCGACGATCTTGCCTGCGATGGCGGCGGCGGCGGCGAGCGCTGGTCCCACGAGATGGGTGCGTACGCCCCGTCCCTGCCGATTTTCAAAATTGCGGTTGGTCGTGGACAAAATGCGCTCGCCAGCCTTGCCGCCATCCCCATTGGCGCCTGCGCACATGGAACAGGCGGACTCGCCCCAGATGAAACCAGCGTCGCGGAACACCTTGTCGACGCCAAGGGCCTCCGCCTCGCGCTTGACGCGCGCAGAGCCCGGCGACACCAGCGCAAAGACGCCTTCGGCCACATGCTGCCCCCGCACGATCTCGGCCGCTTCGCGCAAATCGGGCAACCGGGCATTGGTGCAGGAACCGATGAAGACGCGATTGACCGGCAGGCCCGCGAGCCTCTGTCCGGGTTGCAGGCCCATGTAATCGAGCGCGCGCTCGATGGCGCCGCGTTGCTCCGTGGGCATATTGGCTGGGTTGGGCGCGCAGCCATTCACATCGATGACTTGCGCAGGATCCGTGCCCCAGGTGATTTGCGGCTGCAAGCCGTCGCAATCCACAGTGACCTCGCGCTCGAAGATGGCGTCGTCATCGCTGGGCAGGGTTCGCCAATGGGCGAGGGCGCGATCCCACATGGCGCCCTGCGGCGCCCAGGGGCGACCATAAAGCCATTCGAAGGTCTTGTCGTCCGGCGCGACGAGCCCGCTGCGCGATCCCATCTCGATGGTGAGATTGCAAAGGGTCAAGCGCCCCTCGATGGAGAGCGCGCGCGCCACCGGCCCCGAAAATTCTATGATGTGGCCGCGTCCGCCCGAAACGCCAATTTGCGAGAGAATCTTCAAGGCGACATCCTTGGCGGAGGCAAGCGCGCCAATCTTTCCTTCTAGGCGTACGCGCATGCGCTTTGGCCGCACCAGCGCCATCACTTGCGTGGCAAGCACATGTTCGAGCTCTGTCGTACCGCAACCAAAGGCCAGCGCGCCCAGCCCACCCACCGTGCAGGCGTGGCTGTCGGGCACTGCATGGGTGGCGCCGGGAAGAACCATGCCGATCTCGGGGCCGACCACATGGGAAATGCCATAGTCCGCATCGCCAAGGTCGAAAACGCGCACGCCGTTCTCGCGGCTTGCGGCGCGCACGGCGTCAATAAAGGGCTTGCCTTCGGGATTGGTCGTGTCGTCCCGCCCTGGCGTTGAGGCGGGCGTATGGTCGAGCGCGGAGAAGGTGATGTCAGGACGGCGCACCTTGCGTCTGGATTCCTTCAGTTTCTTGAAGGCGTGGGGCGCATGCAGCTCATGGGTGATGTGCCGGTCGATGAAGAGCAGGTCGCGCCCGTCCATGCGCTGACATACGACATGGGCGTCCCAGATCTTGTCGAATAAAGAACGCCCCATAGATTGCTCCCTTTCGTTTGATGCTTGTGGCCGCTTATTTTCAGCCTTGGAACTGGGTCAGCAATTCCTGCGGAATTGGCGTCGATTTGAGGCGGCCGGGTGATTGTGGATCTGCAGCCACCAGAACCCGCGTCTCCCAGGCTTCGATGGCGAGTTGATCGCCTTGAAAAACCTTGTGATGAATTTTGAAACTGGTGCGGCCCAATTCAATAAATTCGGTCACGATATCGATGTCGTCCCCATAGGTGGCGGGCTTGCTGAATTTCGCCTGCGTATCGACCATGGGCCAGCCGACCAGATTGTGACGCGCGATGACCTCGCGCTTGCGCAATCCGCTGGCCGCCTCGATCAGATGCGAGGTGCTGGCGTCGAACATTTCGAAGTAACGGGGATAATAGACGATGCCTGCGGCGTCGCAGTCGCCCCACTCGATCCGTACGGTTCGACGATTCTGTTTCATGCTGCAACGCCTCCTGTTCAGGATTCAGCTGGGTCGAAAAGCCGACCGAATTCCATCGGGGCTCATTTGCCGCTCATGGCCTCCATGCTTTCGCGCAGGGTGCTGACGACTTCAGGCGAAACGCCCGACAGCGACTTGAAGATCTTTGCGCCTTCCTCCATGCCCACATAATCGAAAGGAAGGCCGTTGCGCTGCACGGATTCGGCGATGAACTCCTTGTCATTCATCGTGTCCTCGATGGCCTTGCGCAGGATTTTCAGGGTGACCTCCGGAGCTCCCGGCGAAGCGAGACCTACATAGGCCAGATCGCCGAATTGCTGCACGGTCCAGTTGAAGGCGTTCCAAAGCGGTCCTTCCGGCGCCTTGCCATGCACTTCCTTATAAAGATCCTGAAAAGCCGGCATATCCGTCACGTCCGGGCGGCGGCGGTACTCGCCCTTCTCGTCGGACGCCAGAAGATAGGCGAGTCCGGTGCCCTCGCCAGAGGTGATGAAACTCTTGGAGCGGGTGCGGTAGGTCGCCAGGCTCGTGTTGTGGAAATTCACCTCGCCGCGCTGAAGCGCCAGAAACACATCAGCCCCACCGCGATAGCCGGTGACGACCTTGTGTTGCACGCCTAACGTCTTCAAGGACAGGTGCGCAAGGATTCCTGACAGATCGGTGGTGCCATAGGCCCCGATGATCACATCCTTGGCTTTCATGATGTCAGCGGGCGCCTTGAAGCCTCCGGGCACAGCATCGACGCGCATGTAATTCACGCGCACATCAGCGATGCCGCCAAGATAGGGGAATTGGTCATAACGCGCCCGAAGGCCCTGATTGCCGAGCGCCTGCGCCAGCGGGTCCCAGAGGGAGAGGATGATCTGCGAGCCGTCCTTTGGCGCCTTCTCGTAGATGTAATTGAAGGCAAGCACGCCGCCGGCTCCCGGCATGTTCTGAACTACGATGGAGGGCTCGCCGGGAATGTGCTTTTTGAGATGCGGCGCAAAAAGGCGCACCAGCGTGTCGGCCGAACCGCCTGCAGCCAGACCAACGATGATGGTCAGCGTCTTGCCCGCATAAAATTCCTGCGCCTGAACCTGCGCGGGACGCAGCGCAATGGAGGTCAGCGTGGTGGTGGCTATCAGCAGCCCATTGATCCAGCTTTTCATGCGTCTCTCCTGTCGTCGTTCAATGCCAAGGCATTCGCGGATGTTACGAATTCCTGCTGTCGTCGGATGCAGGCGGCGTAAACAAGGCTTCTCGCGATTGCCAGTCATCGAGGCGTAGAATTTCAAGATATTCAGCCATCGAGGCTGCTCCCGCGCCCGCCTTGGCGACATCGCCAGTCGCCTTCAGGACACGCAGAAAATTCTGCATGGAAGGCAGGGCGGCGAGCAACATATAGACCGAGCAGGACAGTAGCCGAAAGCCGATGGACTCCAGCGTCGCCACATCCAGCGGAGGGACGCTGCCGGTGGGCGTGATGTTGTAGAGCAGGGGGATATCGATGTTAGCGGCGATTTCGCGCGCTTCTTCGATGGTCTTCGGCCCCTCCACGAAGATCACGTCCGCGCCCGCCTTCTGATAGGCCTCGGCGCGGCGAAGGGCGGAGGCGAGGCCTTCCACGGCGCGGGCGTCGGTGCGCGCGCAGATGACGAAATCGTCATCGCTGCGCGCGTCAAGCGCCGCCTTCACCTTGCCTTCCATCTCGGCGCAGGGGATCACGCTCTTGCCCGCCAGCATGCCGCAGCGCTTGGGGCTGACCTGATCCTCGATCATCACGGCGGAGACGCCTGCGCGCTCGAATTCCATGATCGTGCGCCGCACATTCAGCGCGTTGCCATAGCCAGTGTCGGCGTCGGCGAAGACCGGCAGACCGCTGGCCGCCGCCATCTGGCCCGCATTGTCCGCATTTTCCCGAAGCGTCATCACGCCTACATCGGGCATGCCGAGTTTCATGGCTGAGGTCGCGTTGCCCGAGCTCATGAGGGCTTCGAACCCCTCGTGGGCGATGAGCCGGGCGGAAAAAGCGTCTCCCACAGAGGGAATCATGGTGATCTGGCGCCTTGCGAGCAAGGCGCGGAAACGGGTGGTCGGCTTTAGGAACGAGGGCATCCATTTCCCCTGCGAGCGCCGGAATGCATCTGTGACGCGTCGGCGAGATAGGACCCGGCGGCGGGTCCAGTCAAGCGACCATGGGTGGCTGTACCGAAGTCAGCGTCGGGGACATTTTCTGGCGGCTCCCCTCATTCCACGAAGGGTTGCAGACCGATCTGCCGCAAAAAGGGCTCCGCCGAGGGGGCCGCCATGGCATTCGCCAATTTGCCCGCGAGGTCTGTATCCTTCGCACTTGAGCTGACGCCCGCCGCAAAGGCGATCCAGGTCTGCAATTCGTTGGGCAGAAGGCCCACCATATCCACGCCCTTGACGCCATAGATTCGGGAGGCCACCACCACCACCATATCCGCCTTGCCCTCAGCGACGACCTCGACATTGTATTCGCCGGGCATTGGCATGAGGCGCGATTTCATTTCTTCTTCGATGCCCAGGCGCTTCACCAGGCTCGCGAAATAAATGCCGCTGGCGCCCTCTTCGGGATAGGCGACCTTGTTGGCGGATAGCAGGGCTTTCTTGAAACCCTCGGCTGTCGAAAGATCGGGTCGGGGCGCGCCCTGTTTGATTCCCACGCCAAGGCCAATCCGCCCGATCACTGTCCGTGTTTCAGCCTTGACCTTCCCCGCCTTGATCAATTCGTCCAGAACGGGTGGGTTGAGCACGGCGACATCAAAGGCTTCGCCATCAAGGACCCGCTTGCGAACCTGAGGGTTGACGGCGAAATCGATGACCACCTTGTGACCGGTTTCCTTTTCAAAGCGCTCGCTGAGTTCCGCCACGGCCACTCGTCCGCCGTTGCCGGACAAAACCTTTATCTCAGCCGCATTCACGCCATGCGCCCCCAAGCCAATTATGGCGACAAGAGCTGCGGTAATGGAAATCAAGCGCATGAAACCCTCCAGAATGTGGTGGCGTCATAAAATCGGGGGATCGCAGTCTTGGCAAGCATAAGTATTTTGTTTTTTGCCTCAACCTTGGTTTATGCTGGAATGATCTGGCTGACTGTTCATTGGACCCGCACCCAACATAGCGTCATTTCTCTTGACGAAAGCTCAGGGCGGCGGGAAGCTCAAATAAATGCGGCCGTCTGGGCCCTAGGGGGATGCACCAAGCGAAGCGAAGGCGGCTATGCTTCGCCGCTTCTTCAGCGTTAGGTCTGATGCGTCTAAAAAATCCCCAAAAGAAGGGAGTTGTTTCATGAACCACGCCTATGAAATCCATCGGGCCCAGATCCAATCCATTTTGTTAGCCTGGGGCATGTCCGCAGAGCATGCGGCGACGACGGCCGATGTCTTGTCCTATGCGGACCTCTGCGGAATCGACTCCCATGGCATGTCCATGCTTCCGCCCTATGACCGGTTGCGGCGGGCGGACCTGCTCCGTCTGGGAGCTGAGCCCAAAGTGATCAAGGAGACGCCCGTTTCCGCCATTGTCGACGCCGATGGCGGACTCGGCCACCCCGCTGGAAAGCTCGCCATGGAGGTCGCCATCGCCAAGGCGCGCGCCAGCGGCATGGCGAGCGTGGTGGTGCGCAACACCGCCCATTACGGCGCCTGTGGTTTTTATACCAAGATGGCGGCTGATGCGGGGCTCATCGGCATGAGCACGACAACGACGCCCGGGGTGACTGTCGCCCCCACGGGCGGCGCGCAGGGCAGGCTTGGCACCGACCCCTGGTCCATGTCGGCGCCGGGCGCCGAGGGTAAGCCCTTTTTGCTGGATATGGCCACAGCGACGGTCGCATCTGGCAAAGTGCGCAACAAGGCGAATGAGAAATTGCCCGTGCCTCTGGGCTGGGTGATGTCGAGCGCAGGTGAGCCGTCGACGGATCCGCTCGATTTGATCGAGCGGAAGGGCTTTCTCACCTCGCTCGGTGGAACGCCCGAAGGCGCGAGCCACAAGGGTTACGGCCTTGCAGCCATGGCGCGCATTTTGTCCGCAGGTCTGGCGGGCGCGCCCATGTTGTTGCGGCCTGAGGAGGCCAGTCAGCCTCCGACAGGATCCCTGGCGCATTTCTTTTTCGTCTTGGATCCAGGCTTGTTTCGTGACGCCGATGCCTTTCGCGCAGATGTCGAGGAATTCAGCGATTCCTTGCGTCAAACGCGACCAGTACATCCGGCGAGGCCGGTTCAGGTGGCGGGCGATCCGGAACGGGCCAATGCCGCTCGGCGCCTGCAAGAGGGAATACCTGTGGGCGCGGGACTCTTGGCGCAGGTGCGCGCTTTGGCCGACGCCAGCGGCGCGGAGTGGTTGCTGGGGTGAGCGGCACAGGCTCTGAACGCGCTATTTGGGCGGGCTTGTCAGTCCTTTCATCCGCTCGATGACCTCTTGCGGTTGCGCCGCCACGTCGGCCACCAAATCTTGCAGGGATTGACCATCGAGCGTGTCCGAGCCCAGGCGCCGTCGCTCGGCGTCAGCGAGAAATTCCGGATCCTTCGCCATCCTGTCAAAAGCCGCCCGCAGCGCAGCCGTGCGCGCCTTGTCATTGTCGGGCGGCGCCAGGAGCGCGCGACCGACGGAAGAGGTGGAGGAGATAAGTTTCAGCGCGTTCTTGTCCAGGGGATTGTCGACGATCTCCATCACCGTGGGCACATTTGGCAAATCGCGAAAGCGTTGCAGGGCGATGACGTAGAGAATCTTGACCTTTTTCTCCTCAAGCCATTCGCGTTTGGTCAGCAGGTAATCCCAGCTGGTGCTGCCAATGCCCTGCGCTTCGCCGCGCTCTAACGCCAGACCCATGGCGGCGCTGGAAGGATAGCCCATGACGACCTTGTACTTCGTGCCGAGAATGCGGTTGAGCGCCCATGGCATGGTCGCTGATGTGCCCGCCGCCGCCACTGCAGCGAGCGCGACCTCAGTTTTCTTGGCCTCTTCGACGCTCTGGACCGGCGAGCTATGCTAGGCGAGGCCTACGAGGACGCTGGAATCTACGCGGCCGATATAAGTGAACTTCTCGTATTCGTATTTGCGCCGAGTGTCGTTGATCTTCTCGGTGATGTAGGTCGGTTGGAACATGCCAAGCGTGCTACCGTCCTTGGGGGCCAGGCTGTAGATATATTCCGCCGCTGCAATGCTGCCTGCGGCGGGCATGTTGCGTGGCACGATGGTCGGATTGCCGGGTATGAATCTGGACAGATGCATGGCGGCGAGGCGCGCGCTCAGATCATAGCCGCCCCCTTCGCCAACCCCGATGATCAACTGTATCTGCCGACCCCGATAGAAATCCTCAATGGGATCGGCATTGGCGATGGTCGCCGTAGCCGCAAATACCAAAGCCGAAAAGGTTGCTGATAATTTCAGCACGCTCAGGACTTCCGCGTTTTTTTCGTCTTTGATGCGTGCGGGACCATGGTGGCGCGCAAGGCTTTGGTTGCGGCTTGGTCCACGGTTCCATCGGCTTTCAGCACCACGCCATAATCCTCAAGGGCGCTTTTTGCGGTGACATAACCTTCCTGCACATCGAAAGCGACGCGCTCGGGATCTCGTTCAAGCGGCGATCCAAAGCCGCCGCCGCCGCCAGAGCGTGCGTAAAACCCTTCTTTTGACGCGAGGCGCTGCATGAAGACCTTGGCGTTCGCCGCATCGCGGGCTTCTTGACCATCGATCTCGACAGTCACTTCGTTGCCAAAGCCATCCAGGCCGCCATTCAGACCCCAGGGCGCGCAATGCATGCGGTCGACTTGCGCGTTGAGCGTCATGGGCACGCGCGCCACGACCTTGCGCTCAATGCCAAGGCCGCCACGAAATTTGCCGGCGCCGCCGGATCCATCCCGCAGAGCCAGACGTTCGATGAAGAGCGGATATTTGGATTCGATCGATTCCACGGGGCTGTTATGGGTGTCGCCATCGTTGAGGCAGACCGTGGCGCTGATGCCATCTTCGGTCATCTTGGCGCCCCAACCGCCGCCTAGTGGACCAAAGCCCGCCATGAAGAATGCGCCTGTTCGAGGTGCAAAACCATGAAGGCGCACGCTGAGCAAATCAGCGTGATGGCCAGCGATCACGCGATCAGGGATGGCCGGCTCCAGCGCCTTGAAGATCGTGTCCACGATGGTCATCGGAAAGGTCATCCACCAGCGCATGGCGGCCGGCTTCACCGCGCTGACGATGGTGCCTGGCGACAGTACGACCTTGAGGGAGCGAAAACTCCCCTCGTTGATGGGATAGTCCGTGGGCGAGGTCACGCATTTATAGGCCACTTGCGCGCAGGCGAAGCCGGTCGTTTCACCTGAATTGTAAAATCCCCGCACCTGCTTGGAGACTTCGGACAGATCGATGGTCATGTCCTCGCCGGATACGGTGACCTTCACCTTGATGGGAATGGGCTTGCCTATGTCGACGCCGTCATCGTCCATGAAGGATGTGGCTTCATAGACCCCATCAGGGATGTCGCGGGTGCGGGCGCGGGCCGCACGCTCGGATTGCTCCATGATGTGACGAATGGCCGAAAGCGTCTCGACGCGGCCATAGCGCGCGAGCAATTCACTGAAGCGACGCTCGCCAGTGGTTACGGCGGTGATCTGCGCGCGCAGATCGCCCATGGCGCGGTCGGGATCCCTGACATTCATGCGGATGATCTCGACGAGGTCCTCATTGACCACGCCCGCCTTCTGGTACTTGACGATGGGAATCTGGATTCCCTCGGAATAGATATCGGTGGTGACGCCGCCGAGCGTGCCGCCCACATCCGGCCAATGGGCCATGCAGCAGGCGAAAGCGCACAATTCGCCCTCGAAAAAGATCGGTTGGCTAAAGGTGAAATGGTTCAGATGACTGCCTGTGAGATAGGCGTCGTTGGTGACGAAGATATCGCCAGGTTTGATATTTTCGTGACCGAAATGGCGAATTTTGGCGCGCACCGTCTCAGACATGCCGCGAATGAACATGGGCAAGCCAAGGCCGATGGAAATCGTGTCGCCCTCCGCCGTGAAGAGCCCGACGGTAAAGTCCAGCGCTTCGTAAATAATCATATTGTAGGCGGTGCGCATCAGATTCGACTTCATCTCCTCCGTCACGGCGAGCACACCGTTGCGGATGATTTCAGTCAGGACCGGATCGGAGGCGGCGAAACGCCGTTTCGGAACAGCCTTCTTCGCGATCTTTTTTACCGAGACTTTTGCAGGAGATTTTTTGACGGACTTGCTGACCGCCGCAGACTTGCGCGAGGACATCAGCGGTTCCTTCCGGTTTTATTGTGAGAATTGCCAATTTCGATCACGAGGTTGCCGAATGTGTCGACGGTCAGGGAGTCGCCGGGGAAGACGACGGTCGTGGAAGCATGCTCCTCGATCAGGGCGGGGCCTGCGATCTTGTTGCCCGCTCGCAGAAGGTCGCGCGCATAGACAGGCGTGCGTATCGAAGCCTTGCGGCCATCGTAGTGCACGGGACGTATGCCAGTATTGGCCGCAGCCGGGGGATTGCGGGTCCCTCGTGTGATCTCTTCCAGCGGGGGCTTTTTCATCACGCCGCTGACGGTCACGCGCAGGCTGACGATTTCAGCCGCCTCCTTGGGGGCGCAGGTGCCATAACGCAGCTGGTGCTCTGCGTCGAAGCGCTCCTTCACGCCCACGCGGTCCTGCTTGCGCAAAAGCGTTGGCGGCAATTCAATGGTCACAGCATGTTCCTGACCGACATAGCGCATATCAGCCCAACGCACGACATTGACCTTGAGATCGCCAGCCCCGCCGCGCTCCAGCGCTTCGCGGCCCTGGGCGATCAATTCGTCATAGACCGCCCCCATATTTTCAAATGACAGATTGGCGAGGCGCGCAGGCCATGTGCGCACATAGTCATAACGCAGGTCCGAAAACAGCATGCCGAAGGCGCAGAAATGGCCGGGCGCGCGCGGCACGATCACCCGACCCATACCGATTTCGCGCGCAATGGATGAGGCATGCAAGGGACCTGCCCCGCCGTAGGCGATGAGCGGGAAAGAGGCGGCGTCGAGGCCGCGTTCGGTGGTTACAGTCTTCACCGCCCATGACATGGCGGTGGCGGCGATACGCAGGATGCCCTTGGCCGCCTGAATCACATCCAGACCCAGCGGTTCTGCGATCTTGCTCGCGATGGCGGCGCGCGCCGCCTGAACATCCAGTTTCATGGAGCCGCCAAGGAAACGGTCGGGAGCCAGACGCCCAAGCACAAGATTCGCGTCGGTGACGGTCGGTTGTTCCCCACCGCGGCCATAGCAGGCCGGCCCTGGTTCAGCACCGGCGCTGCGCGGACCTACATGAAGGGCCATGCCTTCATCGAGCCAGGCGATGCTGCCACCGCCGGTGCCCACTTCAAAGATGTCGATCATCGAGATCTGCACGGGCAAGGCGCGCTCATAGCCGCCGATCAGCGCCACGCTATTGGTGAGAGCCTGGCCCTTGTAGATGACGCCAGCCTTGGCGGTCGTGCCGCCCATGTCGAAGGCGATGGCCTCCTGTTCGCCCATGCCAGCGCAAAGGGCCTGCGCGCCGATGACGCCAGCGGCGGGCCCCGATTCGAGCATGCGGATGCACTGCTCCTTGGCCTGCGCGGATTCATAAAGGCCGCCGGTCGATTGCACCAGCATGAAGGCGCCGTCGAATTTTGACTTTGCGAGATGATCGTCGATCTCGGCGATATAGTCGCGCACGCGCGGGCCAACGAAGGCGTTGGCGACCACGGTCGAGCAGCGCTCGAACTCCCGATATTCCTGCGAGAGTTCATGGGAGGCGCTGACGAAAACGCCAGGAAGCTCCTCGTTCACGATTTCCTTCACGCGCCGCTCATGAGAGGGGTTGCGGTAGGAATGCAGCAACATGATGGCGACCGCCTCGACGTCGAGCCCGCGCAATTTCGCGCAGACGTCACGCACGCCCGCCTCATCAAGAGCTACATGAACGTCGCCTTCCGCCGTCATGCGTTCACGTACCTCAAAACGCAGGGAGCGGCGCACGAGCGGATCATGTTTCTGGAAATAAAGGTTGTAGGCGTCTGGCCTGTTGATCCGGCCGATCTCGTAGACGTCACGGAAACCCTCGGTCGTGATCAGCGCCGTGCGAGCGCCTGTGCGCTCCAGCATGGTGTTGATGGCGATCGTGGAGCCATGCATGAAGAGCGAGGCTTCCGCCACATCCGCTCCCGCCTCGGCGACGCCCGTATTGATGCCATCGACGAGATGGCTGGGCGTCGACAGGGTCTTGCCAAGCAAGAGCTTGCGGGAGCGAGCGTCAAAGGCCGCCACATCCGTGAAGGTTCCGCCGATGTCCGAGGCGAGCCGAAGGGAGTGGCGCAGAGGTTGGCGCGCGGCAGGGCGCGACCCGGATTTCAAGTTTTTTGTCATTCACGTGATCTGTTCGAGAGGTGTCGACGCCCATATGGCGCGTTTGTAAATCCATTGGTTAGCCGGCAGGGCGGCGACGATGTCCAACAGAGCACAGGCGACCACACGAACGTATTGCACTTTGACGTAAAAACGCGCAAGTCTTGCCCCATGAAAGCGCGGGCGTCAAGAAAGCCATTGGGGGTCGCCACCCTCGCAAGCCGTCCTTTGTCAGGCGCCGAACTGGCGCGTCAGTGGGCGATGGCTGACGTCTTTTCCCCATCCTTTGCGGGATGCTTATGTGCGGGCGGGTACCATGTTCCTCTGGACGCCGGTCAGGTGGCGCAGGATCTGTTGATCTATCTGGAAGATAAATATCGCAGTTCCGGGCAGGCGAGGCTGGCTGCTCTGGTGGGGCTTTCGCTCGGGCGCGCCCGTGATTTTGGCGACTGGCTAGCGGGGCTCGATCAAGAGACCATGGCCCCCCAGGAGCGGGCGCTTCTTATGAGCGATCTTCAAACGACCCTGGACTCCATGTCGGGCGCGCGCGGCTTTGCATGCACGTGATTTGCGCCTGAGGCGGCGGGCCTGCCGACAGGCCAATGAGCAGGCCCCTTGTCCGGCCCGCTCACATCGTGGGACGCCCATCAGCGCCAATGACGCCCTTGAACGTTACATAGCCGCCGTCGATCAGGAGATCCGTGCCGGTGACGAATGCGGCGTCGTTTGACGCCAGATAGGCTGCGCCTGCGGCGATATCCTCCACATCGCCCGGACGATTCAAAAGGTGTAATGGCCCCTGCAGGCGCCGTGCGTTCTCTTTGCCGCCGCTTCTGCGGCTCGAACGTTCCGTCAGGATGAATCCGGGAGATATGCTGTTCGCCCGAACGCCATCGCGCGCGAAGTCCATCGCAAGCACCTGCGTGAACGCAATGAGCGCAGCCTTGGTGCTGCAATAGGCGGCCCTGCCCGCGACATGCAGATGGCCGAGCTGGGACGCGATATTGACAATGGCCCCGCCTCCGGCCGCTCGCATGTGGGGCGTGGCGTATTTGCACATGAGGAAAGCCCAGGTGTAATTGATCCGCAGGGCTTTTTCCCATTCCTCCAGAGGGAGGGTCTCCGCAGTTCCGTCCGGCGTCACGGCGGCGGCTGTGTTGACCAGTGTTGTCAGGCCGCCAAAAATCTCAACCGTGCGCTCGACCGCCATCTGCGCGCTGGCGGCGTCGCCTACGTCAACTTGGAGCGCCAAGGCCTGCCCGCCGACCGCCGTGATGTCCGCAGCCGCCTTCTCAGCCTTCGCAAGGTCAAGATCAGCGACCGCAACCCGGGCGCCTTCTGCGGAAAAGCGGCGGGCGATCGCCGAACCGATTTCCCCGCCGCCGCCCGTGATCAGAGCGATCCGTCCCGACATTCTCAAAGCGCTGAAAGTCATTGCATCCCCAATTTCGCCGTTACCGGCTTGCAGGCAAGATCCAACCTTGGCCCTTACGGTGCGTATGTCTGGCGTTCAGGGTGTCTGGCCTTGAGCGAAGATCTCCGAGATTTTTTCCACGGCGTCTTTTGGCGAGGCGTAGGTCGTCGTAATGAATTTGGAGATCTCTTCCCCGCTCCATGCGGTATCACATTTTAGCCTTGCGACCTGTGTGCATTCGCGCAGATACTCCGGATCCCTGAACATGGCGTTCATGGCGTCACGCAAAATCTGCACTTTGGCGCTATCAACGCCTGGGGGCGCCAGAACGGGTCGCCCCATGGCGATGCCTGCTTGCGCCACTTCCAGAAGACTGCGTTTGGCGGGATCGGTGATGAGATCCATGGCGTAGGGCGCGGGAATTTCGGGGTCGCGCGTGGCGCCATAATATACCAACGCGCGGATCTTCCCCTGCTCGATCCAGCCAGGGAAATCGGAATTCAAGGAAGCCCAGAAAGGCGCGGCGTTACCATCATTTTCGCCTCGCTCCATCGCCATGAAGCTCTCGCCCTGCGATTTATAGCCGGGAATGATCCGCACCTTCAGATCGAAAATCGCGGCGGCTACCCGCGCCCAGAAGGCGGGCGTGGAGCCTGCGCCCGTTGCGGCCAGCACCAGTTCGCGATTGCGTGCTTCCTCAATCGTCTTCACTGGCACAGCATGCCAGACGATGAAGAGCGAATTATCCTTGTTTGGCGTTCCCAGCCAATTGAATTTCTGCGCATCGAATTGCGCTAACTTGTCGCCATAGAGCGGATTGAAGGCGAGGGTGTTGTTCACCAGGCCCAGGGTCAGGCCGTCTTTTGGCGCCACATTGTACAACCAGTTCATCGCCCGAATGCCACCGGCGCCCGGCATGTTCTGGACCACGATGCTCGGGGTCCCGGGAATGAAGCGTGGTAAATGCCGGGCGATGATGCGCCCCGTTAAATCATAGGTATTGCCCACATCGCTTGAGACGACCAAAGTCACCTGCTTGCCTGCATAGAAGTCGGCGGCCTTCACACCGGCGTTCGCCAAAAGGCCCATGGCGGCCAGGCACGATAGTTTCAACCATTTGCGCGAGAAAAGCATGTCGCCGCTCCTCTTTTTTGCTGTTTTGCTAAATCCGGCGCCAAGGCGCCCAGGAGGCGCGCCGATGATCCCGTGAAATGTGGAGAAGGTCGGATGAAATCCGATTTGTGGCTTCTGGTGAAGAGATGCCGTTTGCTGCTTTTGCGTAGCACTCACGAGACGGCCAGGCGCAGCCAGGGGATTTTGTACGCCTCATCACTAGTCCCCTCCCGATCTGCAGCGTCGCTTACTACGCGCTTGCAATTGTTTTATTCAGGCGAGCATATCGTCTGCCGCTGCGGTCACAAGCATGCTGCAGAAAGCGCCGCTTCTTGTCCGCTTGGTGGCACTATGGCATAAATCTGAAATTCAGCAATATGCTGGTGCGCTTGGAAAAGAAGGCAGGATCTGAGCGTCTCCGGGAGGCGGTATTTTGGTCCGGCGCGTCCTCGCCGGGAAGCCGCCAAAGGCGTTATGGCGCCAGTGTGGGCCCTTGTCCCGCTCTGATGGCTCATGAAAAGGGAGTGAAGTCGCATGGTTGGACGGCTTGACGGACGCGTCGCCTTTGTCACCGCCGCAGGGGGCGCGATAGCTGGCGCCATAGCTCGGCTTTTCGCCGCGGAAGGGGCGAAGGTCTGGTGCGTAGACATACGGCAGGAGACAGTTGTGAAGACTGTGTCCGACATCGAATCGTCATCGCCCGGTCATGGGGCCGCCTGCGTCGCTGATGTGTCCGATGAAGCCAGCGTGCGCAAGGCGGTAGACGATGCTGTCGCCAGATTTGGCAAGATCGACGTCGTGGTCAATGCGGCGGCTGCTTCGGAGGCGGTTGGCGATGTTGTTGAAATGCCATTCGCTGAATGGCAGCGGGTTTTGAATGTGAACCTGTCCAGTGTTTTTCTTGTCTGCAAATATGCCGCGCCCCACATGCGAGATGCGGGTGGGGGCAGTATTATCAACATTGGCTCCACCTTCGGGCGCGTCGTCGTTCCGCGCAGGCCGGGTTATACGACGACGAAGGCGGCCGTCATTCAATTGTCCAAGTCGATGGCGATTGATCTGGCGCATTGGCACATTCGGGTGAACAGCATTTCTCCTGGCGCCATCGAAACCGCCCGCTTGCTTGATCGCCACCCTGATATGGAGGCGGTGCGTGAACGCTTCGTGCCCAAGCATCCGATCGGGCGCCTCGGACGACCGGAAGAGATTGCGCAGGCTGCGCTCTATCTCGCCACTGAGGCTTCGAGTTTCGTTACGGCTTCGGATCTTCTGGTGGATGGGGGTTACACCGCCATTTGAAGAGATTTAGCCCCTGATCAGCTATTCCTCTTTTATGCCTGCGGTCTTGATGACCTTGTCCCAACGTTGACGTTCATCCCCCAGGAAGGCTTTCATCTCTTCCGGCGTATTGCCGCCGGGGTTGGCCGCGAGTTGTTTATAGAGGTTCACGAGGTCAGGCGTTTTCAGGATCCGCGCCACTTCAGCCTGCATTTTATTGGCGATGGCCGGGGGCATGTTCGGTGGACCGACAAGGGCGAACCAGGTTGTCGAATAGAAGCCCGGATAGGTTTCGGCGACTGTCGGCAGATCGGGAAGTTCCGGCGAGCGGACCTGATCGGCCACAGCGATGCCCTTCACCTTGCCGCTTTTGATATGTGGCAATGTGTTGCCGATATTGTCAAAGAGCATGTCGATATGCCCGGCCAGAACATCGGTGAGGGCGGGGGCGAGCCCTTTGTAGGGCACATGGACCAGCAAGACGCCCGCCGTGATCTGGAGCGCTGCGCCGGCAAGGTGTGGTGTGCTTCCATTGCCTGCGGAGGCATAGGTCAGCTTTCCAGGATTCGCCTTCGCATAGGCCACCAGTTCCTTCAAATTGGAGACGGGCAGGTCCGCGCGAACCACAAGTGTGTTGGGCAGGGTCGCCATGATGGTGATGGGCGTGAAGGCCTGCGGATCAAAGCGCAGCGCGGTCCCCATGCTGCCTGCTGTCACAAGGGGGCCAGGCGGAGTCGCGAAGATCGTGTAGCCATCGGCGGGCGCCTTCGCCACGAACTCGGCCGCCAGATTGTTGGAGGCTCCCGGCTTGTTCTCGATCACGACGGGCTGATCCCAGACCTTGGAGAGTTTGTCGCCGATGACGCGCGGCAGAGTGTCGGCGGTTGCGCCAGGGGGAATCGGCACAATGATCTTGATGGGGCGGTCGGGATATTTCTCTTGCGCCAACGCGCCAAACGGCGATTGCGCCGTGGCCGCGAGCAGACCCACACATACCGCCATGGTCAAGCGAAGCATATGATCTTCCCCCCAATTGTTTGGGGCTAGTTTAATCGGCGTTGGCGACACCGACAAGCGCGCGTTGCTGCAAATGTGTGCGGGACGCCTGGCCGACCCTATTTTGACGATCCGCTGTCTTGCAAGCTGCCCCCGGGAAACCGGGCTTTCAAAGGGGTGCGTCGGTTTGGATCAGGCTTCTTCTTCAACCATGGTTGCCATGAGGGTTTGGCGCGGGTTACCTTCGGACAAAATCAGGGCTGCGGGCGCAGTCTGGGGGGGTGGAGACGTATGGGTTCTTATCAAATTGGAATTGATGTCGGCGGAACGTTCACCGACATCTGTGTCTCTGAGCAGACGGGCGCCATTTCAGTATTCAAGACTCCGACGCAGCCTGACATTGGCGCTGGCGTGGTCGAGGGATTGCGGCTCGCCGCCGAGGCGAAGGGCCTCACGCTCGGGCAATTTCTGGCCCAGATCGAGCGTTTCGGCCACGGTAGCACCGTCGCGGTCAACGCATTGCTGCAACGGCGCGGCGTGCGGACTGGCCTGATCACAACCAAGGGTTTCGCCGATACGTTGTGGATCGCGCGCATGATGGCGATGACGACCGGCCTGCCCCCCGAGCATTATACCCATTATCGCCGCCGTCGGCGCCCCGACCCAATGGTGGACCGCAAGGATGTGCGCGAGATTGAGGAGCGTATCGACTACAAAGGGGATGTCATCGTCAGACTTGATCCCGACAAGGCGCGCGCCGTCATCCGGGATCTGGTGGAGCAGGGAGTGGAAGCTCTCGCCATCTGCACCCTCTGGTCCTTTCGCAATTCAGCCCATGAGCGAAAGTTGCGCGATCTGGCTCGAGAGATTGCGCCGGATCTCTATGTCTCCATCTCAAGCGAGGTGGTGCCGGTCATCAAGGAATACGAGCGCATGGCGACCACGGTCGTCAACGCCTATCTTGGGCCTGTGGTGCGCAACTATCTTGCAGGCATGAGGTCGCGGCTCGACGAGGCCGGTTTTTCCCGTGATTTCTCGATGCTGAATTCGATCGGAGGCGTCATTCCTCCGGAAGAGGCGAGCCTGAAATCCATCCAGCTGCTCTCCTCTGGGCCTGCGGGTGGGGCGCTTGCGGCGCAGATGCTGGCTAAGGAACTTGGCGAGCCCAATGTGTTAACCGCCGATATGGGCGGCACCAGCTTCGACGCGGGAATCATCGTCGATTATGAGCCGCTATTGAAAACGGAGGCGGTGGTCGGCAATCTGAACTTGCTGAGCCCCATGATCAGCATTCATTCCATCGGCACCGGCGGCGGCAGCATCGCCGAGAGCGTGGATGGGCGTCTGAAGGTCGGGCCGCAGAGCGCTGGTTCCTTTCCTGGTCCCGCCTGTTATGGGCGCGGTGGCGTCAAGCCCACAGTTACGGACGCTAATCTGGTCCTGGGCTATCTGAACCCCGGGTATTTCCTCAGCGGGCGCATGAAGCTTGATCGTGAGGCCTCATGGGCCGCCATTCGCGACCATGTGGCGGAACCGCTGGGCATGTCGGTGCTTGATGCGGCGGCGGGGATTCGCGAAATCGCCGATCAGCATATGGCGGATCTCTTGCGCCAGAGCACTCTGGAGCGCGGTTATGATCCCCGCGATTTCTGCCTCTTTCCCTTTGGCGGCGCGGGGCCGGTTCATGCCTCCTCCATCGGGCGCGAGGCTGGCGTGCGGTCGATTCTTGTCCCCGTGACGGCCTCTGTGTTTTCGGCCCAAGGCATTCTGTCCGCCGATATGCGCATGGGTCGTCAGCGCTCTGTGCTTCAACGCAGCGCCGGCGACCTCAAGGACCGCTCGCGCGGCCTCGACGGGCATGCGCTGGAGGCGATTTTCCGGGAACTTGAGACCGAGGTCGCCTCGGCTGCGAAGCGCTACGGGATGGTAGGTGAGGAGCAGCAGTTCTTCCGGCGCTCCGTGGGCATGCGCTTCGCGCGTCAGGTGCACGAGATCACCATTTCCATTGATGGCGCGCTGGATGGTCCCGCAGCCATGGCTGATCTTGTCGCCGCTTTTGACAGTGTCTATGAGCAACGCTTTGGCAAAGGCACGGGATCGCGCGCGGCGCTGATTGAAATCACCAATTGCCATTTGCAATTGGTGCGCGTGTTGCCAAAATCGCCTCTCTCGAAGCGCGCGGAAGGACCGACGCCGCAGCCTTCGGGACGCAGGGACGTCTATCTTCGGGCATGGACCGACGTTCCGGTCTACGATTGGGATCTATTGCCCGCTGGCGCCGCGTTCGCCGGACCTGCGCTCATCGATTCTCCGGGCACGACCGTCTGGGTCGGCGCCTCGCACCACGCTCGCGTGGATCAATTCGGCAATCTGCGCCTGGAGGCGATCTGATGAGCACCATCGACCCCATCGCTTTTGAGGTTATTCGTCATAAACTCATGGCGATCACCGAAGAGCAACGCATCGCCTTCCAGTCGATTTCGGGCTCCCCCGTGGTGACGGAAGCGAGTGACTATTATACCGGCCTTTTTCTGGCGGATGGCACCATCGCCACCATGGGCTACAAGGTCGCCACCCAGGGCGGTCCCATGACGCTCGCCATCAAGATGCTGCTGGAGCTTTTCCCTGAGGAGACCCTGAAGCCCGGTGACGTTTTTCTTTCCAGCGATCCCTATCGGGCGGCGGTGCATCAAAACGACATCCAGATTCTCCAGCCGCTTTTTCATGACGGAGCGCTTGTCGCCTGGGCAGGATTTGGCGCACATGAGGTCGACGTTGGCGGCATGGATTTCGCCAGCTGGTGCCCCAAGGCTAAGGACGTCTATCAGGAAGGCATTCGCGTCGCTGGCCTCAAGCTCTCCGACGCAGGCGTGGTGCGCGAGGACGTCTGGCGCTTCGTCCTCAGTCTCTCGCGTCTGCCGCAACTGCTTGACCTCGATATGCGCGGCATGGTGGCTGCGGGCCATGTGTCGCAAAAGCGCATGTCGGAATTGATGAGCCGCTACGGCGTTGAAGGCGTGCAGTCGGCCATGGAGCAGATGATCGCTTTTTCCGAACGAAAGATGCGCGAACGCCTGCGCGCCTTGCCCGATGGGTGCTTTGAGGCTGTGGATTTTCTGGAGCATGACGGCCATGAAAACCGTCTTTATCGAATCTCGGTCAAGCTGACGAAGACGGGCGATCAGCTGATGATCGACTTTTCGGATAGTTCGGATCAGGCTCCGGGGTTCGTAAATGCGACTCGCGCAGGCCTTCGCGGCGCGGTGGTCGGCGGCATGTTCCCGTCTCTCGCTTTTGATATTCCCTGGAATGAGGGATTGCTGCGGCCGGTGGAGATCATCGCGCGCCATGGCAGCATCTGCGATGCGAAATTCCCGGCGCCCGTTGGCGCAGCTACAGTTGAGGCGGTCTGGGTGGCGAAGAACGCCCTCAGCGCCGCATTGTCAAAGATGAAGGCTTGCGCGCCTGATCTGCAGGACGAAGTCCAGGCTGTGAGTTGCGGCACCATGGCCACGGTCAATATGGGGGGCACCGATCAGTACGGCCACCGTTACGGCATCCATTTCATGGATCCCATGATGAGCGGTTTTGGCGCCTACAATGGCGACGACGGTTATGATGTCGGCGGCTCTTATTCCACGCCGATTCCCAATGTGGCGAATGTCGAGTCAAATGAGTTTCTATCGCCCATGCTCTACCTGCATCGACGTCTCGCCATCGATACGGCGGGCGCCGGCACATGGCGCGGCGGCATGGCGGGCAGCATGGCCTTCACCGCCCATGGGGTGAAGGAGACCGAAGCGCTCATTATGACGCATGGGCTGGAAGTCCCCAATTCCGCAGGTTTGTTCGGTGGCTACCCCGGCAGTTGTGTGAAGCAGACGCTTTGTGCCGGAAGCGATCTTTTAAAGCTGCATGCAAATGGCGATATGCCAACGCGCATTGAAGATCTCTTCGGCGATCGCGTGGAGATGGGGCCGAAGCCTGGGCTCATGCCCTTGCATCCCGGCGATGTCTTTCAGACATCCTGGCAAGGCGGTGGCGGTTTCGGCGATCCTCTAGATCGCGATCCCGACCATGTGCGCGACGATGTGGACCTCGGCCGCTATTCTCCGGCATTCGCCCAGGCGATCTATGGCGTCGTGTTGGATGGGGACAGGGTCAATCAGGCGTCGACGCTCGCCACGCGCGCCGCCATGAAAGCGGATCGGTTAAAGGCGGCCAGCGCGCCATCCGCGCCGCAGAAGGCTCGGGCTGAAGCTTTTGAGCAACCTATCGGGGGCGCCCTGCGATTCGGGCGGCTGAACGCCAAGCGCTGGTTCGCTTGCGCCTGCGGCCAGGCGCTTGCGCCGGATTCGGGTAATTGGCGTGATGGCGTCGCTTGCCGAAAGGTTGAGCCAGCGCAGATCAACACAAGCATCGTGCTGCATGCAGAGCTCGAGATGCGCCAGTACCTTTGCCCATCATGCGGTAGTTCCCTGTCGGTCGATGTGCTGCAGAAGGACGCGCCCCATCCCCATGACATCAAGCTTCATGCGAGCCCGTGAACGAGGAGCAGACAGCATGGAGTTCGGTGTTTTCGACCATCTTGATCGCAATGATTCGTCTCTGGGCGAATTCTACGCACAGCGCCTTTCGCTCATAGAGCTTTATGATCAACTGGGTTTCTACTGTTATCATATAGCGGAACATCATTTCACACCGCTTGGCCTTGCCTCTTCGCCAAGCGTGTTCCTTGCGAGCGTTGCTCAACGCTCCCGCGCGCTACGTTTCGGGCCACTGGTTTATACGCTCCCTATGCATCAGCCCTTGCGATTGATCGAAGAGATCTGCATGCTCGACCAGTTAAGCGCCGGGCGTTTCCAATTGGGTGTTGGAAAGGGCGTTTCCCCTATCGAGACAGCCTATTTCGGGATTGATCCACAGACGCGGGATGGGCGCTTCGCGGAGATCCTTGAAATTCTCAAACAGGGTTTGACGTCGCAAAAGCTGTCCTTCAAGGGTGAATACTTCTCCTTTGACGACGTTCCCATGGAACTGGAGCCGGTGCAGAAGCCGCATCCCCCGCTATGGATGGGCGTGGCGAGCGTGTCCGCTGCGCGAAAGGCGGCGAGCCTTGGAGCGAGCTTCGTAAGTCTTTCCGGCGCGGCGCAGGTCGGTGAGCAGACGCAGGCTTTCCGCGATGCGCGCCATAACGATCTGGCGGCGCTGAAAATGGGTTTGGGCAGATTTGTCATTGTGGGGGAAAGTGACGCGGAGGCGCTCGCGTTGGCGCGTCAGGCCTATCCGAAATGGCATGCGCATTTTCACCACCTCTATCACAAGCACGGACGTACGGCCGTCATGGGGGACCGCCCGCCTGATTTTGACCAAATCAAGGACGGCGGGCGTGGCATAGCGGGGTCGCCGCAAACGGTGGCGCGCATGTTGCGCAAGCAACTTACCGAGGCGGGCGCAAATTATTTTGTTGGGCAATTCGCTTTTGGCGATCTGAGCGGCGAGGTTGCAGCCAGGTCGATCAAACTTTTCGCCCAAGAGGTCATGCCGTCCCTGCGTGATCTACAGCCCATGCTGGCTACAGTCTGAATCAAGGCCTCTTCCACGCAGAGGCCCCACCGGCGCACATCTGCTCAAAAATTTAAACCAAGGCGCAGGACGACGTGTCGCAAGAGTGGTTTCAGGATGTGCTGAGGATTAGGGCTGACGTTACCGAGCGGTTTGACAAGGTTCATTACCCGGTACAACCTTAGACAAAAATTAAAATTGAGAGGTCGCTCATGCATTGGACAGGAACCTGGACCACCGCCTCCGCTTTCATAGACGGCGCCACCCTTGAAAATAGAACGCTGCGCATGCTCATGCGGACATCCATCGCAGGAAAAATCCTGCGAGTGCGCCTTTCCAACGCGCATGGGACCGAGTCCGTGACGATCTCCGCCGCCTCTATCGCTTTACGCGCAGGTGAGACTGCCGAGGTGAATCCCGCCAGCTTTCGAAAGCTGAGCTTCGGTGGAGAAACGTCGATCACCATCGCCGCCGGTGCTCTGATGATAAGCGATCCCGTTGAGCTTGAAACGCCAGCCCTCGCCGACATCGCCATCACCATGTATGTGCCCGGCCTTGTGCGTGAAATATCCGGCCATAAAAGCGCGCGACAAGTCAGTTACATCTCTCCTCCGGGCGATTATAGCGAATGCACGAGCATGCCGGTCGCTGAAGAAATTGAGAGCTGGTATTTCGCCACCTGTATCGAAGTTGTTACGCCTGTTGCCACGCGCGGCATTGTCGCCATGGGCGACTCCCTCACCGACGCGAATGTGTCAACGCCTAATAGCAACAGCCGTTGGCCTGATCAGTTGGCGCGCCGTCTTGTGGCTGCGCGCGGTCCGGCCTTCGCCGGGGTAATGAATCAAGGCATCGGCGGTAATCGCATTTGCTTCGATGGTCAGGCGGATAATGGCCAGAAGCGGTTTGACCGGGATGTGCTTGCTCAGCCGGGCGTAACGCATTTGCTTCTCTTGCTAGGAACGAATGATTTGCGCAACCGGCGCGGCGCCGTCGAACAGGAGGCGCGGGCGTCAGTCATGATCGCGGGCCTCAAGCAAATTGGTCTGCGCGCCAAGGCTGCGGGCCTGAAAGCCTATGTTGGAACGCTCATGCCCTATGAGAATGAGATCTTTGTGCCGGGTTGCTGGACTCCGGCGCGTGAGCTTGTCAGGCAAGAGGTCAACGCCTGGATTCGCAGGGGCGAAATTTTTGACGCTGTGATCGATTTTGACGCAGGACTGCGCGATCCCGAACATCCGACCAGGCTTTTGCCCAAGTGGGACTGCGGAGATCACCTGCACCCAAGTGATGCTGGATACATCCATATGGGAGATGTCATCGATCTCGGTTTGTTTGATTGACGGCTTCTTGTCTGTCTGGTCGGCGATCCTCATCGCATCTCGATGGCTTTGCGTACCTTTTCGATGATCTCAGGCGGCTGTGCATAGAGATCGCGTATTCGCCCCTCCAATTCAGCTCCTGACATGGCGTCGATGGTCAGGTTTTGACGCGCTCCCTCGGCGATCAGCTCAGGGTCTGCGAGAGCATGGGCAAATTCGGCTCGGATGGCTTCGACCCGATCTTTTGGCGTCTCGGGCGCCATCATGAACGGCCGTGTGAAGAGCAGTTGCGCATAGATTATATCAAGAATGCGTCGCTGCTCGGGCGTACGGGCGTAGTTCACCGCAAGGGGCACGCCGTCGCGTTCGAGCTCGGGAAGCGACTTGCTCGCCTCCTGAACGAGCGCGCGCATAGCAGAGGTCGGTTTCAGCCAATCCGGGCGTTGCGAGATCGTGCTAGTGTAGCCGATGCCGCACAGTCCCTGCACCTCTCCTTTCTCCATCGCCAGCATGATCTCTCGCGTGCCTGGATATCCGCTTATTAGCTTCAGCTTTGCCACGAGCGCATGGTTCAGTGCTGCGGGAAAGTCGCGCGTCGTCCCTCCGCTCGATCCAATCAGCAGCTCCTTCGTGAATACGTCTTCGAAGGACTGCACTTCGGCGTCCTTGCGGACTACGCAAATGGAAACCTCCGAATTGGCGCTGCCGACAAAATTGAATTTCAGTGGGTCGTATCTGACGATGGTCTTATCGCCGATCAAGGCGTCCAGCAGCGACCCAGAAGAGGAGGCGGCGATGACTGTGCCGTCGCGTGGCGCGACAGAGTAAACATAACCGGCCGCCGTATTGCCACCAGCCCCCACCATATTGGTGACAATGACGTTGGGTTTGCCCGGAATATATCGGCTGATGTAGCGGCCGACGAGACGGCCATAAAAATCATAGCCGCCGCCAACATTAGAACCGATGACGAGTTGAATGGTCCTTCCGCGATAAAAAGATTCTATGGAATCTTGCGCAGTCGCCCTCGGCTGCAGGCTCGCCATCAGACCAGCAGATATCATCAAGTGGAGTAAAATCAACCGGATGGACATGACGTCTCCTGCTGTTTTTTTGATTTTTCTTATTCTAGCTGGTCATCAATGGATGCCAAGAATCCAATAGAATCCAAGTTTATGCAAGGCGAGACCGAACTGTTCTTCGGCCTCGCGGCATAGTCAAGGCGCGCTTTTCCCGGATGCCCGACGCAGGCCGAAGGGGTCAAAGGGTCTGCATCAGGCTTCCCAGATGGGGCATGGGTTCGATGTGTCCGAGTTTGGGCTTGAGCCGTTTCAGTACGCCCCAGAGGACCGACTGGTTGGAATTGACCACGGGCTTGCCAAGATCCTTTTCTATGGCTGCGACTGCTTCGATCTGCGTGGTCGCCGCGCAGGACAGGAAGATGGCGTCGGCGTTTTGCACGTCGCTGTCTTTGGAGACTTCCTGCCAGCGCGCAGGCGTCACCTCGCTATATTCTGAAACAGGGAGGCGGAGCGCCACGTCGCGCGCCACCGTCATGCCTGTTGCGGTCAAGTAAGCGACAATGTCGTCATTATTCGGATAGGGCGAAATGATCACAACCGATTTCACACCGAGTTCTGCAAAAGCTTCGCTCACCATCGCGCTGGTTGAAACGGCGTCTATGTCGGAGACTTCGCGCATGATCTCCAGGATTCGACGCTCACCCGCAGGACCCTCCTTCATTGATGAGGCCGTGCAGTTGTAGACGAGAAGATCAGGTCCGCACTCCGCAGCGTATTCCGTCACATGGCGGATTTCTCCTGCGAGTTCCTCGATTGGACGGCTCCATTTCCCAGCTATCCTGGCGCGCATCGTGTGTACGCCAAGGGTTGGCGGCGCATAGGCGTGAAACTGCTGTTCGCAAACCCGATTGACCGCCGGCACGATGACCCCGACATGCGCCTTCTGCACTGGAAGTTTGCCATCCCTATCCGTCATCGTCTCCCCCTTTATGAGAACGTCCTTATAAGCCTGAGAATGTGCCCATCGGAGAACGGGGTCAATGGCGTTGTTTGCGGCCCAAAGGTCGTGGACTGTCTGGCGCGGGTTGACTTGCCCCTGAAGGCGTCCGAAATTGCGGGGAAACAGGTGTGTTCAAGGCAAAGGGAAACGCGCGATGCCGATGGATATCGGGGTTTTTGATCATGTTGACTGTAGCGGCGCGCCCCTGCAGGCATTTTATGAGGATCGCCTCGCCGTCATCGAGGCTTATGATCGGATTGGGGTGCGCGGGTACCATGTGGCTGAGCACCATTTTACGCCCCTTGGCATGGCCTCTTCTCCAGGAATTTTTCTGAGTTCCGTCGCGCAGCGTACGAAGCGGTTGCGCTTTGGACCCATGGTCTATTGCCTGCCGCTCTATCATCCTTTGCGCTTGGCTGAGGAGATATGCATGCTCGACCAGTTGAGTGGAGGGCGTTTTGAGCTAGGGGTGGGTCGTGGCGTTTCGCCCCTTGAAAGCAGAGGTTTTGGCGAAGATCCCGATTATGAAGCGTCGCAGAAAACCTTTCTCGAGTCTCTTGATATCTTGCGCAAGGCGCTGGCGGGGGGAACCTTTTCGCATGATGGCGAGCGGCGGCGCGTTGATAATGTGTCCATGATTCTGGATTCGATCCAAAAGCCTCATCCGCCCATGTGGATGGGGGTGCATTCACTGCAGAATGTTGAGTTCGCAGCGCGGCAGGGTATCAATATCGTCAGCTTGCATGCGGCTCCCTCCATTCGCGATAAGTTCGATCATTACAAGAGTGTCTGGCGTGAGCTTCATGGCGCTGACGTACCCACGGGTAAAACGGGGCTTGGCTTGTTCGTTGTAGTGGCGGAGACAGATGAGGCTGCGCAGGAGATCGCGTCGCGCGCCTACAAGGTCTGGCACAAGAATTTTCATTATCTCTATCATCTGCACGGTCGTTCCCCTGTTTGGGGAGAGCGGCCCAATCAGTTCCAGGTCGTGGTTGATGAATTGCGGGGCATTGCGGGCTCTCCAGAAACTGTGCGCCGGTTCATCGAGGCCCGCATGGCTGAAGCTGGTGCTGATTATATGGTGGGGCAATTCATGTTCGGGGATATGTCGCGTGATGAAGCAATAAGATCCATTGAATTGTTTGGTCGAGAGGTCATGCCGACCTTGAATTAGGCGCAGCCTGACCTTTCGTTGGCCATGAATTCAGGGCGACTCAATAGTCGCCCCTTCCTTGACTTCTCGTTCAGCCCAACTTCATGCCCAGCGCCTTGATGATCTTTTGTCTGGTTTCCGCCTGGGATTTGATGAAGGCGCCGAATTCTTCCGGGCTTTTGCTCATGGTGGGCTCGATGCCGGAAGTGGCGAGTTTTTCGATTACATCGGTCGTCACCATGGCCTTTTGGAGAGAGGCGAAGAGCCTGTCGATGATCATGCGTGGCGTGCCTGCGGGAACGACGACGCTCTGCCAGATTCCAAGGTCGAACTCGGGATAGGCTTCACCGATGAGCGGCAGTTCGGGAGCCAGCGTCGTCTTCTTCTTTCCGGTCAAGGCGAGGATCTTGATTTGCTTTTCCTGGTACAGCGGTAGCGCCACATTCAGGCTTTCATGCCCGAGTTGGATGGCGCCCCCGATGAGGTCGGTTATCTGGGTCGTTCCACCCGCGTAGGGGACCATGGTTATGTTGACCCCCGCCAGTTGATTGAGGAGCCCCGCCGCGACCTGCGACGTTGGCGTGGATACCCCCACAAAGAAGGTGCCTGGTTTGGCCTTCTCGATCTCGATCATGGCGCGCAGGGAGGTTGCTGGCACATTGTTGTTGGCTACGATGGCCGATGGCACCAGCGCGATCAGTGCGACAGGATCAAACTCCTTGAAAGGATCATAGGAGAGCTTCTCATAAAGAAAGGGGTTCATGACCAGCGTGCCGTCTATGGCCAGCAGGATTGTGTAGCCGTCCGGTTTCGCCTTGGCGACGGCTTGCGCGCCTATGATGGTGTTGGCGCCCGGGCGGTTTTCAATGATGACGGGTTGGCCAAGATCTTCCGCCATTTTCTGACCGACGAGCCGGCCCAGAACATCAGCGGGGCCACCGGGAGCGAAGGGCACGATCATTGTCACGGGGCGCGTGGGATAGGCTTGCGCCCACGCCAGCGATGGCGCGAGGAATAGCGCCAATGCGCAGGACAGGAGCTTAAGAAGGCCCTTCATGAATTCCTCCCTTTTTTCAATGCGTTGTTACGTCTCAACGGGTTCACCAGGACCTGCGGTCGTTGAATGTTCCGCTATGGCGCGCGCATCATCTTGATACTCTGCCCCTGTAGGGCCAAATTGACAAGCGCGCATTCCGCCCTGCAGAGACGGTGGATCGGCCGTTGCGTCAGGGCGCGTTTAAGCGTTGTCGCCCCTGCTTTAATCGGTCTGAAGCAGGGGCTGCGTCTTGCGCAGGTCGCCGTGGCGGTCTGCGGAGATATTGGGCGGGGCCAGATGGAGACGCCGTGGGAGCGCGTTGTGGTCCTTGGCGGTGCTTTCAGGGAAACCTGTCTAGATGCTGAACTCCTGGCCGAAGCCAAGCGCATGGGCCTTGAGATCGGACCTATCACTGGCGAGGAACAGCTGGTGATCCTCGCCCGGATTTATGCGAGTTCTGATGACGTCAAGCGAGAGACGCGTGAGGCCATCAGAGTGAAACAGTGACCTACCCCGGAGGTGGCGATGTCTGTTGTCGAAAGTGCTGGCGCCCAGCGCTGACGAACCTGTTCACCGCATGCAAACACGTGGATCCTTTTCATTAGGATTATTTGCTCTCTCAGGAATCCGCGGTGGAAGGCGGGGATGCAGGATCCCTCCGCATGGGTTCCCTGAAGCCAGTGGGCGCACTTAGCGAAAGTGAGAAAAATTCATTAAATCATATATTTAGTACAATGAAGCATGATCGAGCCAGCGCCCTGTGTTACGTGTTTAATTATTATAATTGCATTTATAGAAATTATTATGTCAAAATAAATGATCTAGGCGGCCTGCTATTGCGCGGGCTTTTAGGGTCTTTGGAGCATGAATTTTTCGTTTTCGAATGAACGCCGCTGGCTTTGTATTTTCACCCAACCACATCGGGAGAAGCTCGCCGCCGTGAGCCTGCGAGAGGCGGGTTTCGATGTCTATATGCCGATCTACAAAAAGTTGGTGTTGCGACAGGGGATCCGGGTGCAAATCAGAGCGCCGCTCTTTCCTCGCTATATTTTCATCGGGGGGCAGGGTGAGCCTGCCGTCTTTTTCTCCGCCTCCCGGGCGCAGGGCGTCACCTCCTTTGCGGCCAGAACACTTGAGCAATCATGGGTTTGCGACAGCATTGTTCAATCACTTAAAGCGAACCAGGATGAAGAAGGGTTGGTCTGTTTCGATCCGAAGCGGGCGCAGTCCGGACAATCCGTTCGCCTTCTGGCGGGACCATTCGCCGGATTTCAGGGCCTTTTCGCTGAGCCAGACGACCGCAAACGCTCCGTGATTCTTTTAAACCTCCTGGGGAAGACCCACAGGATTTCGGTGCCAAATCGTATTTTGGAGGTCGCGGCCTGAGCATGGGGCCATGCTGATCATGAACGCCTGGATCGTTGAGCGATGCTTCAGCGAAAGTGCGGAGCAGTGGTCACTTGAGCTTAGGGGGCGGCGGGTAAGGGCGATTTTGGATTATACGGATGATGTTTTTTCACCGGCTTAGCTGCAAATCGTTCGCAGCGCGGTCGATTTCGATTAAAGAGGAGGCCAATTTGATGCAAATTGGTTTTCGGGCTTTCTGCGCCCGCTTTCCATTGATTTTTCTCTTTAGTCTTGGCGTGTTGACGGGGTGTTCTTCCCTGCCTTCAGCGGGTCCGAGCGTGGATGATATCGTTCGTCAATCTGCTCTCATTAGTGGGGCCGGTTTTGAATTGATCTCCATCACGCCAAACGTCAATTCAGTTTTGGCGAAACGCAAAGCTGACAGTTTTATCAATAGTTTCGGTGACTATAGACTCTCCATTGATCCCCTGATCGGGATTGGCGACACGATCAGCATCACCATCTGGGAGGCTTCGGCGGGTGGGCTGTTCTCGGGGCCATTGTTGACGGATCGCTTCTCCACCGGATCGAAAAGCGCGACGATTCCCGAACAGGTCGTGGGCCGCGATGGCGCGATCACCGTGCCTTACGCCGGGCGCATTCGCGTGATCGGGCAAAACAGCAATGGCGTGCAGCATTCGATTGAACGCGCGCTTGAGGGCAAGGCGATCCAGCCGCAAGTTCTCGTGACCGTTGTGCGGTCGGTGAGCAATTCGGTGACTGTGTCGGGCGAAGTCGCGAACGGCGCCCGTGTTCCCTTGTCCACCAAGGGTGACAGGTTGCTTGATGTGATCGCTGCGGCTGGGGGCGTTCGGACCCCTGTTCGCGAAACCTTCATTCAGTTGACGCGTGGCGAGCGCACTGCGCGGGTCGCCATGTCCCGCATCGTTCAGGACCCCCGTGAAAATGTTTTCATGCGTCCCGACGATGTCGTTACGATCATCCGTCAGGCGCAAACCTTCGTCGCTTTCGGCGCCACGGGCCGCAATGCGGAGATCCCTATCGAGGCGGAGACCGTCAGTCTGTCGCAGGCGCTTGCGAAAGCTGGCGGGCTGCTTGATTCCCGAGCTGATCCAGCGGGCGTTTTTGTCTTGCGCCATGAACCCTATGAGATTGCGCGCCAGCTTGCGGATAGCGGCCGCTCTCTCACTGCAAGAGAGAGAGAGCCAATCGTTTATCACCTCAATGTCCGCAGTGTGGATGGGATGTTCGTCGCGCAGAACTTTCCGATATTTGCGGGCGACGTTCTTTATGTCAGCAACTCCCCATCGACTGATGTTGAAAAAGCGTTTCAGCTACTCGGGCAGTTGCTCGGTCCGGCGAGCGCCTCGGCTACCCTTTATCGGGTAGCCACCCCCTGAGCATTTCCGGCTAGGTTGATCGGCTTTTCTTGGATATGAAGACCTCGCGTCTCAAGTATGCGGACACCGGTGGCTTGATCGCCATGATCGGAGCTTCCTGCCGTCTTCCGGGAGCCTCCTCGTTGGACGACTTCTGGAGACTGCTGGTTCAGGAGAAAAACGTCATCCAGCCGCGGCCTTCCGGGCGTTGGAGCGTCGAGAGATTTCTGCGTGAGGGCGAGCCGTCGCCGGGCTTCTCCTATAGTTTCGCCGGGGGCTATCTGGACGATCCCTTCCAGTTCGATCCCACGCCCTTTGGCATCTCCTTGCGCGAGGCTGCGCAGACAGATCCCCAGCAGCGGCTTTTGTTGGAATTGGTCTGGCAAGCTTTTGAAGATGCAGGCGTTTCCCCTGATCAATGGAAAGGACGGAAAGCCGGGGTTTATGTTGGCGCCTCGAACATCGACTATCAGGGGGCGGCGGCTCTCGACGTCAGCGTCATCGAAAGCCATTTCGCGACAGGAAATTCATTGTCGATTCTGGCCAATCGGATTTCCTATGTTTTTGATTTTAAGGGACCAAGCCTGACCGTCGATACGGCTTGCTCCTCCTCGCTTGTGGCTTTGGGACAGGCGATTGCGGCGCTTGAGGCCGGCGATATTGATTTCGCAGTTGTGGCGGGGGTGAACCTGCTCCTCTCACCGACCCCTTTCATTGGCTTTGCGCAGGCGCGGATGCTTTCCCCGACAGGGCGCTCGCGCCCCTTTTCCGCCGACGCCGACGGTTATGTGCGGGCGGAAGGCGGAGTGGTGGTTCTCCTGTCCCGAGGCGACGACGCCGTTCGACAAGGCTTGCGAGTTCGCTCGAATATCCTTGGTTGCGCTGTGAATTCTGATGGTCTGACCGCAGGCATTGCGCTTCCTTCAAGCGAGGGGCAGCGTCGCCTTATCGAGGATCTCTATGCGGCATTGGGTCTTGATCCCGACGCATTGGCCTTTGTCGAAGCCCATGGCACGGGCACCCAGGCTGGGGACCCGATCGAATCGCTGGCGCTTGGTCAGGCCCTTGGGCTCCGGCGGCGCAAACCCCTGACCATTGGTTCCGTGAAATCCAACGTCGGTCATCTCGAAGCGGCGTCCGGGCTTGTGGGGTTTCTCAAGGCTAGCCTCGCGCTTGAATACAGGCTCCTGCCTCGCTCGCTTTTTTCGGAGAGATTGAATCCTGCGATTGACTTCGCGGGCCTGAATTTGGATGTCGCCCGGCGTGCGTTGCCTTTGCATCTTGATGGCGGCCCGGGGTTCGCTGGCGTTTGTAACTATGGATTTGGAGGCACGAACGCCCATCTGGTCCTGCGTTCCGCCACCCCTGCCGCCGCGTCGCCGCCGCGCTTCATTCCCGGGGCGTCTTTGGCGGGTTCCGGTGGGGAGCAGGCCAAAATCATAATCTTATCCGCCGCTTCGCCGGATGCGCTGAAGGCGCGCGCCTTGCAGGTCTGCGCGCAGATTGAAGCGGGCGTGCCCGCATCGGTTCTGGCGGCGGCTTATGTGCGCCAGCAACCGCTCATGGCCTACAGGCTGGCGACAGCAATCAAGGAGGACGCTGCGCTGGCCGGCCGCCTGCGACTTTTCGCGGAAACGAGCCAGGCCGACCCCGATATCGCCTTGGGCTCCCAGCGCGCCGGGCTGACGAAATGCGCGTTCATTTTTTCTGGCAATGGTTCGCAGTTTCCCGAAATGGGCCTTGCAGCCTATGCGAACAATGCTGATTTCCGTCATGAAATCCATTTGATCGACAAGCTCTTCAAGCCTTTTGCCGGTTGGTCCATTGAGGAGGTCTTGCGACGTGGTCATGATCCGGATCGCGCTGCCCAAACGTCATTCGCGCAACCGGTTATTTTCGCCATTCAGTCGGCGCTTGCAGCTGTCATGGCACGCTATGGCGTTTGCCCCGCGATTGTGTTGGGTCATAGCATCGGAGAGGTTGCAGCGGCTGAATCTTGTGGCGCCATCACGAGGGAGCAAGCGCTTCGCATCGTCTTCCACCGCAGCAACCTGCAGGAAAGCGTGAGAGGCAAGGGCGGCATGCTTGTGGTGGCGGCCGATGGGCCGCTGGTTGTCGCCGAAATCAGGGCTTGCGGCGCGGCGCTCGAGATTGCGGCCCTGAACAGTCAGATTTCAACCACGATCGTAGGCCCATATCCGGAAATCCGTGCTTTCGCGCGCCATTGTCGGGCGCGTCGAATCGCCGCCGTCGAATTGGACCTGGATTATCCCTTCCATTCCGCAGCCCTCGACCAGCTTGAAGCCTCGATTATCGAGAAGCTGTCGGGAGTTGTGGGCCGGGAGGGGCGCGCGACTTTCATCTCGACGGTGAGTGGCCGCCTGATGTCCGGGACCGCCCTTGATCCGGTCTATTGGTGGCGCAACCTGAGATCTGCGGTGCGTTTTCACGAGGCTGTCGACGAGGCTCTCAGGCAAGGGGCGAATCTGTTTGTAGAACTGGGGCCGCATCCTATTCTCGGGCCCTCGCTTAAAGAAATTTTCGGGGCCGAGCATGGCTCCGTCCAATCATTGGCTACGCTGGCCAAAACCGATGCGCCAGGCTCCGACCCAGTCCTGCGAAGCCTGGCGCATCTGGTCGCCAACGGGGTCTGCTTTGATGAGGCCAAATTGGTGGGAACCAGGCCGTCACCACCCATCCCCTTGCCACCCTATCCATTCCAACGTCAGCGGAGCCTCCTTGAGACTTCTTCTGAATCCTTGACTGCTTTTGGCGCCATGTTCGCCAGTCCGCCGCGTCATCCCTTACTGGGAGCGCGGATGGCGGAGGGGTCTCCCGAATGGCGTAATCTCGTGGACTCTGTGCTCATACCCTATCTCGCGGATCACAGGGTCAATGGCGCCGTGGTCATGCCTGCCTCGGGATTGGTCGAAATGGCGCTGGCTGTGGGTCGCGATCTCCATGGCGATGCAGCTCTGGCTCTTGATGATTTTGACATCCTGAATGCGCTGCTTGTGAGCGCTGATGAGACCCGAGAGGTCTCAACCAGATACGCCGAAGCAACAGGAACGGTTGAAATTTGGAGCCGCCGACGGTTTGCCGGCGACCGGTGGCTTTTGCATGCACGGGGACGCGTATCGGTCGCAACCGAAGCCTGTTTGGCGCCCCTTGCCGGGCCGATCCCAGCGCAAGCACGCACGGACACACCTTCTGCCGTTTATGCGGAGGCGCGACGTTATGGCGTTGAATATGGGAAGCTATTCCAGCTGATCACTCATTGTGAGCGGGATGAGTTCACAGCGCATGTCAGCCTTGATCCGCCGCTCGGCGGGCTTGGCGCTTTTTCAGATATCCACGTTCTGCATCCCGTCTCTCTGGATGCGGCTTTTCACGCCCTGTCCGTCTCCCGCCCGCAAAGGGGAAGCGATGCAAAGACGCATCTCCCGATACGCTTTCGCCAAATTCGCCTTTTCAAGCAAGGCGCGAGGGTGCGCCAGGCGATAACTCATCTCAGCCACGAGACAGAGCGTTATAAAACGCTTTCAATTAGTCTTCTCGATGAGATGGGGGGGCTGGTCGCGGCGGCCGAAGGTGTTGTATTGCGGGCTGTCCCGTTCTCCCAGGATTTTGTCCATGACAGAACGTTCCGGCGATCCATTATCCCTGTAGGCGATGGCCTGCGCGCGGACGCGCTTGATGTCGTTAGAAGTGGATTTCAGTCTGGCGCAATATCAAAGGCATGGCTTTTAACGCGGGCCTTTTGTCTATCTTTGGCGCGCCGGGAGCTAGAGGAGGCGATGGTTGAATCCGGCGCCTCGGGCCTCTTGGCGCTGCGGGAGCATACGCTGATCGCGACGGAGGCGCGGCCTTTTTTTGATATTCTGATGAATGTATTGGCCGAGCGGTCGTTGCTGACGCAGGTGGGCGATGATCTGATCGTATCAACATCTTTGGATTTGCCGACGCCCGAGACCCTGCTTTCATCGATGATGCAAAGGTGCCCCGAAGCGAATTTTGAAATTCATGCCGCAGCTATCGTCGCCCACTCCGCCGGGCCGCATCTTCGGTCCGGTGACTTCATCGCGCCGCCTGTTGCATTAAAGAATTTGTTTGAAAGCGCCAGTTGCGCAACTGCGCCATCTGTCACCGCGTTAGCTGATTCTTTGGAGCGACTTTGTGCGCGCCATGGACGCAAATTGAGGGTCCTCGCGCTTGGGCCCGGATCCATGGGCCTCGCGCGCGCGCTGGTCCCCTTTGTTGACAAGGGGTTGGTTGAGGTGACGCTCGCCGTTACCGGTGAGATGGCGTCAGATCTATGCGAGCTCTGATCGCGCTGATTATTCGAACAACACAAGCAGCCAGGCGATCAACGTCAATATGGTGACTGGCAAGGTTGCCGATGGCTGGGGCGGCGTCGATACCCTGATCGGCATACGTCAGGTTTGGGGTGGCGCGGGTAACGATACGTTCCTCGGGGGCATTGGTAATGAAGTTTTCGACGGTGGCGCTGGCGACGACACAATGGACGGAGGCGGGGGTTCGAACAGAGCCTCCTATCAGCAGTCGACAAGCGGTGTGATCGTAAACCTTGGCTCCACATCGCTCACAGTGGATACGAGCATTTACTCCGTTACGGGTATGACTGGCATTCAGACCGTCAGGGCGGGATCAGCGAACGACGGCATGGGGGGAACAGATACAATCACTAACGTGACGGGTATCTGGGGATCTGATTTCAATGATTATTTGCGCGGAACTGACATCATTGGCGCAAGATCTCTGCTCGCAGGTTTCGGGGGTGATAATTACCTTGTTGGCGGCGCGGGCCTCGGTATAGCTGATTATAGCGCATTACCACCGAATTTTGGGGTCACGGTCTTCATGGCCTCGCTCATGGCGGGCGATGACGGGAAGGTAACCATTAACAATGGACTCGGTGGGACAGATACGCTGATCAACATCAGGGGTATTTCTGGCACCAACGGAAATGATTCGCTAACCGGGAGCACGAACGATGAATGGTTCTGGGGCAATGGTGGCGATGACACGATTGATGGCGGTGGCGGTAATGATTGGGTTTCGTACAGCCGCGATCCATCCGGAGTATCAGTTTATCTCGCGCTGGGTAGAGGCGTCGATGGCTGGGATGGGGCCAGCGGCAAGCTTGGCTTGGGCGGAACGGACACACTTTACAATATAGAAAATGTTGAGGGGTCCGATTTTAGTGATCGGCTAACCGGGAGTAGCGGTGACAATTCATTCATCGGCAGAAGCGGTAATGACACGATCAATGGAGGTGAAGGAAACGACACCGTAATCTACTCTGGCGCAAGGTCGGAATATGTCATCTCAAAGCAGGGGAATGCCTATACTGTAACGGACACTGTCGCTGGCCGTGATGGTGTGGATTCGCTCTTGAATGTAGAGATGTTGTCCTTCTCCGACGGCACATTTGCGATCTCGGATCTTGTTCCTGTGGAGGCGACCCAGGGAGGTGTAGCGCAGGACGGCTACGTTGCGAATGCCCTTGTTTGGATCGACGGTGATAATGATGGTCTCCTAAATAATGGGGAGTCGTGGACCCTGACCGATAGCAGAGGTCATTTTTCTGGCCTTAAAGGGCAGGGAACCTTGCGGGTTTCGCCCAATCCGGATGGAACCAGCATCGATATTTCCACAGGCAAGTCGTTTACCGGAAGGTTCTCAGCGCCATCCGGTTCGACTGTGATCAATCCCTTGACGACACTGGCTGTCGCTGCGGGAAGCGATAGTGCCAGGGTCTTGTCGGCTCTTGGCGTTGACCCGACGATCGATGTGACGACCTTTGACCCTATCGCAGCAGCCACGTCTTCAGGCGGCGATTCTGTCACAGCCGTAAAAGTCCTGGCTACCTCCATTCAACTCGCAAATATAATGACCCTTGCGGAAAGTGTGTCATCGTCTACTGGCGGGAAAAAAGATGGGGCCGGTTCTGATGTCGCCAGTTCTGTCGCCACCTCGATCATCAATGCAGCCTACAACGCCATTGTCGAAAATAAGGATCTTGATCTTTCGGATTCTGCGCTTATCGGCGCCGTCATCAAGACAGAGGCCGAGGATCTTGGGGTCGATGTCACTGCGATCCAAGGCCAGATTCGCGCGATTGGACAGGCGGTGGCTGCAATTAACGGCCTTATCGCGTCAGCCAGCGACCACGGGGCCAATGCTGGAGCATATACAACGATCAATCAGATCCTTGGCGCACAGGCCCTGGCGCAGGATACGCTTGTCACGCAGGCAGAGCTGGCGCTGATCAGCGGGACAAGCGATGGGATCACGATCACGACCGCAAATGTTGCAGATGATGCCGCCAAAGTTTTCGCGAGTCTAGAACGACCGCCGTCTATAACATCCGGCGCCACCGCGTCTTCGCAGGAGAACGTCGAGACATCGCACGCGGTCTACATTACGAGCGCGATAGATCCCGACGCCAATACGGTGCTGACCTATTCTCTGGGCGGTGGCTTGGACGATGACAAATTCAATATCGATCCGAGCACTGGAGTTGTGACCTTCAAGGCCTCGCCGGATTTTGAAAAACCCGCAGACACAGGGCAGGATAATGTCTATGACATCGTTGTAACGGTGTCAGACGGATATTTGAACGCCAGGCAGGCAGTCGCTATTTCCGTGACTAACGTCGCTGACAATGCGCCCATCTTCGCATCTGGTGCGTCTGCGCATGTCGTTGAAAATGAGCCCATATCCACCGTGGTTTATCAGGCATTGGCGACTATGCCGCCTGGGGCTTCCGTGCGCTATTCATTAGCAGGCGGTGCAGATCAAGCGAAATTCGCCATCGACAGCGCTACCGGAGCCGTGACCTTCCTCGCTTCGCCGGACTTCGACCATCCCTCCGACAATGGCGGGAATAATGTCTACGACATCGTGGTGCAGGCGTCCGATGGGACGAACGCCGCCACCCAGGCGGTCGCGATCACCGTCTCGGATGTGAACGACAATGCGCCAGTCATCACCTCCGGCGCTTCCGCCAGCGTCGCCGAGAATGTTTCGACCTCCACGGTTGTTTACACTGCGACCGCCACGGATGCGGATGCAGGAAGCAAGGTCGTATGGTCGATGGCTGGCGGTGCAGATCAAGCGAAATTCGCTATCGACAGCGCTACCGGCGCCGTGACCTTCCTCGGATCGCCGGACTTCGAACATCCCTCCGACAAGGGCGTGAATAATGTCTACGACATCGTGGTGCAGGCGTCGGATGGGACGAACGCCGCCACCCAGGCGGTCGCGATCACCGTCTCGGATGTGAACGACAATGCGCCAGTCATCACCTCCGGCGCTTCTGCCAGCGTCGCCGAGAATATTTCGACATCCACGGTTGTTTACACTGCGACCGCCACGGATGCGGATGCAGCAAGCAAGGTCGTATGGTCGATGGCAGGCGGCGCAGATCAAGCGAAATTCGCTATCGACAGCGCTACCGGCGCCGTGACCTTCCTCGCGTCGCCGGACTTCGAACATCCTTCGGACAATGGCGGGAATAATGTCTACGACATCGTGGTGCATGCGTCGGATGGCAAAAATGCTTCCACTCAGGCCGTCGTCATCTCGGTGACTGATGTGAACGAAACGCCAACTTTTGTATCCTTTACTGCAAAGGCGACACCCGCTTCGGATAAATCTCCCTATACCGTCTCGAACAGTGATTTTAATGGAGACGGCAAAGCCGACCTGGTCATCGCCAACTATGGTCAAAATACCGTTTCTGTGTTGCTGGGTAACGGTGACGGGACCTTCAAGGCCTATTCAAACTTTTCAACAGGTAGCAAACCCTACTCTGTCGCAGTTGCTGATTTGAACAATGATGGGCATCAAGATCTCGTCGTTGCGGACTATGGTGATGACTCGGTCGTCGTGCTGCTCGGAGATGGAACGGGCGCGTTTGGCGGTCCGGAGCCTTTCAAGACTGGAAGGTGGCCTGTATCTGTCTCGGTCGGCGATTTCAACGAAGATGGCGATCTGGATCTTGTCGTCGCCAACAAATATGCTGACTCAGTCTCCTTGCTACTGGGCGATGGTTCAGGCGGCTTCCAGAAGCTAGAGAACTATTCGACCGGGAACGGTCCCGCTTCAGTTGCGGTTGGCGATTTCAATCATGATGGCCACCAAGATCTCGTAGTTGCGAATTATAATGATAATACGGTTTCTGTACTTTTGGGAGACGGGAAAGGCGCTTTCGAAGCCGGTTCGGTTATCGACACGGGGAATGCCCCGCTTTCCGTCGCAGTTGGGGACTTCAACAATGATGATCAGCAGGACCTAGTCGTCGCCAACAACGGTGACAACACGGTATCCCTCTTTCTTGGCTCAGGCGACGGTACATTTGGAAAGCAGCAAACCTTCCGGACGGGAAGTCAGCCCTATTCGTTGTCTGTTGCCGACTTTAACGCCGACAAGGATTTGGACCTTGTGGTTGCGAATCTCGGTGCCGATGACGTTTCTGTCCTGCTTGGCAATGGTGATGGCGCTTTCAAGCCAGCCGGCGGTTTCGCGACGGGGAGGGGCCCCAATTCGGTCGTAGTCGGTCAATTTGGTGGAGACAACAAACCGGACATTGCGGTTGCAAACCTATTGGATGGCAATGTCTCAGTTTTACTGAACGGCCCTGCTGCAAGTGAACTCACACCAGAGAACGTTTCACCAACGACCGTCGTTTACATGCCGACTGCGACGGATCCTGACGCCAATGCGGTGCTGAAATATTCGATATTGGGGGGAACCGATAAGGACTTCTTCAATATTGATTCTGCTACAGGCGCCTTGACCTTCAAGACGTCGCCGGATTTCGAGAAGCCTGCGCATCCGGATAATGTTTACAATGTCATCCTGCAGGTGTCCGATGGTGCGTTAAGCGCCACCGAGACGGTCTTGATCACAGTGACCGATGTTCTAGAAGTCCCCAAAGGGAGGATTTCTGGAAGCGTCTATGTCGATCACAACGGCAATAATGTGCGAGATGCCGAGGATGGCGGATTGGATACGATCTTTGTCCGCCTCTATGATGCTACGAATGGACACTTGATCAGTAGAGTGACGCCAGACCGTGATGGTCATTATTTATTTAATGGCGTTGCGGACGGTATCTATAATTTGTCATTCGATGGAGCTGTCGGCTACCTTCCGGATCAGGGAGTTCTTGATAGCAACGGAAGTCTTGTCGTTCAGAATGTCATTATCGAGAATGGCGAGCTTAAGACAACTGATAATGGGTTCTACGCGCCTGCTCACGTGGGGGGGCATGTCCTGATTGACGGAGTGGGGGTTGATGGAATAGAGATCGACCTTTTTGATACGGATAATAATCTGGTCGCATCTACCCTTACAGTCAAAGGGTTATATGGTTTTGATAATTTGAAGCCTGGCGCTTATTTGGAAAGCGTCGCGGCCCCCAAGGGTTACGTCACGCTCCAACCTCATCATTTTACGCTTGATAGCGGTCAGAGAGTGACGGACGGTGATTTTGCACTCCATCGTCCTGTCCATGACTTTGACGGCAATGGCCTCAGCGACATTCTTTTCCAGAATGAAGCCTCCAATGGGGCCGTCTATATCTGGGCGATGGACGGAAACATTATTGCGGATCAGGGTACGGGAATGCCGGGCATTGCTGGCGCCGACTGGGCAGTGAAAGGCGTTGGAGATTTCAACGGCGATGGGAAGAGCGACATCCTTTTCCAGAACACGGCCAGTGGCGACGGATCCTGCTATATCTGGGCTCTGGATGGCATAACAATCATATACGACGGAACCGGCTATGTAGGACCCTCGGGCGCTGACTGGGCCGTTAAGGGCGTGGGTGATTTCAATGGGGACGGCAAGAGCGATATTCTGTTCCAGAACCAGAATGCCAACGGCGGCGTCTATATCTGGTCGATGGATGGAACGACAATTAATGGCGACGGAAGCGGTTTTGTTGGCCGATCTGGGGCCGACTGGATCATTAAAGGCGTTGGAGATTTCAATGGTGATGGCAAGAGCGACATTCTCTTCCAAATTCAGAATGGCGATGGCGGCGTCTACATCTGGGCTATGGATGGAGCCATGATTAATGGCGATGGAACCGGCTATGTCGGGCTTGCGGGGGGCGAATGGGTTGTTAAGGGGGTTGGCGATTTCAATGGTGATGGAAAGAGTGATATTCTCTTCCAGAATTCAAACGCCAATGGTGGCGTTTATATCTGGTCGATGGATGGAACGACAATTTTGAACGATGGAAGTGGTTATGTCGGACCATCGGGCGCGGATTGGGTCGTGAATGGCGTCGCAGATTTCAATGGCGATGGCAAAAGCGATATTCTATTTCAAAATGCGGCAGCCAGCGGTGGATGCTATATCTGGGCCATGGATGGAACGTTCATTTTGAACAACGGGACTGGGTATGCGGCCACGGCAGGCGCAGATTGGCATGCTTCGGCCTGACCATCCGTTCGAGACCAATCGAAGCTTGGTTAGGGCTCTCCATTCATGAGAGAGATGATTGATATGTCTAAAATATCTAGGTATGGAGACACGCATCGCGCTCACCCTAGTGTTGTTTTGTGTCGGTAAACATGGACGGCGCAATCCAACATATTTCGATCAATCAGGTTGGTATTGGTATTATGTCTCCGAAAAATGGTTACTACGGCCCCCTCATCGGGTGTCTGACTGTAGGATCGCCACCATCAATTTCGGATGTTGTTCTTGCGGACATTTTTTCGCATTGCAGCATATCGCTCGCCAGCTTCGTCCAGCGCAGAATATCGATATCTATGATGGCGTTAATTTCGCGACGGTTCTTGTCAAAAGCGACCCAATAGTTCCGAACAAGTTGCCGCGCAGTCACGGTGTCTGCCTTTGATGCTGCGTGCACATCCGCGATATTCGTTTCGAGCTGGAACCATTGAATTGAGCAATCCGCAAGAAAATCAATTGTTTTTGGGCCTAGTCCTAAAATATCAATGCCAAGCTCAAGATGTTGGGCTCTCTTGACTCATTCATGTTGATCATCAGCAATCATTTTTCTGACCTGGTGAATTCTTTGCTTGCCGCCATTAACCTATCCAGTCAATCTGCAATAATGTGGGGAGATACAATCATGAACGAAAATAATGGGAAGGCGGATCACGGGAAGGCCAATGGCGCTGCATTTCAAGTGGAAAGAGTGAACCGCCATCTGGGTGCGGAGGTTCACGGCCTGGATCTCAAAAAGGGCATGGATCAGACGACATTCCAGGCCTTCGAGGCGGCTTTAGTGGAGCACAAGGTCTTGTTTTTGCGGGACCAGCATCTAACCACGGCAGAGCATGTGGCCATCAGCAGGCTCTTTGGCCCCTTGGAAGTGCACCCTTTCCGGCCGGAAGGCGAATTCCCGGAAATCATGGTTCTCGACAACCATAAGGATAATCCGGTTCTATCTACGGATGTATGGCACAGCGACACGACTTTTCGGTTCCATCCAACCAAATATACCATTCTGCGTTGCCAAATCATGCCGAAGTTTGGGGGCGATACGATATGGTGCGACATGGAGGCGGTTTATAAAAGTTTGAGCCCGCGATTCCAGGAGATGATTGATGGGCTGAAGGCTGTTCATGATTTCCAGAACTTCCGCGTTCTTTTCAAAAAGACACCAGAGGACCAGGAGCGCCTGCGGAAGATGGAGGAGCTTTACCCAAATCCGACACATCCCGTCGTGCGCACACACCCTCTTTCGGGTCGCAAGAGCCTTTATGTGAATCCCCAATTCACAATACGTATTGACGGTCTTCACGACGACGAAAGCAAGGCGCTCCTTGAACTTCTCTTTCAGCAGGTTCATGTGCCCGAATTCCAGTTTCGCTTCAAATGGAGCCCGGGTACCATTTTATTCTGGGATAACGCCTCGACGCAGCATTATGCGGCCAATGATTACTATCCGGAACGACGCCGTATGGAACGCACCGCCGTTATTGGCGATGCGCCCTTTTGATGGGGAGGCCTCATGACCATCCGCAACATCCTTTTCATCATGGCTGATCAATTGCGTGCTGATTATCTGTCCTGTTACGGACACCCACATTTGCGCACGCCATCGATCGACTCTCTCGCTGAAAAGGGTGTCCGCTTCAGCCGAGCCTATGTACAGGCCCCGGTCTGTGGTCCATCTCGCATGAGCTTTTATACTGGCCGATATATGTCCTCGCATGGATCGACCTGGAATGGCGTGCCCCTGCGGGTTGGGGAGATGACGCTTGGCGACCATCTGCGACCGCTTGGCGCGCGGGTCGCGCTTGTAGGCAAAACCCACATGGCGGCAGATTTGGCGGGGTTCAAGCGACTTGGTGTTGATCCAAGGTCCTATGAGGGCGTTCTGGCGAGCGAATGCGGTTTCGAGCCATATGAGAGGGATGATGGTCTATGGCCTGATCAGCCGTCATCCAATGATCTTGCCTATAATCGTTATCTGCGTGCTCATGGTTATCTCGGTGATAATCCTTGGCACACTGCTGCCAATGCGGGTGGCTCCGCCGAAACGCCGCTCTCAGGTTGGTTGATGCGTAATGCCCGTGAACCCGCGCGCGTCAGCGATGAACATTCCGAGACAGCCTATATGACAAATCGTGCTATGGATTTTATGGGGGAGGCGAAGGACAAACCCTGGTGTCTGCACCTCTCCTATATCAAGCCACATTGGCCCTATATTGCTCCCGCACCCTATCACGCGATGTTCGGACAGCAGGATGTCATCGCCGCGAACAAAGATGAGCGGGAGAGGATCAATCCTCATCCAGTGACCGCCGCCTTCATGCGCCATGAAGAGGGCGTGAATTTTTCCCGTGAGGAGGTTCGACAAACCGTCATTCCTGCCTATATGGGTTTGATCCGGCAGCTTGATGATCATCTTGGCCGCATGTTTGAATGGATGAAGGGTCAAGGCCTTTTCGAAAATACTCTTATCGTGATGACAAGCGATCACGGCGATTACCTTGGGGATCACTGGCTCGGTGAAAAAGAGCTATTCCATGAGGAAAGTGTTCGGGTCCCGTTGATCATCTACAATCCTTCGCCAACCGCGGATGCGACAAGGGGGCGGATAGATGATCGATTGGTGGAGGCTATTGACCTTGCGCCAACCTTTGTGGAGGCGATGGGCGGTACGCCTGCCGCGCATATTCTTGAGGGTCGTTCCCTGATGGCCGCTACAACTGGGGGAACCCCATTGGTATGGCGTAAGGCCATCATCAGCGAATGCGATTATGCATTCCGTGAAGCAAGGCTTGATGTGGGTGTGGCGCCATCGGCGGCCCGCGGTTACATGGTCAGGACGGAACGATGGAAATATATCCATTATGAAGCATTCCGATCGCAGCTTTTCGATCTTCAATCCGATCCGCGCGAACTTGACGATTTGGGCGAGGCGCCGGAGATGGAGGAGATGCGAAGTCAAATGCATGCCATTCTTGCCGACTGGGCTTTGAAACGGCGCATGCGGGTTACGCTTTCCGACGACGACGTCGCCCGGCGCACTGGCACGCATAAAACACGAGGCATGCCTTTTGGGGTCTGGTGAGGCCAACCGAAATTAAGCTTTTGCTTATTTGACGGGTGAGCGTCGATGCGGCACGCAGTTCGATGTTGCAAACGGGGTGCGGGGATATTTGCCACATGCTGATTTCCAAGCTATTTCAGAGGTAATAGGCCTACGCCTCGGCTTGCTCTGAGTGTAATTAGCAAAAGACATACAGGAGGATTGAGATGCAGCGCATATACAATTGCCTCGCGGCGCTGATGCTAGTGTGCGTTAATCTTGCCTCCGGGGCGAATGCCGCTGATTGGCCGAACCGAACAGTAAAGATCATAACGCCGCAACCTGCCGGCACCGGAATTGATTTGGCGGCACGGCTTTTTGCAGAGCGGCTTTCTGTCAGGTGGGGCCAGGGCGTTATAGTAGAAAATCGCCCGGGCGCTGACGGCGTCTTTGGTGTGACCGCCTTTGTCAACGCTCGTGATGACCACACATTATTGTTTTCATTTGGATCACCAATCACCATAAGTCCGTTCACCAGTGAAAATAAACTGGCCTACGATCCAAGCGCCGATCTCGTCCCCATTGGATCTGTGGTGGACTTCATCCTTGGATTTTCTGCAGGAAATTCGACCGATGTCGCAACCTTGGCGCAACTCGATCAAGCGGTCCGTCAAAATCCCGATAAGTTCAATTGGGGAGCGACGGCGGGCCTGCCTCAATTTGTCTTCGCCGGCTATGCCAAGAAGGCGAATTTGATGGTTACAGAAGTGCCTTACAAGGATCTTACGCCCGCGCTGATGGACCTGACTTCTGGGCGGATCCAGTTTTTCGCCACGTCCTACGCCAGCCTCAGAGCTACCTTTGATGCTCGGCAAGCGCGGATGCTCGTGGTGCTTAATAGCGTACGCGCACCTATGCTTCCCGATGTTCCGACCATGACAGAATTGGGCTATCCGGAGTTCTCGGTCGACAGCTTCGCTGGATTTTTTGGAAGTAAGGGCATCCGTGATGATATTCGGCAAAAGGTTGCGTCCGATATCAAAGCGGTCGGAGAGGAGCCAGAGACTGCGCAACGCTTGGAAAAATTCGGGATGGTGATCAAAGTCACTGGTCCAGATGATTTTTCGGCGATGATCCGAAAGCAGGCCGATACAGTGGTTGCAATTCTTAGATCGATCAGCCGATAGCCTACAGGTATTAAAAGGTTGGAGAGCCATTTTTCCAAGGTTTTTGATGCGACCAAATCGCGACCCCGATGGGGTCGTTCAATGACGCAGGCAGAGTTTAAGCTCGCCAGCTCAAGTTATCGAGAGGCGAATATGATCAAGACAAAATCAATGATCTCGTTAATCGGGGGGCTCACTTTCGCAATCGCTGCAACCGCCGTGCTGGCGCAATCGCGTACCGTAAAGCTTGTCGTACCTTTGAGCCCCGGGGGCCCTAATGATCTGGTGGCGCGCCTGACTGGCGAGCATATCCAGCGTAATCAAGGCATTTCAGTCGTCATTGAAAACCGTGCTGGCGCAGGCACTGTCATTGGAACAGAACTTGTCGCCCGCGCCGCGCCGGACGGCAATACGATCCTGATGGCCGCAGGGTCTTTTACCGTGAATCCTCATATCAAGAAGTTAAATTATGATCCGCTCACCAGCTTTGAACCGGTCTGCTACCTTGTCCGTTCGCCCCATGTCATCGTTGTCCCTGCAAGTTCGCCTTATAAGACGCTGCCAGAGTTGCTGGCTGCAGCGCGCGCAAGGCCCGAAGAGATCATGTTCGCGGCTAACGGACCTGCCACTTCGCAGCATATTGAATTCGAGATGCTCCGCCGGGCGGCGAATGTGACGATGACCTTTGTTCCATTTACGGGAGACGCGCCTACGCTTAACGCTACCCTTGGTGACCAGGTCTCGGTTGCGGTTCTGGATTATGTTACGGTGGCCGAATACATTAAGCTTGGCAAACTACGGGCTCTTGCAGTGGGTACGCAGCAACGCATCGACAAGCTTCCTGAGACGCCCACTCTGGCTGAACTTGGCTTCAAGGATTTTGATTGGGCCGGCACCTTTGGTATCCTTGCTCCGACCAAAACGCCCAAGGACAAGATTGACGAACTCATCGCTTGGTTCCGTGCCTCCCTTAAGTCGCCGGAAGTCTTGGCCAAGCTTGATAATCTGGGTCTTTATGCGACAAACCAATGCGGCTCGGAATATGCTGCCTTTCTGCGCAAGGCATATGAACTCAATGGGCGGGTGATCAGAGAATCGAACATCAAGGCTGAATGACTATTCCCATGAATAGTTGAAAATTTGGACGCTGGCATTGAGCTGAGAGCTGGTTATTGACGTATGCGTTATATACGCTTGAGCTTCAGATTTGCGTTATTTTTCTCGATTCTGATCACTTTTTCAGCATTGAGCGCGGCGCAGCTGATAAGGGCGGGCCAATGATTTGCCGGGCATTTAGCCGCCCTCTGGTTGTGTGTTGCCGTCTCAGTTTTTTCGAGCTTGTTGGGCGTGGTCGATGACAGGCGTTTCATTACGGTGGGCATTTCTGCTTCAAGCTCAAGGGTCCGAATCTATTGGGCGTAGTGCGAGACAATCGCGATCATTCCGTCGCCGTCACACTGGTCTTCCGGTTATGGCGATGATGGTTTAGGTTAACCTTCCGTTTGTCGTGACACGGCATGATAAAAAAACTGACCGTCGGCCAAAGGCGGCTATGCAAAGGGGGGTGACCGATGGAAACCTACGATTACATTGTGATTGGAGCGGGTTCTGCTGGGTGTGCTGTCATCACACGCTTGATCGAAGCAGGTAAAAGCGTTCTGGCGCTGGAAGCAGGCCCGTCCGAAAACTCGCCCCTCGTTAGCATTCCCGCAATGTTTTTCAGACTGATCGGCACCAAGCGATTCTGGATGTATCAAAGCGAGCCTGAACCTGGGTTGAAGGGCCGTCCATTCTTCGTTCCCCAAGGAAAGACGGTTGGTGGTGGTTCTTCTGTTAATGCGATGATCTACATCCGAGGCCAAGCGCAGGATTATGATGATTGGCGCGATGCGGGATGCGCCGGGTGGGGCTACGAGGACGTATTGCCCTTCTTTATCAAGGGCGAAGCTAATGAGAGGTTGGCCGCGCCACTGCATGGAACCGAGGGTCCCCTCGTAGTCAGCGACTCGAAATATCGAAATCCCGTAGGCTATGCATTTTTGCGCGCGGCGCAGGAACTCGGAATCCCCTTCAATGATGATTTTAACGGTATCAAACAGGATGGCGTTGGATTCTATCAGAACACGATTTCCGCCGCCAGGCGTGGTTCAACTGCTGCGACCTATCTGGCGCGTGTGCGAGTCAATCGCCTCTTGACGCTTCGTACGGAGGCAGTCGTCGATGATCTTATATTTGAAAATAGGGCGGCCGTCGGGGTGAGTTATCACGGTGCAGGATCGCCGAATATCAAGGCGCGTGCTAAAGAAGAGGTGATCCTTAGCGCGGGTGCGCTTGCGAGCCCGAAAATCTTGCTTCTGAACGGTATCGGACCGGGCGCTCATTTAAGGGAAGTGGGTATCCCGGTTCGGCGTGACTTGTCTGGGGTGGGGGAGAATTTCCGCGATCACGTCGGCGCACCCTGCTATGCGAAGCTGAATGTGCCCTGGGGATTTTGGGCGCAGGATCGCGGCTTACGGGCGGTGCGGCACGGGTTGGAATATTTCATGTTCAAACGAGGTATTCTCAATTCAAATCTGATCGAAACTGGTGGCTTTATCGACACAATTGGCCTCGGCCGACCGGACGTCCAATTTCATGTGATCCCGGTCTTGAGCGGCGACGTTGGTAAGGATCCTCCTCCGTTCCACGGAATGTCGGTTAACCCCTGTGTGCTGAGGCCCAAATCGAAGGGTCGAATGCGCCTGCGGTCCGCCAATAGCGCTGATCCAATTTTGTTGAATGCGAATGTACTTGAGGCGCGCGAAGATATTGAGACGCTCATTCGGGGCGTTAAATTTGCGCGCAAGATCTTCCGGTCGCCCTCGCTGGCGAAACTTATCGAGCGGGAACTCACGCCTGGTGGGCCCGATGAGATTGCCGATCCTATCATTGAAGATCATATCCGCACCGTCGCCAAGACAGTTTATCATCCAGCAGGAACTTGTAAGATGGGGATCGACGATTTGGCCGTCGTCGATCATCAACTGCGCGTTCGCGGCGTGCCTCGGCTTCGGATCGCCGACGCCTCGATCATGCCGCAGGTCACAAGCGGAAACACCAATGCGCCTGCGATCATGATTGGCGAGCGATGTGCGGATTTCTTGTTGAGGGCAAACCGAGCTTGAGAAAGAATGAGGCCAGCTTTTAAAAGATATTGAATATGCCAGTTTTTCGCTACGATGCATCGATATCAGACTGGGGAAATAAGAAATGGACCTTAGATATCCAGAAAGCGCCGCGCGGTTTGCCGATGAAGTTCGCACCTTTGTGCGCCGTGAGTTGCCGCCGGAAATTCGCGATAAGGTGCTGCGGCGTCAATCGGTATCCGTGGCGGAGGTCAAGCTTTGGCAGAGCAAATTATGTGCCCGTGGGTGGGCCTGCCCGGGCTGGCCCAAGGAATATGGCGGGCCAGGCTTTGATGCTTTGGAGCGAATGATCTTTGATAATGTAACCAACGAAGAGGGGGCTCCCACTATAGTTCCCTTTGGTGAGGTGATGTTCGCGCCTGTATTGTTCGCTGTGGGCTCGCCTGAACAGAAGGCTTATTTCCTGCCGAAGATTAGGACGCTCGAATATTGGTTTTGCCAAGGCTTTTCCGAGCCGGGGTCGGGATCGGATCTCGCTTCCCTTCGCACACGCGCGGTGCTCGAAGGCGACGAGTGGATCATCAATGGCCAAAAGATGTGGACCAGCGGAGCTCACAACGCCAATTACATCTTCATGCTCGTTCGCACCGACCCCGACGCGAAATTGCAGGAGGGCATCAGTATGCTGGTGTTTCCGATGTCGACGCCAGGGGTCACCGTTCGGCCTATCCTTACAATGGATGGCGGACATCACACCAACGAGACCTTCTTTGATAATGTGCGTGTGCCCAAGAACGCGCTGATTGGCGAGATAAACAAGGGTTGGACATATGCCAAGCTGCTGCTCGGGCATGAGCGTACGTCAATCGCACGGATTGGCCAATCCAAGCGTGAGTTGGCTCGATTGAAGGCGCTCGCTACGGAGCAGACCACCAATGGCGCCTCACTCATGAACCACGCGCCATTCAGAGATCGCGTAGCCGCCGTTGAAATCGAATTAATGGCGCTTGAAATCACGGCGATGCGCGCCATCGCCAAGGGCGGAACGCCTGGCGTGGAGGCCAATTTGCTGAAGGTGAAGGGTTCTGAAGTACAACAGCGGTTGACGGAACTCTTCATGGATGCGGCGGGACCCTATGGGCTGCCATTCGATCCTGAACGGGGACTTGAGAATGGCAATGAGCCAATTGGTTTTGATGAAGCCGCCTCCCTTGGTCCAAATTATCTCATGACGCGCGTCGTGACGATTTACGGCGGATCGAATGAGATCCAGCGTAATATTGTATCCAAAACACTGGGGCTCTGAGCAATCATGGACTTTAAACTCACTGAGATCCAGTCGCTTCTGCAAGATACCGCCAGTCGGCTCGTGCGAGAGCGCTATTCCTTTGAAGACCGCAAGAAGTTGATCGCCGGGGATCGCGTCCATTCGCAGGCATTGTGGAGCGAATTCGCGGAACTCGGCTTATTGGGGGTAGAGATCGACGAAGATTGTGGCGGCTCCGGCGGATCCTTTGCGGATCTTGCGGTGGTGCTGGAGGCCTTCGGTCGCGGTCTGGTTGTTGAGCCTTTCCTCTCCACGGTTGTGATTGGCGCAGGGCTCATCAGCGCGTTCGCCACCGGCCAGAGGCGCCAAGAGATCCTGAGTGGCGTCGCCGCCGGCGAGCTAAAGTTGGCGCTCGCCCATGGGGAAGGCCGCGCACGCTATGCGCTGGAGCATGTGGAGACGCTTGCGCGGCGTGAAGGCGCAGACTTCATCATCAATGGCGCCAAGGCCGTGGTGCTGGGGGGAGACGATGCGGATATACTGATCGTATCTGCACGCTCGTGCGGCGATATAACCGATAGAAACGGCATTTCTCTGTTCATGGTTGACGCCAAAGCGGCTGGCGTCCATCTGCGCCCCTATCGAAATATGGATGATCGGGGCGCTGCGGAGATTTCACTCGACAATGTGCGTGTGCCAGAAAGCGCACTTTTGGGGCCTCTTGACGGTGCGCTGCCGCTGGTTGAATCCGCATATGATCGCGGCGCCGCAGCCCTCTGCTGCGATGGTATTGGCGCGATGTCTGCAGTGAATGCGATTACGCTCGACTATTTGAAGACGCGCACGCAATTTGGTCGCCCCATTGGTAAGTTTCAAGTCTTGCAGCATCGTATGGCGGATATGGTGATGGCGGAAGAGCAGGCGAGGTCTATGGTTTATTTGGCGATTGATTTCGCCAATGAAGGGGATGCGGTCATCCGGAAACCCAATATCTCGGCGGCCAAGGTGCAGATTTCCAATTCAGGTCAGATCGTCGGGCGCGGCTCCATCCAATCGCACGGAGGCATTGGCATGACCATTGAGTATGTGGCGGGCCATTATCTGCGCAGGCTGACAGCCATCGAGAAAATGTTTGGTGATATTGACTATCACCTGGGCAGGTTTGCTGCGTTTTAGGCTCTCTCGCCTTCGACTATGCATCTTTTTCATGACACTGGAATGCCCGGCGAAACGAGCCGGGCATTCTATCTTCAACATATTTGTTCCAATTTAGGCTTTTTGCCACATTAACATATGGTAGCCCTCAGGGAGGGGATGCCAGTAGGGCTTCACCTTCAGGCCGATCTTCATTTCCTCCTTTGTGATGCCGACTGTGTTGCCCATGATCTGCACGCCTTCGGGCAAAGTCACGATGGCGATGAAGAAGGGCTCTTTGCCCTGGAAGGGTGGACGCGCACGGTAAACCAGCGTGTGCGAATAGACTTCGCCCTCGCCCTTTACTTCGCGCCATTCGAGTACGTTTTTTCGGCCGGTAAAGCGGCTCGTGGCGCGTGGCAGCCACTGATACTTTCCGACGCTCGTGTCGAACTGCACCAGTAGTTTCTTCTCCTTGGTGCCATCCCAAAAGGGCTGGGAGAAAGATCGAGCGGCGGGAGGATTGCGTTCTATGTTCAGTGTGTCGTTGACCGTAATCATGCGCCCCTCCTCAACCGTTTGGCGTCAAAATCATCGCGACTGACGTATTCCAGTTGCGATTGAAGGGAATGCCGCCAATGCCTGTGACAAGCGCATTATTCGTGTGCTTGACCTGACGCGCGCCGCCTTCGCCAAAGAGTTGCCGCACCGCCTCGACTAGATTGGTGCCGCCGCCTGCAAGTCCCACCTGCCCCACGGAAATCTGACCGCCGCCAGTGTTCAGCGGTAGATCGCCATTGAAATTGAAATCATGCTCGCGAATGTAATCGCAACCCTGTCCCTTCTTGCAGAAGCCGAGCATTTCCATCTGGATCAACATGGCGATAATGAAATCGTCATAGGGGTGGAACGAGTTGATGTCCTTGGCTTCGAGGCCCGCTTGTTTATACGCTTTGGCCCCGGCCGGCATGTGGCCGGTGTCTGTGACGTCGACGATATTCTGCGAGAACTGATAGCTGGTTTTCTCCCCATAACCGATGGGGAAGACAGCTTTTGTGTAACCCTTCTTCTGCGCATTCTTGCGACTGGTGATGATGAGGCCGCTGCCGCCATCGCAGGGCATCACGCTATCTAGAAGGCGAATGGGCTCGGCGATCATGCGCGAATTGATGTAATCGTCGATGGTGATGGGCGTGCGCAGTTTCTCGCAGGCCAGGTCATTGAGAACGGCGCCATTGCGTTGCGCGACAGCGAGTTTCCCTAGCATGCGATAGTCTAGGCCGAACTGATGTTCGTAGCGGCTGGTGATAAAGCCGAAGGAGGTCGGCGGTCCGAGCACGCCAAGCGGTACGGTCCATTCCTGCTGATAGTGGCGCTGACGCTGACCGGATTCGCGTACTGCGGTGTCCGCGAATAGACAGAAGACTGTTTCGCATAGTCCTGCATCGATGGCGATTGCTGCGCGTGCGAGCGCGCCCGTGGGGGAGCAGCCGCCGATATCCACCGTCTGGCAAAAATCGACCTCAAGCGCCAGTTGGTCTGCGGTGGTCTGTGACCAGAAACAATTGCCTGCGCCAGTCGTTGAAGAGGAAAGGCAAAGTCCGTCGATCTCGCCCTTCTCCATGCCGGTTTTGTTCAGGAGATCTTCAAGGATCTCCGCACCTATTTCCCACACGTCGCGGTCGCTTTTCTGGACGGTTTTTACCTCCGAATAAGCGACGATGGCGGTATCGCGCATGGCCATGATGGCTTCCCTTGTTACGTTTGTTTTCGTTTTCGTTTTGCAGGAGTATTATAGCAGGGGTTAGGTTCCCTTGATCGTCTCGCCGCCGTCGCCTGATTTTCCAGGATCCACCAGACGATCGGCGCGGTGTTCTACGAAGGCTTTAAGGCCGTCATAGCTACGCTGGCTGCTCACCGCCTGGCTGATAAGGGTTTCCACGAAAAGTCCGTCGTTATGGGACATATCATTGACTCGGTTGAGGCAGGAGGCGACGGCCCAGTTTGTGAGCGGCGCGTTCTTCGCGATGCGACGGGCGAGCTGCTTGGCTCGTTCCAGTGAATCGCCCTTTGGTGTTACGTATTGGCAAAGACCGAATCGTTCCCCTTCTTCGACCGTCAGCACGCGGCCTGTAAGCATCAGGTCAGCCATACGGCCGAAGCCCATCAGGCGTTGGATGCGCACGGAGCCGCCCCCACCAACGAAGATGCCGCGCTGGCCCTCAGGCAATGCGAAGAAGGTGCTCTCGTCAGCCACTCGAACATGGGCCGCTGCTGCGATCTCAAGGCCGCCACCGATGGTCGCACCCTTCAGAGCCGCGACGAAGGGGATATACCCGCGGGCCATAATGTCTAGCACGGGATGCAGGTTGCCTCGACGGCGCAGTCGAACTTCTGGCTCTGCATTGATCCATTGGAGCGCTTCAGAAAGGTCGAGGCCTGCGCAGAAGTGGTCGCCATGGCCGAAGATGACGCCGCATTTTGCTTCATTCTGGGCTCGCGTCAGGGCCTTGGCGAGGCCTTCGCGAAGGGAGTCGCTGATGCTGTTGCGCTTCTCCGGCCTGTTTAACCCGACCAGGGCAATTTCGCCATCGAGTTCATAGGTTACGACTTCTTCGGTCATGGTGCGCCTTCTTTCCCGCCTTGCACATTATCCCGGTCGGGCGCCGCTCGGAGCCAGACCGTCCACTTTTCCAGCCCTATCTGACAAGTTGTTAATCCGTCTTGTCAACCGTGGCGGGCGGACATATGCTGCGAATTGTTCCTGCGGCGTTAAGCTGCTTATAAAAAACTGCATGTATTCTTGGGGGGAAACGCTTGAAAAAGGGCGAGGATGGCATGTCCGATGTAAATCTGGCTGATGGAAATCAAGCGCGCGGCGCAGCGGCTGTTGAATATTTCGTACGCCCGAGGTCGGTCGCCATCATAGGGCTGTCATCCAAACCAGGTTCGGCCGGGATGAATGCCCTCAGCAATCTGACAGGCAATGGTTATGCGGGAGAGATTCATCTTGTCGGGCGCAGCGGCGGCGAGGTGGATGGGCGCAAAGTCCTCACCGAAATCGATGATTTGCCCGAAGGCGTGAACCTCGCCATTTTTGCGTTGCCGGTAGTGGGCGTGAAGGATGCAATGGAAGCCTGCGTTCGACGCAAGGTGAATGCGGTGGTCATTTTCGCATCTGGCTTTGCCGAGGTTGGCGAACGGGCGAGGCAAGATGAAATCGCTCGCATCGCCCGTGATGGGGGCATTGCTTTGCTGGGGCCGAATTGCCTTGGCTATACCAATATCATCGATGGATTTCAGGCAGGTTTCGTTTCGTCGACGAAGATCCCAAGAATGGTCGTGGGGCGTGATCCAGGGACTGCGATCCTCTCGCAGAGCGGCGGCTTGATGTCGCATGTCCGTCTTGGATTAGAACTGCGGGATCTGCCGGTGTCCTATACCATTTCCACCGGTAATGAGGCGGGTCTTGGCCTGCCGGATTTCGTAGATTTCTTCGTCGCTGACATAGCTACGAAGCTCATCGTTGTCTATGTTGAGGAAGTGCGCGATCCCCAAGGCTTCATGCAGGCCGCCGCGCGGGCTCGTGCGGCGGGCAAGCCCGTCATGATGATGCATCCCGGCCGCACGGCCGCGGCTGGAGATGCAGTCAGTTCGCATACGGGCGCCCTCGCTGGCGATCACGCCCTGATGCGCACTCTGGTCGAACATGCGGGCATCGTTTTCTGCGACAATGTGGACGAACTCGTAGACACGGCTGAGGTGCTTGCCCGTTACCCCGATCCTTTGCCCTATGGGCCGGGCATCCTGACCTTCTCGGGCGCTTTCTGCGCAATCGCGCTCGATTTCTGCGACGAGATTGGTTTGCCGGTGCCGCCTCTGTCTGCGGAGGGGGAGAAACTCATGCGCGCCGCGTTGCCGGGTTTTGCGACGCCGCGCAATCCCCTCGATTTGACGACGCAACCGGTCTGGCAGCCAGAGCTGATGCAGATGGGTTGCTCGGCTTTACTGGATGACCCCAAGATTGGCTCATTGCTGATTTCCATCCCACTCGGGACGCCGTCGGCGGCGGTGACCTATCTGAAATTCGTGTTGGCGGCCGCCAAGGGCAGCAAAAAGCCGCTGATTTTCTCTGTGCTGGGCGACCGCAGTCCACTGCCGCAGGATTTTGTGGACATGGCGCGTGAGAACCGCGTCATTCTATCGCGTTCCGCTGATCGATCTCTTCGCGCGTTGCTTCAACTTTACAAGCATGGGCTGGCGCTTGAACGGGCTAATAAAACTGTTCCAGCAAAGGCTGTCGCCAAGCTGCCCGCCTTGGGCATGGGCGCGCAGCCGGAATGGCTTGGCAAGCAGGTGCTCGCGGCGGCGGGCGTTGCGATACCTTCCGGCGATCTCGCCCGTTCCGCGGATGAGGCGGTCGCTATCGCTGTTCGCATTGGCTTTCCGGTTGCCATGAAAGCGCAGGCGGCCCGGCTCGCGCATAAGACCGAAGCGGGTGGTGTTTTGCTCAACATCGCTAACGAGACCGCTGTACGCGACGCCTGGGCGAAACTGCATGACAATGTCAAATCATATGATAATTCCATCGCGCTGGATGGCGTGTTGGTGGAGGTCATGTCGAAACGTGGACTGGAAATGGTGGTCGGCGCCAAACGCGACCCGAATTGGGGTCCTGTGATCGTCGCAGGCATTGGAGGCGTTCTGATTGAAGCGATTGGCGATGTTCGTTTGATGCCGCCGGATCTGTCGGAAGAAGCGGTTGAAGCCGAGTTGTTGAAGCTGAAAACGGCGAAATTGCTGAAAGGCTTTCGGGGATCTCCCGCTGTTGATCTGAAAGCTATCGCTAAAGCTGCGGTAGCGGTTGGACATTTGATGCGGACCAATCCGGGAATCATCGAGATTGATGTCAATCCCCTGGTTGCCTATGCGGAGGGCGAGGGGGTGAGCGCTCTGGATGCGCTCATCGTTATGAAGGAATAGAGTATCGTAGCTTTTGGAGCCGGTTGCACGCTCCAACCACACGATGATAAAAATAAATAACAGCGGCCGCAAAAACGCTGACGACTGGGAGAGGAAGGATGAAACGAGTCCTCGCGATTGCTTGTGCCCTTGCTGGGCTTGCGCTTGTCGCAGCTGTTCCTGCGCAGGCTCAAAATTGGCCACGCCAAGCCATAAAGATCGTTGTGACCTTCCCACCAGGCGGTGCGGCCGACATGCTGTCGCGGGCTATCGCCGCTAAGATGGCGGACAATATGGGCCAGTCCGTGGTCATTGAAAACCGCCCGGGCGCGGCAGGTAACGTGGGCATCACTGTTGTGGCGCGGGCCCCTGCGGATGGCTACACGCTAGGAGTGGGTACGTTATCAACAATAGCCATAAATCCAGCTTTATCCCAAACTCTTCCATTTGACGCGCGGAAGGATTTCATACCGATCGCCAAGATGACGGATCTACCCATCGTTCTGGCCACGCCCGCCCAGTTGCCAGCCACGGATTTTGCCGGACTCATCGATTATGCCCGCAAAAACCCTGACAAAATGAATTATTCAACCAATGGTCCTGGATCTTCCGGCCATCTGGTCGGGGAACTGATCAATAAAAAATTTGAGATCAAGGCGGCGCATGTGCCCTACGGTGGCGATTCGCCAATTCTCAATGCGCTCATGGGCGAGCATATTCAGCTCGGAATTCTCTCAGCGCCCGCGGCGACAGAATTTATGAGAGCGGGGAAAGTCAAGATTCTCGCCATCGCGAGCCCACAACGCTTGTCTACTCTGTCGGAGGTCCCCACCCTCGCCGAACTTGGGCATGGTGACCTTACGGCGTCGACGTGGTTTTGCATCGTAGCGCCGGCGGGGACACCTGCTGATGTGGTCACGATTGTGCACCGGGAGTTCAACAAGGCTTTGACAGCGCCTGAAACGCTGAAGGTGTTCACCAGCGCGGGCCTTGAGCCGGCGCCAATGGAATTGGCGGATTTCCAGTCTTTCGTGCGCTCTGAACAGGACAAATGGGCCGGGATTGTGAAAACGCTGGGAATTAAGTTGGAACAGTAAAGCGCCGTAGGCCTGAAAAGACGTTGAGCTTTAGGGCCTCCGTCCTCTGGGACTGTGATTTTCCGCCTTCGCTCACACGCATCTGGACAAAGCAGGAAACTCGGCGCAACATTCAAAGGGTGCCGCACCTTGGATCAACGAGCGAGAATCGCAAGGGTTGGGAGGAGAACATGAAGAAATCAAGTCATGCGCCAGGCGATTCGGCCCTCGACATGGTGGCCGGAAATGGCCTTATGAACCGGCGGGCGCTTCTTGGTCGGGGTATTGCAGTCGCGGGCGCTGGTATGGGGCTTGGCGTCACCTCCGCCGCTGCCGAACCGCTCAAGGACGACGAGTGGAGCACATATCAGGGCACGACGATCAAGGGGCAGGGGGTCCGGTCGAAATATTTCGACAAGACATCGCGCATCCTCTCGAACCCGAATGGAGAGCCGCGTACGCAGCATGCGCGCACACCGCATGAGAAACTTCATGGCTCGATCACGCCGAATCATCTGCATTTCACCATCATTCATAACGGCATTCCCGATATTGATCCGGATCAGCACAAGATGGTCATCCATGGGATGGTCCGCCAGCCATTGGTGTTCACCCTTGAAAAACTGATGCGCTATCCCATGACCACGCGCCAGACTTTCATCGAGTGCGGCGGCAATTCTTCACCGATGTTCTCCAGCGAACCAGTTCAGGCCACGCTGCAACACCTCCATGGTCTGGTTTCTAACGCTGAATGGACAGGCGTTCTGCTCTCCACCCTTCTTGAAGAGGCAGGTGTTGATCCCAAGGCGAAATGGATGCTCGTTGAGGGCGCCGATACTGCAGCGCTGACGCGTTCAGTGCCGCTTACCAAAGCCTGGGATGACGCCATCGTTGTGCTCTATCAAAATGGTGAGCCCCTGATGGCGGAACAGGGATATCCTATGCGTCTGCTTCTTCCCGGATGGGAAGGCAATATGAACATTAAATATGTGCGCCGCATCAAGATCACTGATCAACCTGCGATGACGTTCTATGAAGCGCGGAACTATTCGCCCATCCTTCCGAACGGCAAGGCTTACAAATTTTACTTCGTCAATGAAGTGAAGAGCTTTATCACTCATCCGTCTTTCGGCATGAAGATCAACGGGCCGGGATATTATGATATTTCCGGCATAGCCTATTCGGGGTCTGGCACAATCAAACGTGTGATGGTTTCCGCTGATGGCGGGAAAAGCTGGGCGGATGCCACTATTCAGGCCAATGCGCAAGATAAGTCCTTCACCCGTTTTCACATTCCCTGGCGGTGGGATGGGTCCCCGGCGGTGCTTACCAGCCGGGCCGTCGATGATGGCGGTAATATTCAGCCATTGCGTGCTGACTTCGTAAGGGAGCGCGGTCAGACCGAAAAACCCGTCACGAACACCATGGCCTTCTACAGCCAGCACTATAACAGCCTCACCAGTTGGGCTGTAGATTCAAAGGGGGAGATCAAGCATGTCTACGTTTAAAGCTCTCTCTCTCGCCATGATTCTGTCGGCAGCTGGGGCTGTCGCCCTCGCGGACGATATGAATGGGCTCGGTAACCGCCCGAACCTGGGCCAAAAGATTACCGAGAGTGATATCAAGGCTTGGGATATCACCATTCTGCCAGACGGGACTAATTTGCCTCCAGGCAGTGGCACCGCAGCGGCAGGCGCTAAGGTCATCGCCGAAAAATGCACCATCTGCCATGGCGAAGGCGCTAAGGGCGGTAAAAACGCCGCGCTGATCACTGATGCCCCATTGCCTCCCGGGCAAATTGAGGCGAACAAAACGATCAAGAATTTCTGGGCCAACGCTACGACGCTCTATGATTATGTCCGCCGCGCCATGCCATGGAATGCCCCCCGCACCCTAACCGATCAGGAAGTATGGGACGTCGTCGCGTATATTCTTGCCGGAAACAAGATCATTGATGAAAAGGCGGTTATGGACGCCAAGACCCTTCCTCAGGTGAAAATGCCCAATCGTGACAATTTTATTATCCGGTTCCCGGATAGGATCTAACATATCTCTCGAAGCAGAAGGCCGACGTCATAGACGTCGGCCTTTTGCATGCCTTTATGTCAGCGATCGCCAACTATTATTGTTGCGACCTCACGGATCCAACGATGCGATATATGCTGATATATTTAGCATGTCATCGTCTGTGAGATTTGCTACCGCCTGCTTCATCAGGGCCGTCGCATGTCCGGCGCGTTCTCCTGATTTGATCATGAACATCTGCCGCACCATGTAAGTGGGCGTGCGCCCAGCCAACGGTGGAACATCCGCAATACCTTTGAGGTCTGGGCCATGGCAAACCGTGCAATTCACGGTCTTTCCGTCTCCGCCCGCAACCAGCGCTGCGCCTTTCAACAGCGCGCCTTTCGGGACATATGCCACAAAGCCTTTGCGGGGATCGCGATACAGAACAATCTCCTCATCCTCCGGTAAGGTAATGATGCGGTTTCCAATGGGTTCCGTGCCTCCGTCAGGATGAGCCAGTCGCTTATTTCCTGGACCAACATAGCTCCTCGGCACAGTCTCGGTCTCAACGACCCGCACCCATTTGGTGGGTTTCAGCGAGGCGAAATACTCTGCCGCCTCTTTAGTTTCCGCATCTGTAATGTTTTGCGCGATGGTCAGCATTGAGCCTGACCCCTTCCGGGCGCCAGTCTTGTAGTCTTGAACTTGCTGAATGAAATAGGCGACCGGGAGCCCTGCCACATAGGCGCTTTCATCATGGCCAGTGCCAATAGGTAAATGGCAAGACCCGCAGGCGCGCACATTAGGCGCATTGCCGTTTGCGATTATTTTGGGCAGTTTAGGATACATCTGCGGATACCAGTCGGGAATATCGAACATATTGTCAGCCTGGGCGCGAGTATAAGATCTGGCGCTACCAGGAGCGCTGCGGGGCGCAGTGTTTTCTTTGACGACCGGCTGATTCTTCTCAGTAACGGGGAAGGCCCAGCTTGGCTTCTCCTGACTGAGCGCAAGTGAAGGAAGTATGCCGATCATTGAGGCGGCGACAAGAATTTTCATGGTGCACCCTTCTTCAAGATATCTGCGGATCTTTGTGACAGGCTAATGATTTTTTGATGAACGGAAAAGGATTTTCTGAGGAGTTGAAGGGCGCAAGTGTGTGTCAAAAACCAATCTCTAAATGCTGATCTCCAACTCAATTTATGGAGCTTTTGAGAGAATGCTGACCGGGTGTTTGATTAATGATGTTTCTTAGTCACTATCGATAATCTGATTTACCAAAGCCACATTAACGTCCGCCTCTTGAAAAAAGAGCCTTACTATAGCATGCAAGTCACCTTTAGCTCATGATCAAAAAACATCGATTTGATTGGTGGTTTGCAAATGGTTTTGACGAGCGGCAGACAGATGGCGCCGCTCGTCAGTTTGTTATTTCAGTCCACAGTGAAAACGTAGAGTACTGTAGAGTTGCGCATTTCTGCTGTCTCAGGTGATTTCCCGAGCATCTTTCTTGCAATAGTCGACAGACCCGTTGGGATTGCGACGTATTGTTTGCCGTTGACTGCGAAGGAGATCGGCGGCGCTGTGAAGCCAGCCCCCATATTGATCTTCCATTTCAGGTCCAGAGTTTCGTCATCGAACGCGCCAAAGGTGCCATCCGAAAATCCCGCGAAGACAAGCCCCCCTGCGGTTGTCACGGTTCCCGCGTGATTGGGATATGGGAAGTGCATTTTCTTGACGACTTCGCCCTTAAGGGGATCAAAAGCCACGATGTCGCTCTCAAACCGTTCAGTCTGCGTATAAACGCCGCCCTTCCATACGCCCGCCGGATTGGAAAGCGAAGGATCGATCTTAAGACTGTCGCAGCCGGAATCCGAAGGGATATAGAGCAGCTTTGTCTTCGGACTGTAGGAGGTGGGCCAGAAGTTGTTTCCACCATTAAGGCTTGGGCACTGTCGCACATTGTTGCGTTCCAGTGTCGGCGTGGCCACGCCCGCGTACATCTGGCGATCAGCGCCGGGGACATAATCGACGGGTTTTCCGGTCTTCTGGTCAATGCCCTTGGTCCAGTTGACCTCGGTATAGGGTTTGGCCAGCATCATCTGCCCATTGGCGCTTTCCATTGTATAGACATGGCCATTGCGGTTCGACTGCGTTAGCAGCTTGCGCTGTTGCCCATTCACATTTGCGTCAATGACGATATGCGTGGAGATTGAATCGTAGTCCCAGCCGTCACCCGGAAGATACTGGTGATACCAGTTCATCTTGCCTGCGTCGGGGTTCCAAGAGATCACGCTGTTTGTGTAGAGGTTATCGCCTGGGCGATAAGTAGGGTCGAACATGGGCACCGGGTTGCCTGTGCCCCAGAAGACCTGGTTCGAGGCGGGATCATAGGTGCCCGTCGTCCACATGGCCCCGCCACCGGTTTGCCATGCATTGTTCTTGTCCTTCCAGGTCTCGCTCCCTGGCTCTCCCGGGGCAGGGATTGTAAATTGCTTCCACGCTACCTTGCCTGTGGCGGCGTCAAGACCGGCAATCCAGTCGCGCGCGCCGCGATCACCGCCAGAGGCCCCAACAACAACCTTGTCTTTCACAATGAGGGGCGCAGCCGTCAATTCGATGGCTGGTTGGTCCTGCATGTTGGTTTCCCAGACGACCTTGCCAGTATCCTTGTTGGTCGCGATGACCCTTGAGGGCCAGCCAGCGACGGAGATAACATAATTGCCCCAGAGAGCTGCGCCACGGTTTGACCATGTCGGCGGCTTTTCCTGGCCGGGGTCCATGCGCCAGACAATACGAGCTGCTTCCCCTGAGCGGATGTCGATCTTGTAGACGATGGCCCATTGGTCAACGATATACAGGAATCCATCTTCGACCAGTGGCGTGGCTTCGATATTCTCCACCGGGGCTGAGCCGCCTAGCGCAACAGCATAGGCGAGACGCATTCCCTTAACGTTCTGCTTGTTGATTTGCGTGAGCGGAGAGAAGCGCTGTCCATCATAGGTGCGATGGTTCATCAGCCAATTGTGCGGTTCCTTGTCGGCGTTGACGAGACGCTCGAAGGTCACCTCCGCCGCAAGCGTCGGCGCCGTAGACAATAGGGCTGTGCAAAGCATCAGTGTTTTTAAGAGCGTATGTCGATGTGTCATCGCGTTTCTTCCCCTGAGCCCGGGCTCTCTTCGGAGTCGAGCCTCTACTTTCCTAGGTTGCTTTAAAGGGGGTCTTCACGCAAGTGTGAGGAGCGCTAAAATTTCAGTTTTTTGGTAGACACTGAAGGTTTGGCATCCCTGCCGGCAGGTTGAGATCGCACCGTACATTGTCAGGCAGCCTCGGGGGATGGCCCTGCGGTGAGCGTTACAAATGCTTCCACGATTGTCGATTTGACCGTGTCCTGAATCAATGCGTCGGGAGTGCAGTCTTTGAGAACATGCCCGTGGTGCAGTACGATCACCCTGTCGGCTTCAGCGACTTCTTCGCACAGATGGGTCGCCCAAAGGACCGCGACGCCACGCTTAGTGCGCATCTCACTGACGATGCGCAGCAAATCAAGGCGACCGGCTGGATCCAGCCCGACAGTGGCCTCATCCATGAGAAGAATGGTGGGCTCGTGCATGAGTGCGCGGGCAAGTTCAAGGCGACGGCGCGTGCCCCCGGAAAGCGCCCGCGCCGGGTCCTTGGCACGCGCCGAAAGGCCGAATTGCTCCAGCAGATCGGTGGCGCGCTGGCATGCCAGCCTGGGAGGCATTCCATGCAGCCCCGCATGAAAACGTAAATTTGCCTCGACGCTCAATTCGAGATCAAGGGTCGGTTGCTGGAATACGATGCCAAAGCGAGCCAGCGCCATGGTTGGGTTCGTTTTCAGGTCGTGTCCCGCCACAACAATGCGCCCCGCGTCCGCCCCGAAGAGCCCCGAAAGCAATTGAAACAGAGTGGACTTGCCCGCGCCATTCGGGCCCAGCAAAGCCACAAATTCACCCCGTCTTACTGACAGAGAAACATTCTCCAGCGCGCGCCGCGAACCATAATTTTTGCTAAGCCCGTCGACCAGAAGAGCCAGCTGAGAGGGGTCATCGGGCACGGTTGTTCCACCCTTTCTAGCCCAATTTCCTTTAAAGCCCTTCGGGTTTCAGGACGATTTGGGCGCACTATTGCGTTGGGGGAAGGATGCCACGAGGGCGCGCAAGGCGCAACCTGATGGGAGGAAGCGCGTCATGCTAGGGGTGCTCTGCACCATCGGGCATCAAGGTTCCCCTGAAAATGGCGCCATCGAGCTTCGCGCCCTCCAGATTGACGCGTGTGAGGCGAGCGCCGGAAAAATCGGCGCCAGTCAGGTCGGCCCCGCCTAGATCAGCGTCAAAGAGATCGGCGTCGATAAACCGCGCGCCGGCGAATTTGCCCTCGCGCATTTGCGCGGAGGCAAGGCCGCAATCGCGAAAATTGGCGCCTGTAAAATCTCCTCGTCGCAGCGAGGCCTCATTGAGATTCGTGTTGGTGAAGTCGGCTCCACGCGCGCTGGCGTCATCAAGGCGCGCCTCGTTCATAGATGCGTCGGTGATGCGTGCTTCATCCAGCTTCGCGCGCACAAGCCGCGCCTTGCCCATCTTCGCTTCATGCAGGTCGGCGCCCGAAAGATCGGCGAGGCCAAGGTCTGCCTCATAGAACATGGCGCCTCGCGCTTTTATTTTGGCAAGACGAGCGTTTTTGAGATCCGTTTTGTTCAAATTCGCGCCCGCAAGTTCGGCTTCCATAAAATTTGCTCTGCCAAGCTTCGCCCGGTGGAAAACTGTAGCTCGCAAATCCGCATTGGCGAGATCGGCGCCCGAAAGTTCCCGCGCCTTGAAACGCTGATTTGCGAGATCACAATTGGGGCAACGCCGGGTTATCCCTGTTATGAAGTCAGCCTCTCCATCGGCGCGTGCGGGAAACCCGCCCCACATTAGGCCCACCGCTAGGCTGATGGTGGCCGCGATGGAGCGGCGAATGTGGCGGTGACCCGCGCGTTTGGCGTCCTTTCCCATGGCGCCAGCCTATCCAAATACGCGCTGCGCGCAAGACGGATTCATTCGGAGGTTGAGGAACTGCCCGCTATCAATTAATCTCGCTTCGTAAAATCGGGAGGTTCCAGACATGAGGCTGATATTCGCCATCTGCGCCTTCGCCTTCACAACGGCTGCAGGCCTGGGACAGGTTCCTCAGCGCGGCGAGATCTGGTCGTTGAAGCTCGGCGCTCCAATTGGTGAGCAGCCCGCCGATTTTGTCGATTACGCCTGCGGATCGGTTGGTGGCGCCCCATCCATCCCCTTGAGTGGGTTCGCGGATTTCAAACGCTGTCGGCCTGAGGAAAACGGGCTTCGGGAAGTCTATTTCCGCTATGATGACGAGCTTGAATATATTGCGCGCGCCAACAACTCCCCTGCAGATATTGAGCGCTTCGGGGGCACCAAGACCTATGGATTCCCGATTGTCGCCTCCGCCTTGATCGGGGAGGACGCCAGCGTTCGGGGCCTACGGATCGTTAGCGATCCTCGTTATGACACTAATCGCGACGACGCCTATGTTCTTAAGAATTTTATCACCGCGCGTCTGGGGCGCGAAAGCTGGATCTGCGAAGACCTTCCCATGGAAGAGGGGGAGACCTCAGTGGATGGGCTCTATATCAAGCAGCGGTGCGTCAGGACGCTTGAGGGGGGCGCCAAGGCGACGATGTGGGTGCGTCACCTGCGCAAGGCCGGACAGGCGCGATTAGATCCGCGTAGCGGTAAGCAGACCAAGAACCAGTTTGAAAGTCTCGTTCGTCTGGATCTTGTTGGTTTCTAAGGCCAGCTTCGCCGCCTGAGCGCAAACTATCAGGTTGAAGCGCTAGCGTCAGGTCAACGCCATCCCTGAGTTAACTTGCAGATCCAATATAGCTCGTCATTTAATGCTCTTGCTCCGATTTAGGAGTGTTGCGTCGAAATTTGATGGTGGGTTGCCAATGGCGTTTTTGTGAGGGCGGCCTCAACGGGAGCACCGTAAATCCGCCGGAATGAAATGGTGGTTTTCAACAATGACTAGCGTCAGGCGCTGAAATTCTCAGCATCAACTTCAGAATTTCAGCGCCATTCCAGTGCGGGCTAGGTTGAGCAGAAGATCAACTCTTGCGTAGATAAAAGTATCCAACCCGGTCGTTTGGCGGGGAGCCAAACCAGATACGCCCCTTATCATCAAGGAAAAAGTCTCGCATCGAGTTTTCCGGACGCGGGGTCGGATATTCCGTGACCCTGCCAGAGGCTGGATCCAATCGGCCCACGACGTCCATTTTTTCTGATGAATACCAGACCATTCCGTCGCGATCTACAGCGAGAGCGTATGGCGTCGCTTGCGGTCCAGGCAGTTGATATTCCTGTATGGACTCGTCCTTTGGATTAAAGCGCCCAAGCTTGCCGGCGTCAAATTCGGCAAACCACACCGTATCATCGGCGTCATTGTAGACAATCCGGCGAGGTCTGCCGGTAACCGTTGGCAAGGCCCATTTTTTGACTTCACCCGTCTTGGCGTTCACGCGTCCGATTTTCCCATTTGTCAACAATTCTGCGAACCAGGCGTTGCCCTCCTTATCGAGCGAAATGCCATAGGACGTGGGGACAGCCTTGACCGGATCGAATGTTTCCATCTTTGGGTCGAACCGCGTCAGACCGCCAGTCGACCAGACCATTCCTGTCTTCTGATCAACGGCCACCGTGTGCTTGCGCACATTGTCCTTGTATTCAGTGATTTGCTCGGTCTTAGGGTCCCACCTGCCGAGCCGGTCTGAGCCTTGCTCGGTTAGCCAGACCGCGCCGTCTGGCCCAGGCACGGCGGAATGAATCGCCGCAGTGCCGGTGAAGGGTACGGGGAACTCGTCGATTTTCCCGGTGGTTGGATCCAGTCGCCCGATTTTGTTCGCCTTACCGTAGTAGGGGATCCAAAACTTGCCATCCTTGTCCGGTTTGGCGCTCCATGGCATGCGATTGCCGCCGGGCATTTCATATTCAACATAGACCAGCCTCGATGCTTCATCGCCAAAATTGAGCAGGACGCTCTTGAAATTCGGTAGTTCAGTCGGCGACTTCGGCAGGATTGAGTCTTCCGAGAATAGAGTCGTCAAGTATTGAACGACCTCCTCGGCGCGTTGGTCGGTCAGACCGAAACGAGGATCGGAAACGAAGAAGCCCATATCCTTGCGCATATAATTGACGCGGTCGCGCCAGCCATCTTCGTCGCGGCTAACCGCCGCCATACGCGACTGAAAACCGTGGCAAGCCATGCAAAGGCCAAACAGCATTGATTTGCCCTTGTGTTCGGGCATTAACGCCTCGCCTTGTTGAATCGATAGATCCGCCCAACGAACTTCGCCTTTTTTAAGCTCGAAATCGGCAGTCGCACCCTGGACGCCAGTTAGTTTGACACCTGATTTGGGATCGCCCTTGAACCCGGGGGCGCGGATGGAAAGGCGATATTCCCCATCGGGAAGATCAGGAGCCAAGTATTTGCCATCCTTGTCAGAAAGGACGCTTACTGTCATATGCATCGCCGCGTTTCGCACCTGTACAAAGGCGCCTTTAAAGGGCTTGCGGTCGGGTCCTGTTATGACGCCGGAAACAGAAGCCGCCTGAGACGTCGAGGTAAGGAGGGCGAGCGTTAGTAACGCTACGCCGGATTGGCGATGCAATTTCCGCATGTTGGTCCCTCCTTGAGGCGCATTTATAAAAATGTCTTGATGACAGGGCGCTCTCTCAACAAATAGTGCTTCCAAAGTCGGGCGCTCGTCAAGGAGGCTTTCTCGACTGGAACTCCCGTCGTCCTTCCGTATTTTAATAGCCTGGAGTCACCAGGCGCCTCTGACAGAAGTGACAGGCGTGACGGACCAATTTCTGGAGGCGATGGGATTGCTGAAATTGGTCGGAGGAGTTCGCATATCGTCTACGAGTTGATTACGGATTTGCTTGCCTATGACCCCAAAACGGATGCATGGAAATCCCTTCCGCCAATGAAAACAGCGCGTGATCATGCGGTTGGTGGCGAGTTGAGTAGCGGACTCTACATTATTTGAGGGCGTGATCGCCCAGTATATGACATGAATATTATTGAGGAATTCAATCCTGCTACCGGTTCCTGGACCACTCGCGCGTGGATGCCGTTCGCCCGACCCGGCAGTAATGGCGCAGCAAGCAACGGCAGATTCTTTGTCTTCGGCGGCGAGGGCAACAATGCCGTCGCTTCGGGAATTTTCCCACAAGTCGAAGCCTATGATCCTGTAACTGACCGTAGGACCCAATATACCGATATGCCCTTGCCGTGATATTCGCTTGCGACCATCGCCCATGGTGGTCGCCTTTATTTGCTCAGCGGCGCCGTAAAACGAGGCGGAGGGGAGATGACGCCGCTTTTCGAAGTTTTCCAGCCGCGTTGATCGGGCCAAGTCGGTCTTCCCCACGGCGGGCGCGGGCCTGACCTATGATTTCATCTTAATCTAAACAAATCTTTTCACCTTTACCGGGAAACAGGACGCGTCGGACGCCGAACAGGATTTTCCCTAGGGCAAAGGAAAAGGGTCTTGCCCGGGTCCTAAATCCGGGCATATTCTGGACTTGCAGGTATGGGCGTCCAAAAAGCCCGGCCGGACAAAATAGGGGGGCATTCATGAGCAACGATCATGATGGGGCGCGTCGCGCGTTCCTTGTTGGAACAGCCGTAGGCGCGGCTGGCGCAGTCGCTAGCGTCGCGACTGTGACAGACGCTCAAGCCGCAAAATCGAACGCCCCTCATGGTCATACGGCCGGGTCTACTGTGACCCACGACCAAATGGGAGGGCATGGCGCCTTCCTCAATGACGACGACCTTGCGACCATAGTTGCTTACACTGAGCGACTTATGCCCGGAGCGCCCGGGAAGCCAGGCGCGAAGGATGCTGGCGTGGCGAACTATATTGATCTTGCGCTCGCGGGCGCCTATGGCGATTTGGGAGATTACTATCGGCGCGGGCTTACAGCGCTCGATGCTTATTGTGAGGGTACGTTCAGGGATAAATTCGTTTATTTGAAACCAGCGCAGCAAGACGAGGTTATCGCGGCTATGGAGAACGGTAAGGCCACGGGCTTCACCTGGCCTACCGCTCAATCTTTCTTCAATACCTTGCGGACCCACACGATGGAGGGAATGTTTTCCGACCCTATCTATGGCGGAAACAAGGATTTTGCTGGCTGGAGTCTCGTCGGTTTTCCGGGCGCTCAGCCTACATTCACAACTGCTGATATGCAGAGCAGCAAACCCTTTACGCGCGCGCCGATTGTTGGTCTACAACATAGCGTAAAGGCGTCGAAGCCCACGAAGAGGGGCTAAGCCATGGCGACGGAAAAAACGGAAGTCGTCATTGTCGGCGCTGGCGCAGCTGGCGGCATCATCGCTGCTGAACTCTGCAAAGCCGGTATGAAGGTTATCGCTCTGGAACGAGGCCCGCGTCTTGAGACGAAGGACTTCGACCCGCACGACGAGTTGCGCTATTTTACGCGGCAGGATCTGCGGCCCAACACGAAGATTCATCCGGTTACCTGGCGCCCTAACGCCAATGCGCGTGCACAACGCCTGAACATGCTGAACAACGGGGCCATGGTCGGCGGTGGGACGGTGCATTATGGCGCCGTTTCGTGGCGCTTCCACGAAGATGACTTCAGGGTTCGCTCATCCACGATCGCCCGATATGGCGAGAAAGCGATCCCGCAGGATTCGTCGGTGATTGATTGGCCAGTTTCCTATGCGGAGCTTGAGCCTTACTATGATCGTGCCGAATATGAAATTGGCGTGTCCGGCAAAGCGGGAAATCTGAATGGACGGAAAGTAGAGGGCGGCAATATCTTCGAAGCGCCGCGAAAGCGAGAGTTTCCGCTCCCTCCTTTACAGGTAGACCAATCTGGGTTGGTGTTTGAACAAGCCTCGAAAAAGCTTGGATACCATCCCTTCTCGACGCCAAGAGCGATCATCTCGCAACCCTACAAGGATCGCCCCGGTTGCACCTATTGCGGCTTTTGCCAGGCCTTTGGTTGCCATGTGGGTGCAAAATCCTCGATCCTGGTCACCAAACTACCAGAGGCGGATGCGACGAAAAACTTCAAACTGATCACTGGCGCGACCTGCTATCGCGTCAATACTGACAATACCGTGAAGGCGACGGGGGTCAGCTATTACGGACCAGGCGGGGCCGACGAGACTATCGAGGCCGACCTCGTTATTGTAGCCCCATTCATCTACGATAACGTACGCCTAATGCTGCTGTCGCGGACTGATAGATTTCCGAATGGTCTGGCCAATTCCAGCGGTCACCTTGGCAAGCATGTGATGGCGCAGATCGGCACCCGGGCTTTCGCTATCTTTGATGATCGGCACATAAATATCTATATGGGTCCAAGCGCGCAGCGTCATTGCATTGATGATTTCAATGCTGACAACTTTGACCATAAAGACCTCGGTTTCATCCGTGGCGCGCAAATCAATGTGAGCCCAGCTGACCTACAGGCTGGGCCGATAGGTGCGGCGATGAGCATGCCGCCACCTCCGGGCACGCCGCGATGGGGCGCCGCTTACCGGGATTTCCTGGCTCGTTACTATACGCGCTATGCTGCAGTAAACGCTCAGACGGAGAATCTGCCCTACACTGATCAGACGATCGATCTGGATCCTAACTTCAAGGATATGTACGGCCTCCCAGCGCCCCGTATGACCTATGACTGGCGCCGTCCTAACGAGCGCGCGCGCATGGATTTCATTGGGAAAAAAGTGGAAGAGATCTGCAACGCAATGGGAGCCTCGAAAGTTTGGCGTCCGCCGACCAATCAGGGCCAGCCCGGCGCACATCATCAAGGTGGTGCACGTATGAGTGCTGATCCGCGTGACGGCGTGGTCAATAAATATGGGCAGACCTGGGATATTCCGAATCTCTTCGTTGTCGGAAGTTCTGCTTTCCCCACGAGCTCTGGATTCAATCCGACACTAACGATCCAGGCGTTGGCTTTCATGACTGCTGACGCGATTGTGCACCGTTATCGGCAGGCGCCAGGGCCGCTGGTCTGAAGATGTCGGACATCATGAGACCGCGATGGCGGCGAGGACAGCATAAGCCCTGGCTGCCGCAACATCCGTCTTCTTGAAAAATTGGATGTTCCCGCCAAAAAGCATCCAAAAATAATCTTCATCTGGGAGGTCGTCATGGCAACGGAAAAAACCGAAGTCGTCATTGTCGGCCTGGGCGCCGCAGGAGGCATACTGGCCGCTGAATTGGCGAAGGCCGGGATGAAAGTCATTGGTCTTGAGCGAGGACCTCGGCTTGAGACGAAAGATTTCAATCCACATGACGAACTGCGCTATTTCCAGAGGCAAGAATTGCGGCCGGACCCCAAGGGCCAACCCGTGACCTGGCGCCCAAACACAAACACTCGCGCTACGCCTCTCAACACCATGAGCTACGGCAATCAGGCTGGTGGTGGAACCGTTCATTATGGCTCGGTTTCATGGCGCCAGCATGAGGATGATTTTCGTGTCAGGTCGCAAACCATCGAACGTTACGGCGAGAAGTTCCTTCCTGAAGGCTCTAATGTGGCGGATTGGCCAATTTCCTACGCAGAACTTGAACCCTATTATGAGCGCGCCGAATATGAACTCGGCGTCTCAGGAAAGGCGGGTAATCTTAACGGCCGCAAGATCGATGGTGGAAACGTGCATGAAGCGCCGCGTAAGCGCGATTATCCCTTGCCTGCGCTCAATCTTGATCAAGCCTCCACCATTTTTGACAAGACTACTCGCAATCTGGGATATCATCCCTTCTCAACGCCGCGAGCGATCATATCCGAGCCTTACAAGGATCGTCCCGGTTGCACTTATTGCGGCTTCTGCCAAGCGTTCGGATGCCATGTGGGGGCAAAGTCCAGCATTCTTGTCACTAAACTTCCAGAGGCGGACCTTACGAAAAATTTCAAGCTGATTTCCGGCGCCATGTGCTACCGGGTGAATACGGACAACGCTGGGAAGGCGATAGGGGTGAATTATTATGGCCCAAGCGGAGCAGAGGAGACCATAGAAGCCGATCTCATAATCGTTTCCACATTTATCTACGACAACGTGCGCCTCATGCTGTTGTCGAAAACTAACAAGTTTCCCGATGGGCTTGCAAATTCCAGTGGCCATCTTGGCAAGTACCTCATGACCCATATCCGGCCGGCAGTGTTTGTCGGCTTCGATAATCGAGCGCTGAATGTTTACATGGGGCCGAACGCCCAAAAGCATTCGATCGATGATTTCAATGCGGACAATTTTGATCATAAAGATCTCGGGTTTATTCGAGGCGCCCAGATTTCAATTGGTACAGCAGGGCTGCAGGGTGGCCCCATTGGCGCCGCGTTAAACATGCCGCCGCCTCCGGGAACGCCGCGTTGGGGGGCGGGTTATCGCGATTTCCTTTCGCAATACTTCAAATCGCACGCCTCTATCGGAGGGCAGGTTGAAGATTTACCCTATGCCAGCCAAACCATCGACCTGGATCCAAACATTCGTGACAAGTATGGCCTGCCTGCTCCTCGCCTGACATATGATTGGCGGCGACCGAATGAAAATAGGTCGGTCGCCTTCATTCATGAGAAGCTTGAGGGGATTGGAAAGGCTATGGGCGCAACCAAAGTTTGGCGTGCGCCCACAGGCCCCGGAGCGCCAGGCGGTCATCACATGGGTGGTACGCGCATGGGGTTCAATCCCGAAGATAGCGTCGTCAACAAATACGGGCAGAGTTGGGACATTCCAAATCTCTTCTTATTAGGTTCTTCTTCCTTCCCAACGATGAGTGGTTTCAATCCTACTCTGACAATTGAGGCGCATGCTTTCTATGTGGCGGAGGCGATTATAAATCGCTATCGAAAGTCACCTGGTCTCCTTGTCTGAGCTTGTTGTGCTCTTCGGTGTGGGGTCAAGGACCCGCTCAAATGGTTCCTTATGAGACAGGTCCATCGTGAGTTGTCGCTTTCTTTAAATGTTGGGGGTAAGCGTCGATTCTCGGTTACAAAAAGCGTTGCGACAGCTGTCTTAGCGGTCAGGGAAGGAAAACGCCCCCATTAACATGGATCGTTTGCCCGGTTATATATCGTCCTCTCGGACCGACGAGGTGACGCACCATCGCTGCGACTTCATGGGGCAGGCCGCGACGGCCCAGCAGGGTCGCGTGATGCTTATGGTGATCCGGGCGATCTGCGGATCGTCCCTGCCGCGCGGTCTCGATCAGGCCCGGCGAGATAAGATTGACCGTGAGCCCCATGGGCGAGAATTCGTGCGCCAGCGCCTTGGTGAGGCCATCGAGCCCCGCCTTCGCCGCCACCACATGGGCGCGTTTGGCGGCGCCCGTATAGGCGGTCAGGCCGCCCATGTTGATGATGGCGCCCGCATCGCTCTTGCGCAGCAGGGGCATGAGGGCCTGGGTGGTCAGGAAGGCGCCGTCCAGATTGACGGCCATCACCTCGCGCCACTGGGCGAGGGTGATCTCTTCAAAGGCATGTTCCGCGCGCAGGGCGGCGTTGTTCACGAGAATGTCGAGGCGCTCGAACAGGCTTTCCACCGAGGTCGCCAACGCGCGTACGCTGGCCCGATCTGTGATGTCGGCGATCACCACTTCCGCCCGTCCGCCTTGTGCGCGGATGAGGGCTGCGGTCTCGTCAAGCCCCGCCTTGTCGGCGCGGGCGACGAGCACGACGCTGGCGCCACCCGCCGCGAGATCGCAGGCGATGGCGCGGCCGATGTTGCGAGCGGCGCCGGTGACGACGGCGACGCGGTTGGCAAGCTCTGTCATGGATGGGTTCTTTCTCAGATGCGCAATTGGCGCAGGGATGCAGACGTGGTGGCTTCGAAGAGGCCCGCGACGAGGACACGCGCGGCCTCAGCTTCGCTATTGGACCAGCCGCCATAAAGCGCGTTGTCGATGAACTTGGTCTCGAGTTCCTGTTGGCTCATGGGCGCCTGGGAGCCGCCGCGCATGAAGCCCTGCTTCATCTCGCGCACCTCCCCATTGGTCAGCGTCGCCTTGAGGGCGCCGATGAACTGGTCGGGATAGGGGTCATTGGGATCGACCACAAAGCTGATCTTCGCCGCGAGGGCGCGCGCTGCGGGATCATTGATATGGGCTTCGTAGAACTGGCTGAGGCCTGCCTTACCGTCTAGAAAGCCGATGGCCATGCAGAAGGGCGTGGAGAATTTCGCCGCATAGGGCGTCTGCGGCCGATGCTTCACCGCCAGAGGTTCCCACAGGCGATGGACGGTTCCCTCGCCCACGGGACAGGTGATGGAGACGATCTCGTCCGCCTTCACGCCCTGGCGCGCGAGTTCGATGGCGCAATCGATGAAGGGCTGAGTCATGGTTCCGCATGCATAGGGCTTGAAGATGATGTCGTCGATGACCCAGCGCGCGCCGAGATCATCGAGGAGAAAGTTGTAAGCGGGTTTGCGCGAGGGCGCGAAGGCGTGGAAGAAGCCATGGGACCCCTCGAACACCGTGCGCGGCCCCAGAAAGCCGCCGCGCGCCATCAGCGCCGCGCGCATGCCCGATTGCGCCGCCCAGCCCGCATGCATGCGCTTGGTCCAGGTGCCCTCGGCGAGATATTCGATGATGCCCGACGCCATGCTCCCGGCGATGCCGAGCGCGGAGGTGGTCTGCTGCTTGTTGAGGTTCAGCGCCACGGCCACGGCGCCAGCGGCCGCCATGGCGCCGATGACGGCGGTGGGGTGGAAGCCCGCCTTGTGGATCGCCTTGGGCGTCACGAGGCTCAGGCGGCACAGAAGCTCCGATCCATAGGCGGTGGCGAGCAGCAGGCGCTCGCCGGAGAGTTGCTCCATCTCGCCGATGGCCATGGCGGCGGGAATGATCACCGCGCCGGAATGGACCGGCCCGCCCTCGAAGGTGTCGTCATAGTCCTCGCCATGGGCGGCGGTGCCATTGATCAGCGCGGCGCTGAAGGGATCAAAGCCGCGGGCGTGGCCGATGGCGGTGGCGTCGCCCTGCCCGGCGGCGCCGAGGGTGGCGAGGACATAGTCCTCCTCGCGGGCGGCGATGCACAGGCCCGTGACATCCAGCGCAATGCGGCGGCACATGTCGATGGTCTGGGGCTGGAGCTTGCTCACATCAGCCCCAATCAGCCAATCAGCCAGAGTTTCGGCGATGGGGGTGGTGGGTGTTTCGGTCATGGGACAGTTCCGATCCGCTTGGCCTTTGCGGCGTCGCGATAGTGGCTGATGATGGAATAGATAAGGAAGCCGGCGGCGATCACCAGAAGGGCGGCGCAGATCGGTTCCTCGATGAAGGTCATATGGTCGCCGTCGGAGAGCACAAGGGCGCGGCGATAGTTCGACTCCACCATGAAGCCGAGGACAACGCCCAGGATCATGGGCAGCATGGGCATGGCGAGGATCTTGAAGGCGTAGCCCAGCACGCCAAAACCAATGGCGACACCCACATGAAACAGACTGCCCTGGATCGCGTAGACGCCTGACAGCACCAGGGCGAGAATGAAGGACATGAGATAGTGCTTTGGCCTGTTCACCAGCCAGATGCAGGGCCGTAGGATAAGATAGCCGAGCACCAGCAGTGCGAGTAGGGAGATCACCTTGCCTGCATAAAAGCCTGACATGATGTCCGCATGTTTGGTGAAGAGCAGCGGTCCCGGCGTCATGCCGTGGATGAGGAAGCCGCCCAGCAGCACCGCCGCCGAATTGGAGCCGGGGATGCCAAGACCCAGCATGGGGATCAGCGAGGTCGCCGACACCGCTCCGTTGGAGGCCTCGGGCGCCGCGACGCCCTCGGGCGAGCCCTTGCCGAATTCCTCCGGGTTTTTCGACCAGCGCCGCGCTTCGTTATAGGAGATGAAAGCGGAGATGGCGCCGCCGCCCCCCGGCGTGAGCCCTTCGATAAAGCCGATGATGCAGCCAATGGTTTGCGACAGGCGTAACCGCACGCGCATCAGGGCACCCGGCATCTTCAGGCGCGCTTCGTTACTGTTGGTCTGGACCCAAGCGGGCGTGCTCGCCTGCTCAAAGAGATTGGTGATGGCGTAGACGCCGACCATCACGAGAATCGGAGGAATGCCGGAGAGAAGATCCGGATGGTCGAAGGTGAAGCGATTGACGCCTGTCACGGGATCGGTGCCTACCGTGGCGATCATCAAGCCGATGACGCCCGCCATGAGCCCCTTGATCAGCGAGCCCTCCGAGCAGGACGCGATGACGCTGAGGCCCAGAATGCCGAGCCCCACATAGGATTGCGGTTGAAAGGCCAGAGCCACTTGGGCGAGGGGTTGCGTCAGGGTCAGTAGCATGAGAACGCCGAAGACAGCGCCCACGAGGGTCGAATAGAGTGAAATGCCAAGCGCCTCGCCCGCCTTGCCCTGTTCCTTCATGGCGTATCCGTCAAGCACTGTGGCCGCAGCCGAATTGGTGCCGGGAGTTCGGATGAGGATGGCGGGAATGGAGCCGCCATATTCAGCTCCGAGATAGGTGCTGGCGAGGAGAACGACCGCCGCCGCAGGATCCGCGCCATAGGTGAAGGGCAGCAACAGCGCCATAGCAATTGAGGGCGAGATGCCCGGCATGGCGCCGCCGATGATACCCCAGGCCGTGCCGACAAAGGCTGCCAAAATGATCATGGGCGTTTTGGCGACCGCCTGAAACATGCCAAGGAGCTCGTTCATGCGCGCATCCTCTCGATAAGGTCAGGCCAGATACCCTCGGGCTGCGCGATATGGAGCAAATAGACGAAGACGAACCATAGCGCCGCCGCACCAAAGGCTGCGGTGAACGCGAGAGGCCACGACAAACGCCCACCCTGATAGAGCGCCGCCACAGCGATAACGAAGGCGATGGTGAGGGTATAGCCGAGGACGGGAACTGCGGCCACATAAGCCCCTGCAATGAACAGAATGCCGAGGGCGCTAAAGCCTGCATGGATTTCATTCACGTCGCCAGCCGTGGTCGCCGTTGTAACTCTTTGCAGCAACGCGCGCACGCAGAGGAGCAGCGAGAAGACGCCCAGTAGCCAGGCGTAGATGCGTGGCAGCCCATCAGGACCGACTTCATCAGCCAATTGTCCCGAGGCAATATGCGACGCAGCTACATAATAGCCGATGGCCAGCGAAAGCCCGATGGCTCCTGTCAAGAAGTCCCGGTTCACTTGATGACGCTCGCAGCCTTGAGAAAGGCTTCAGTTTCACGAGCGAAATCGCTAATAAAGGCGCCGTACTCATTATGAGCGATGAAAGCGGGCTGCAGACCATTCCCAATATAGATCTTTTTGTAAACGGGATCCGCGAGCACCTTCTGAATACCCGTCTCCCAAGCGGCGACCACGTCGGCCGGCGTGCCCTTGGGCGCCGCAAGGCCTCGGAACTTGCGAACGGAGACATCGACGCCCTGCTCGCGCGCCGTTGGGACATCCGGCAATTGTTCGATGCGATTGTCGCCCATAACGGCGAGAACGCGCAATTTGCCGACCTCTAGCTGCGGCTTGATCTCGCCGAGTTCGCCAATTCCAATGTCGAGTGTGCGGTTGAGTACATTGATCTGCATGTCGCCGCCACCTTCAAAGGTAACAACGGCGGCGCGCACTCCGGTCACTGACTTCATCCGCTCTAGAACTTGACGCTCGAGGGAGGCCGGATTGGCGGCGCCCCACTTGCCCCTATTGGATTTGGCGTGATCGATTACGTCCTTCAGCGTCTTGAACTTGCTGTCTGCAGAGGTGTAAACGACCTCAGGATCAAAGAAAACATTCACCAGTGGTTCGAGATCCCGGAAGCTCGCTTCCGTCTTGCTCATCAGCGAGGTGTAGATGAAGGTGGGTGTGGTGGCGTAGAACATGCCGCCATCAGGTTTGGCCTTTGCCAACACGGACATGGCTTTTGCGCCCGAGCCACCGGATATGTTCTCGATGGCGATATTGATCCCCATAATGCGGGTAAGGTGCGGGGCCATCTCGCGCAAGAAGACATCGCTACCTCCGCCCGGACTGGAGTGAGTTGCGAGTATGACGGTGTCCTTAGGATATTTTGGCACAGATTGGGCCACTGCCGGGTGAGTCAGGGCAATGCCGGTGAGGGCGTAAAGAAAAAATCGAATTAAGCATCTGTATTTCATTATATTTTACTCCAAGGATAACAATTTCTCTGTCGGGCGTGGCGAAATGCTTAGCTTAACACCTCAAGAGCATCAACTTCGATTCTTTATGGCTCAGTCAAAATAGCGGCATGCGCCCCGGCGGATCCGGCCTTCGATGATCGTGATCTGTTTCTTTTCAAGTTAGATAGGATGGGCCAGCACAAGATTTGACAGGCGAAGTTTATGTTCGCCTGATCGCGTATGTCCGCAAAAAATCCGCTAGGGCTCACCCTTAGCCATAGGCAGTATGTAATCGATCTCCGGGTGTCTAAACCCTGCTTTATTTGCCAAGCTTGGCGTTTAGGGACACATCTACGACCCGGTCATTGAGATCAGCGCCCTTCCAACATCTGCTTTGCACAATCACATAGCAGCGCATCTTGAAATCATTTCTTCTCTTTCTTGCTTTTGAAGCAGTTGTCATTGCTGGTCTCGACTATCAATTTGGAGAGCATTTTTGATGCCCCAAGCCACAGAGCACCGACAGGCGAATATCAGGGATTGAAGTCAGTAAGCGCAGCCAACTTTCAGCCTGCGAAATCGCCGGTATTCATGACGCAAATATTGATTTGGTCTGGTCAAAGTCGGTCTTACTCAGTATTGTGCCCTGGACAGTCGGATAAAAAGCCGTCAAGTTTCAGGGGGGATTTAGATGCTGGTCCATGATCGGTTTGCAGAGACGCGGCTTGGCCGTCTACATTATCTAGAAGCAGGGTCTGGGCCAGTTCTAATTCTGGCGCACTCCAACGGCGCTTCGGCCTATGAATATGAATTCGTGATCGAAGAGCTCGCAAAACGCTATCGCGTGATCGCATGGGACATGCCGGGGCAAGGCGATAGCGATAATCCTCCGCGCTTCTTTTCCGCCCATGATTTCGCAGACGCCGTGGTAGCCTTGATGGACACGCTTGGTATCCCGAAAGCCAGTGTAGTCGGCTCATCTGTGGGCGGTTCAATCGTCATCGCATTAGGCGCACGAAACGCCGCGCGAATGGAACGCGTCTTCATCGTCGAATATCCTATTCGATCAGAGACTGTCTGGGTCGAAGGATGGTCACGCACAGAGAAAATGTGGACCACCACGCCGCAAACAATGGAGGTTGTCAGCCCACGTTTGCGGCCGGGCAAGGCCACGACCGCCTTCGTCGAGCGCTGGAACATTGATCGCGCCAAGGCCGGTCCCAAGAATTGCCTAAATGCCATGTGGGCGATGCGGCTGCATGACGTAATGGCTGATTTTGCAACTATGAGCACGCCTGCGATGGTGATTTATGGATCAAAGGGGCCTGCTATTCAGACGCGCGACGTCATGGAGAAAGCGCTACCCAAGGCGCCTATCATAGTGTGCGAAGATTGTGGTCATTTCCCGATGATTGACGACCCGCATGCTTTCATCGCCGCAATCGACAAAGGTTTCGCCACCCTGGGATGATGCGTGGTTTCATGCTTGGTTGATGCTCAAGGTGCGATCTACCTTGTTAGGATATCCATTCGAGCAACTGTAAGTTCCCTCTCTTAGCGCAAAAGTTTCGCTAGACAGGCGGCGCCGTAAATTTATTCAGGGTTGCCTGAAAGGCGCCGCCAGCCATCAGCATGCGAACTTCCGGCTCCGTGCGAGCATCGACATAAACGCGAAACATTTTTTCTAACCCATTAGGCCCTTTCGCAGCCACAGAGATGGAATTTTTCGTCTCAAGGGCATACCTAATTCCCGTGAATGTATATTCTTCATCGCCGGTTAAGCCGAGTTGTTCCGCTGTTTCTCCTGGAGCGAAAATCAGTGGCAATATTCCCATGCCGATGAGGTTCGATCGGTGAATTCTTTCAAATGACTGGGCGATGACGGCCCCAACGCCCAACAAAGCGGGGCCTTTGGCAGCCCAATCGCGACTGCTCCCGGAGCCGAACTCGCGCCCGGCGATCACGATTAGCGGTGTTCCGGTTTCGCGGTATCCTTGGGCCGCATCGAAAAAGCTGGTGACGGCGCAGTCGGAGAACTGCTGTGTCCACCAACCTTCGCGATCCGGCATCAGTTTATTTCGGGTCCTTAGATTGGCGAAGGCCCCCCGCGATAAAACGTGATGATTACCGCGTCTTCCGACATAGGTATTGAAGTCAGCAGGCTTGATCCCAACCTCTTTTAGATACTGTCCCGCCGGACTTTCCGGTGGAATTTCGCCACCGGGGGATAGATGGTCGGTTGTGAAACCATCGCCGAACATACCTAGTACCCGCGCGCCTGAGATGTTGTTCAACTGCGCGAAGCATGATCCCGAGTCTTCAAAGAAAGGGGGCTCTACAATATATGTTGAATCTGGATCCCATTCGAAGAGATCACCAGTTGGCGCAGCCACCTGAGCCCATTGCGCCTGTGCATGTTCGTCCAGCCCCGCAGAAGCGTTGAAGAGATCGGGCGTGACAAATCGCATCACCAGTTCCTCGACTTCACGACGCGAAGGCCAGATGTCTTGCAGGAAGACAGGTTGAGCATCCGCATCAACGCCCAGTGGATCCTTTTCCAAGTCCGTCAGAACAGACCCTGCCAGGGCGTAGGCGACCACAAGACTGGGTGATGCCAGGAAGCTCGCAGAAATAAGACGATGAATGCGACCGTCGAAATTGCGGTTTCCAGACAGAACCGCAGTGCAGCGAACGCCATTTTCTATGGCTTTCTGCGCAGCAGTATTCAGAGGTCCAGATTTGCCGCCGCAGGTGGTGCAGCCATAGCCGATGACATGGAAACCAAGGCTCTCCAGCGGTGCGAGAAGCCCGGCGCGCAGGAGATAGGACGGCACTGCGCGTGAACCAGGCGCGAAACTAGTCTTCACCCATATCGGAGGCTTTAATCCACGCGCTAAAGCGTTGCGCGCCAGCACGGCCGCCGCAAAGATCGCCGCAGGATTAGCCGTATTGGTGCAAGACGTGATGGCTGCAATGGCCACAGCTCCATTTGGCGCAGATTCCATGTTCGGATCCGTCGGCGGGCTCTCCTGCATCGGCCCCACTTTCGACAGGAATGCCTGCTTGAGACCGGCAACATCGCCGAGGTTGTGCGGCTTGCTGGGGCCAGAGATGCTGCGTTTCACCTTTGAAACATCAAGCGAGACGACTCGATCATATTGCGGCGTTGTCGTCTCGGCGCTACGGAACAGACCTGCGGCTATTGCATGTGCGCGAACCAAATCGATTTGTTGCTGGGACCGTCCGGTAAGCGCTAGATATGCGAGCGTCTGTTCGTCTACTGGCCAGAAGCCGGTGGTGGCCCCGTATTCGGGAGCCATATTCGCCAGGGTTGCGCGATCTGGTGCGCTGAATTGTGCGGCGATCGGGCCAAAAAACTCCACAAAGGCGCCTACGACCGAATGGCTGCGCAACAGGTGAGTGATTGTCAATGCGAGGTCAGTGGTGGTTACGCCCTCTGCTAGGGCGCCATATAATTCGACCCCGACAAATTCCGGCGCAGCAAGGGGATATGGCTGACCGAGCGCGGCCATCTCAACTTCCAATCCCCCGACGCCCCAGCCAAGGACGCCGATGGCGTTGACCATGGGCGTGTGCGAATCGCCGCCCAAAACCATATCGGGAAACGCCAACGGGATGGCTTGCGTTCTGTCCAGGCAGACGACCTGGGCCACCCGTTCCAAATGCACCTGATGGATTATGCCGCTGCCCGGGGGGAAAATATCAATTCCGGCGAAGGCCTTCTGCGCCCATTTCAGAAAACGGTAGCGCTCGCTATTGCGGGCATATTCACGCTCCAGATTTACCTGCCCGGCGAACTTGCTACCCGCAACATCCACTTGCAGCGAATGATCAACCACGAGCGTAATCGGGATCTGGCTTTCCACGAGGTCGCTACGACCGCCTCTACGAGCAACTGCAGAGCGAAGCGCCGCCAAATCCATCAATACTGGGATGCCAGAGGAGTCAGGCAGTATCACTCGCGGAATGACGAGCGGCCATTCGTCGCTTCCCGTCAAGGAAAACGCGTCGGAAAGTCGTTCGGATCCTGAGTTGCGAAATATATTTTCAGCGAGAATGCGGGCGGCGAAAGGAAGGCGCTCATAGGCTGCATCGCCCATAAAGCGTCGAACATCCACGTAGCGATATTCTCCCGAAGAACACGAAAACGTTGAAAACGGTGTGATGGCTCTCTCGTTCATCGAACTGGCTACTTGAACTGCATGTTGAAGTCGCGGGCCAGAAGAACGCGAAGCCAACTGATCGTCTCTGGCGTCGTTCGCCCTATCGCCGATAGGCTATCCTTGAGAGGTTGGCCGGCTTGCAGCCCATATCCTTCGAGGACGCTTTCCGCATGCACGAGGAATTCAGGGTCGTGTGCCATCGCCTCAGCGGCCTCCTCCAACGCCGCCATAGCTGCTGGAGGGATATTAGGATGCGCCATCAAGATCTTGCCGCCATTGCCGAAGGCGCGAACCGAAGCTTTGTAGGCCTCCCATGCAGAGCCTGCGGGCTGCTTGCCGTGGATCTGCTCAAAAACCTCGGCCACGGTGGGAATTTCAGGAGCGGCCGGATCGCGAAGCAATTTGTCTTTATCGAGCAGACCCTGGGCAAAGAGCGGTTCGGCAATGCCGATTCTCACTAGTGGAACGATCCCTTCCCGGTAGAGCGGGGTTGTTTGTCCATCAAGGTTCACCTCGCCTCGTTCAAGAGCCATCCTGGTGTCAACCTTGCCGGGATAGCCCATTACAGTACGGAACTTCGCATCCAGCACCTTCAATCCTAAAACCGTATCGAGGGTTGCTATCACCTCAGGAACGCCCAGAACCAGGGGAACTGGCGGATCGAGCAGTTGTTTTGGGTGTATGACGCCCGCGCTTTTACGAATAATCGCGATTCGCCCCATCGGACTGGCGATGATTGGGGTAAAGTCATCTGCCTTTGATTTTGCTCCGTCCAGCCCCAGAAGAATGCGAAGCAGCAATTGCCCGGTTCCGATGAACAGTGTTGCGCCATCCCGCGCTGCAATATTACTAAAATAATTGGATGCGATGACGCTTCCGGCGCCAGGCATATTTTGAACGACGACCGAGGGTTTGCCCATAAGGTGTTTGGCGAGCCCTTCAGCAACAACCCTGCCAAACAGGTCCGTCCCGCCACCGGGTGGAAAACCTACGATAACGCGTAGGGTCTTGGCCTGATAGAAGGCCGTCTGGCGATAAGTGGCGGTTGCAAATAGGCACAAAGCTATGGCTGCGCCCAACCAGGCGGCGAGAGGTCCTTTGCCCATCACATAATCTCCACTACGCCAAGGGCTATCATGTGCCCCAAAAAAGTGTCAACAAATGTTGGCAGGCCTCAAAGACCAGCATAAGGTTTCCGCAATGTTTTGCAACTGAGCAGAAGTAACTGGAGATGAAATGATCACACGCGCGCAAAAACTCAGGCAAATCCTCGGACGTGATGAGCTTGTGATCGCACCCGGTGTTTATGACGGATATAGTGCCCGTCTCGTCGAAGCAGCAGGATTTGAGACTGCTGCGACCAGCGGGGCGGCAGTTTCAAACTCCGTTCTTGGTATTGATGATATTGGCGTAATGGGACTAAATGAAAACGTCCTCCACTGTCAGCGGATCGCCGCCGCCATAAATATTCCCCTCACTGCGGACGCAGACACCGGTTATGGAAATCCGGTGAATGTTCATTATACAGTGCAGCAGTTTGAGCAAGCTGGTCTCGCCGGAGTCAATATAGAGGATCAGGTGCATCCCAAACGTTGTGGGCATATGCCGGGCAAGGAGGTGGTTCCTATCGTCGAGATGGTGAAAAAAATCGAGGCGGCCTGTCTTGCGCGGTGGGACGACGCTTTCATGATCATCGCTCGAACGGATGCTCTCGCAATAGAAGGCATTGAAGGCGCAGTAGAACGTGTGCGCGCATATGTTCAGGCTGGCGCCGACATGATTTTTCCAGACGGCGCGCGTTCGGAGGACGATATTAAGCGCATAGTGGATGCTGCCGGTATCCCAGTCACTATCAATATGGGATTTGGCATTCGCTCGCGTCCGACTACACCGCTCATTCCTTTGCCTGCTCTCGCGCAAATGGGTGTCCGACGAGTCAGCTTGCCCCGAATGTTGCCTGCTGCGGCGATTATGGGCATGAGCCGTGCGCTCGACTGCATGAAGGACGTTATCCGCACTGGTGTGCCGACAGACAGACCTGATCTGGCAGTTGGTATTGAAGAGATCATGCAATTGATGGGTTATGATGAGATGCGTGCTTTAGAGCGAAAACTTCTCACCACAGAGTCATTGGAGGTTAAATACGGTAACTAATGTGGTGGAAAGGCGCCAGCGATGATTGTCTTGCCAGGTGCAAGGAGCGGTTCTCGCGAACTGCACAGACAGGTTTGCATCTGCTAAAATGATGACTGACTTAAACCTGCACCCTGATTTTGGGGCGAATTCCAATGGGAAGCATCGGCGCGCATGATCACTAATTTCAGATTTCTAGCTATGCTGGTGTGCGTGTTTTATGCGGCGCCGATCCAAGCACGCGCGCAGACGGCGGACGAAGGCTTCTTTCGCGGTAAAACGGTGCGTCTGGTCGTCGGCTATGGCCCAGGCGGCGGATATGACATTTACGCCCGCCTGATAGCTCCAGCGATCGCGCGGGCGCTATCTGCAACGATCGTTATTGTAAATCAGCCCGGCGCAGGCGGCTTGACAGCCCTCGACCGGGTCTATCGCGCGGAGCCGGACGGGTTGACCATGATGATTGTCAACGGTACGCCGTCGGCGCTGGCGCAGTTGGTCGAGCAGCAAGGCGTTCGGTATGATCTCGCTAAAATGGGTCACCTTGGCATTGTCAGCGCCGCGCCACGCGTTTGGACCGTTGGGCCCAATTCTCCGTTTAAGACGCCTGCCGAGGCATTGAAGCTCGGGCGTCCGGTTATTTGGTCGGCTGGTGGGCCTCTAGTGGATTGATTCCAACGCTTGGTGCCCTCGTGTCGCCGCCGCGATAATTTTGTCCGGGTCCGCCCTCCAAACGAAGCGCTTTGGCTGCTGGTTATGGTCGGCGAGGAACCGGTTTATGGCCGCTTGAAGATCGACTACGCCGTTGA
>CANGTC010000003.1 GCA_947456505.1 Beijerinckiaceae bacterium
ATAGGAATTGGTCATGACCTGAGCGTTGACGTCGCCCCAGGTGACGTCGGGCGTGCGGGTGTTGGCGCAGATCATCTCCTTGAGATCGTCGTTGATGACATTGTCGCGCTGGATCTTCAGAGGGGGAATCAGCAGGCCCTCCTGAAAGAGGTCCGTGGCGTCGCCCGCATTGGTGCCGGGCACCTTGCCGCCAAGGTCAGGCTTGTGGGCGATGTTGCCGATGAAGGCGACGAGCTTGCCCTCGGAGAAGACCGGCGAGATGATCGTCACATCCGTCGCGTGGTTCTGGCAGGCCCGGTAGGGATGATTGACGATAAAGGCGTCGCCCGGATCGATCCGGCCCCTGAAAACCCGGCGGATTTCGTTCACCTGCGCCGCCAGAGGCCCGATATGGAGCGGCTGGGGCACCCCCTGCGCCACCATGCGCCCCCGTCGATCGAAAATGGCGAAGGTGAAGTCCTGGCTCTCCTTGATGATGGTGGAATACCCGGTCCGCAGCATGTTCAGGGTGAGTTCGCGGGCGATCTGCAGCGTGGACTGGTAGATCACTTCAAGGTCAATGGCGTTCAATGTGTCTCCCCCGGGGATGCGGGCCCTGCGTGGGACCTGTTGAGTGACCCCTTCGCGGGCGTGATATTCCATGGGAATGGGCGCCGCGTCCAGCCCGAGAAGGCGCGCCTATAGACTTCCGTCGAAGGCGTGGGTAGACAAAGCGCCGATGGATCCACGCTCTCCGGCGAGGGCGAAAGACCGTTTTCGACAGGGGGAACTACGCTTGGCCAATCGGACCATGGGCATCCTGCGCGCCTTCGCCTGCATCGCAGGTCTCAGCGCTCCCGCATTGGCGCAAACAGCCGCCCCCTCCTGGCTTGACAAGTCCATCCTTGAAGAAGCCCGCAAGGAAGGCTCCGTCACCGTTTATTCGACCACCAATGAAGAGGAAGGCCTTCCCCTCTGGAAGATCTTCGAGGACGCGACCGGCCTCAAGGTCAATTACGTCCGCGCTTCCGATTCTCAGCTTCTCGCCCGCGTGCTCATCGAGAACCGGGCGGGGCAGCGGTCCTGGGATGTCATGCAGACGGCGAATGTGAACAAGGTCCCGCCGGAGTTTCTGCTTCAGGCGGACCTGTCCGAAGGCAAGGCGCTGTTTCCAGACGCCATCGCCGCCGACAAGCGCTGGTATGGGGTCTATTCCAACTACAATTCCCCCGCCTACAATTCCAAATTCGTGAAGCGCGAGGACCTCCCAAAGACCTATGAGGACTTCGTCAAGCACCGGGAATGGGCGGGCAAGGTGGCCATCGACGCCACCGACGACGCCTGGATGACCGGCATCCTCATGCATTACGGCGAAGAAAAGGGCGCGCAGCTTCTCAAGGACATCATCGCCGCCACCCAGCCCGTGACCATCAACGGCCATCTGGCGGTGGCGCGGGCCGTGGGGTCCGGCGAATACTGGATCGGGCTCAACAACTATGTGAACCTGACCGTGAACGTGAAGCTGAACGGCGGAGCCACGGATTTCTGGACCATGGACCCGGTGGTGCTCTTCTTCGGCCAGGTGGGGGTCGCCAAGCTGGCGCCCCATCCCAAGGCTGCGCTGCTGGCGGCCAACTTCTCCATCAGCCGCGAGGCCCAGGAGTTTCTGGCGAAATTCGGCCGCCTGCCGACCCGCTCGGATGTGAAGACCAATCCGCCGGACGTGCTCGACACGATCAAGCCGCGCAAGATCGTCACCGTGCTCCTCAACACCGAAGAGGACCGACGGCGCATCAAGCAGTTCAACGACCTCTTCAAGCCGCGCTGATCATGACCAGGGAGTCCTCGCGGTGACCGTGATATCGCCGACCATCAAAGCCTCTCCAAGGCCCAGCTTTTCGGCTCGCCTCGGTGCGCGCATAACCCCCGCGACCATCTGGCTCGTTGTCTGCGCAGTGATTTGCGGCTGGTTCGTGATCGTGCCGGTGGGCGCGCTGTTCTTCACCGCCTTCACCGAGGATACGGGCTTTGGACCGGGCCCCTTCAGCCTCTCCAATTTCGTCGAGGCCTATGGCCACTGGAGCATTCTGAAGGTCTTTGGCAATTCCTTGATCTTCGCGAGCGGCACGGCTGTTTTGACCTTCCTCATGGGCGGCGCCGTCGCCTTCGTGGTCGAGCGGACGGACGCCCCGGGACGCGAGATCTTCCATTCGCTCGCGCTGATCTCCTTCGCCCTGCCCGGCCTGCTGATCGCCATGGCCTGGACCCTGACGCTCTCGCCCAACATCGGCTGGTTCAACCAGCTGTTCAAGGACGTCACGGGCTCGAAGGAGCCGCTTCTCAACATCTACACCATGCTGGGGATGATCTGGGCGCTCTCCTCCCACTATTTCCCCCTCGCCTATCTGCTGCTGGGCCCCGCCCTGCGCATGCTGGACGTACGCATGGAGGAGGCGGCGACCATGTCGGGCGCCCGCTCGCTCCAGACCCTGTTCCGCGTGACCCTGCCGATCCTGCGCCCGGCGATCCTTTCAACGATCCTGCTGCTCTTCGTGCGCGGCGTGGAATCCTTCGAGGTGCCGCGCCTGATCGGCAACCCCGCCCGCATCAATGTCTTCACGACGGAGGTGCAGCGGGCCACCAGTCAATCGACGCCGGAGTTCGGCGTGGCCAGCGCGCTCAGCATGTCCCTGCTGGCGATCTGCATTCTGGCGGTGTTCTTCTACCGTCGCGCCACCCGCAACGCCGAGGCCTACGCGACCATCACCGGCAAGGGCTACAAGCCCGTGCCGCTGGAATTGGGACGGATGCGCTGGCCTGTCACCATAGCCCTGTCCTTCATGTTCGCGCTGGCGCTGGGCCTGCCCCTGCTGACGCTGATCTGGCAGAGCTTCTTCCGCAACCTCGCCACCCCCTTCATGGCGACGACATCGCCCTTCACCCTCTCCAATTACAGCTTCGTGCTGCACTATCCTATCTTCGTGGAGGCGGTGCATACGAGCGTGATGCTGGCGGCCATGGCGGCGACCTTTGTGGTCGGGCTGACCTTCATCGCCGCCTGGGTGACGCAACGCGCCGCCCCGCGCGGCGGCTGGGTGCTGGACGCCCTTGCCTTCAGCCCCATCGCGATTCCCAGCGTGATCATCGGCGCGAGCGTGCTCTTCGCCTATCTGATGCTGCCGATCCCCGTCTACAACACCATCTGGATCCTCTTGATCGCCTATGTGACGCTCTATCTGCCCTATGGCATGCGCTTCGCCACCAGCGGCATCACCCAGATCCACAAGGAGCTGGAGGAAGCGGCGGCGGTTTCAGGCGCGGGCGTCATCCAGATGTTCATAAGGGTGCTGCTGCCCCTTTTGGCGCCCATCATCATCGCCGCATGGCTCTATGTGTTTGTGCTAGCCGTTCGCGAACTCTCCGCGTCGGTCTTCCTGGTCGGCCCCGGCACCCATGTGCTGGGGACGATCAGCCTGACCATGTGGGAGGAAGGCGGCAGCTATGGCGCAGTTTGCGCCCTTGGCGTCATTCAGATCACCCCCCTCATCGTCATCGTCGCTGCGCTGCGCTGGTTTGAACGCCGGGTCAGCGCGCGGTTCCGAGGCGAGGGATCCCATTCGGAGGTGGCGTAAGCCAGACGAACCCGTTAACTTCCTTGAATGATCGAAGCTGGTTGGAGGCCTAAATGAACGAAGTGCGCATATCCGCCCTGAGGGGCGTCGAACTGAATGTCCTCAACCTCGATGAGAGCGCCGATTTCTATCGTAAGTGCTGGGGCCTTGAGGCCGTAGCCTGCGAGGGCGGCGTCATGTATCTGCGCGGCAGCGGCGCAGAGCATCACATCCTCACCCTGCACGAAGCGCCCCGCGCCTCGCTTCATTCAATTGATTTCGCGGTCCAGGACCGCGCCACCGTGGATGCGCTGCATGCGAAGGTGGCTGGCCTTGGCGTCGAGATCATCGCCGCGCCCCACGCCCTGCCCGCCATCGCCGGCGGCGGCTACGCCTTCAGCCTGAAGACCCCCGAGGGCCAGATCCTGAACGTTTCGGCGGGCGTGGCCAGGCATGATTTCATCTACAGCGACCGCTCCAAGCCCATGAAGCTGTCCCACATCGTCCTCAACGTCGAGGACATCGACCGCCAGAACCGCTTCTTCTGCGACGTCCTGGGCTTCCGCCTGTCGGATTCGACCGAGCGCATGGACTTCGTGCGGTGCAGCAAGGACCATCACTCCATCGCGCTGGCGCGCGGCCATGGGGCGGGCCTGAACCATATGGCCTATGAAGTGCCGAACTTCGATGGCCTGATGCGCGGCGCCGGCCGCATGAAGCAGCAGGGCTTCAACGTGGAATGGGGCGTGGGCCGCCATGGACCCGGCGACAACATCTTCTCCTATTTCATCGAACCCAATGGCTTCGTCACGGAATATACCGCCGAGGTCGAGCAGATCGACGAGGCGCTCCATATGCCCGGAACGCCTGAATACTGGGCCAAGAAGATGCCCATGCCCGACCGCTGGGGCATGGCCATTCCGTCGCAACTGCTGCGCGAGGCCATGTCCGGCAAGCTGACCGAGGAGCGCAACCAGCGCTGCGAGGACATCATCTCCCGCAAACTGGCGAGCTGAGGGGCTCGCCTGATCCAATCCATTTGATGAGGGGCGCTGCCCCAGTAGAGGAGACTACCCATGAAGTTCTGCAGATTCGACGATGACCGCTATGGCGTCGTCAACGGCGACAAGGTTCACGACATCACCAGCGTCGTGGAAAAGGTGCTGGCGGGCAAGAAGAAGGCGCGCTGGGGCGACCCGATGATCGCCCATCTCGACGAGATCCGCGCCGCAGTGGGCGATGGCTCCTCCTATCCCGCCAAGGCGCTCTCGGCCGTCACCCTGCTCAGCCCCACCGCCAATCCCTCCAAGCTGATCGCCGCTCCCACCAACTACCACGCCCATGTGGCTGAGATGGAAGCCCGCCGTCCCGGCCAGCCCCCGGGCAAGGGCATCGCCGGCGCCGGCCTGTTCCTGAAGGCGAACTCCGCCATGGTCGGCACCGGCGAGGGCGTCCACCTGCGCTTCCTCGACAAGCTTACCGAGCATGAGCTGGAGTTCATGATCGTCATCGGCAAGGAATGCTCTCAGGTCTCCGAGGCCGACGCGCTGAACTATGTGGCGGGCTATTGCCTTAGCCTCGACATGACCGTGCGCGGCGGCGAAGAGCGCTCCATGCGCAAGTCCATTGACAGCTATGCGGTCATCGGCCCCTGGCTCGTCACCAAGGACATGATCAAGGATCCGAACGACGTGCCCTTCAAGCTCTTCGTGAATGGGCAGTTGCGTCATGACGCCCACACGTCGGACCTGATCTATAACTGCCAGAAGCTGATCTCGCTGGCTTCAGAGTTCTACACGCTCTATCCCGGCGACGTGATCTTCACCGGCGCGCCTGCGGGCGTGGGCCCTGTGAAGCCCGGCGACGTCATGACCGGCGAATGCGAGCACCTCGGCCCGCTGGTCGTCCATTGCCACGCCTACAAGAACCCCTACGTCTGAGACCAGACGCCCTGATACAGGGAAGCCCGCCCCTTCGCAGGGGCGGGCTTTTGCGTTTCGGGAATGAGCGGGGCTTCGCAGCCCCGCCCTGATCCCCATCAAGCCATGGTGTTGACCAGTTCGCCCAGATGATCGATGCGCAGCCGCACCACATCACCCTTGTTCAGGAATTCGCCGCGCCCTGCGCCCACGCCCGCCGGGGTGCCCGTGAGGATCAGGTCGCCGGGATGCAGGGTGAAATTGCGCGAGAGATCGGCGATCTGCTCGTTGATGTTGAAGATCATGTGCTTGGAGTTGGAGTCCTGCTTCACGACCCCATTCACGTCCAGAACCATCTTCAGGTCATGGGGATTGGGGATGTCGCGGGCGAGGGTGATCCAGGGGCCGAGCGGGCACGAGCCGTCCCAGTTCTTGTGGGCGATCCAGTCGGCCTTGAAGGACGAGGTGGCGGGCAGGCCTTCGCGGTTGCCCAGATCACGGGCCGACAGGTCGTTGGCGATCAGATAGCCCGCGACATAATCGAGGGCGTCCGCCTCCGAAACATTGCGCGCGGTCTTGCCGATGATGAGGGCGAGCTCGATCTCCCAGTCGATCTTCTTCGAGCGGGGCTGCATGGTCACGGTGGCCCCGGGGCCGACGATGCAATGGCGGGTCTTCATGAAATGCCAGGAGCGCAGGCCCAGCGTATGGGGGTCGGGGGGCGCGGGCTGGCCTGAACGGGCGGCCATTTCGGCCGCATGGTCCGCATAGTTGGAGCCCGCGCAAAAAATGCCGCCGGGGTTCAGAATGGGGGCCAGAAGATGGGCTTCGCTCAACGGAGTCCCTGCGGTCGCCGCCTTGGCTGCCAGGGCGTCGAGGCGCGGCAGCGTCTCAGCCCAGGTCTCCATGATGTGGAGCATGGAGGCGTCATCGGCCTTTCCCGAAGTGGTTGCGATGTCGAGAACCCGGTCTCCCACCACCATGGCGGCGCGCGGACCGGAGGCGGTCTTGATCGTGGCAAGCGTGAAACTCATGCGGATATGTCCTCCCTGAGGTGGTCGCCAATCAGCGGCGGCTTGGGGCGACCATAACGCCAAGCCCGCGACCCGTCACCCCTGCGTGGCGGTCATCCAGAGCAGGAATCGCATTGATGACGCGAGCTTTGGTTGCATCCGGCCCGGCCCCGTGGCAATCGAAGCCCATGACCGAGATTGACCAGCGCCCCGCCCCCAAGATTTCCTTCGTCTCCCTTGGCTGCCCCAAGGCGCTGGTGGATTCCGAACGGATCATCACCCGCCTGCGCGCCGAGGGCTATGAGCTGACCCGCAGCCACGCGGGCGCCGACGCCGTTGTGGTCAACACCTGCGGCTTCCTGGACTCCGCCAAGGCGGAATCCCTCGCCGCCATCGGCGCGGCGCTCAACGAGAATGGCAAGGTGATCGTCACCGGCTGCATGGGCGCGGAGCCCGGCGCCATCCGCGAGGCCTACCCGGGCGTGCTCGCCATCAGCGGACCGCAGGCCTATGAGAGCGTCATGGAGGCGGTGCATGAGGCCGCCCCGCCCGCTCACGATCCCTATGTTGATCTGGTGCCCCCGCAGGGCGTCAAGCTGACCCCGCGCCACTTCGCCTATCTCAAGATTTCCGAGGGCTGCAACAACACCTGCAGCTTCTGCATCATCCCGGCCCTGCGCGGCAAACTGGTGTCGCGCCCGGCGGGCGACGTGCTGCGGGAGGCCGAGAAGCTGGTGAGGGCTGGCGTGAAGGAACTGCTGGTCATCTCGCAGGACACCTCCGCCTACGGAATTGACCTGCGCTACGAAGAGAGCGCCTTCGCCGACCGCTCGGTGCGCGCCAAATTCCTCGACCTGACCCGCGAGCTCTCCACCCTCGGCGCCTGGGTGCGGCTGCATTATGTCTATCCATACCCCCATGTGGACGAGGTGGTGGAACTGATGGCCCAGAGCGGAGCCACCGGCAACCTCCTCCAATATCTCGACATCCCATTCCAGCACGCCTCCCCCCGCGTGCTGAAAGCGATGCGCCGCCCGGGGAATCAGGAGAAGACGCTCGACCGGGTGAAGGCCTGGCGGCAGGCTTGCCCGGATCTCGCCATCCGCTCCACCTTCATCGTTGGCTTTCCGGGCGAGACCGAGGAAGACTTCGAGATGCTGCTGGACTGGCTGGGCGAAGCGCGCCTCGACCGGGTCGGCGCCTTCAAATATGAGCCCGTGAAGGGCGCCATGGCGAATGATCTCGGCCTTGCGGTGGTGCCTGACGAGGAAAAGGAACGCCGCTATCGCCGCTTCATGGAGAAGCAACAGGCGATCAGCGCCTCAATCTTGAAAAACAAGGTCGGAAAGCGGCTACAAGTCATTGTGGATTCGTTTGAAAATGGCGTCGGCAAGGGCCGCAGCCGCGCCGATGCGCCGGAGATCGACGGCTCCGTCCACATCGCGTCGCGGCGGCCGCTGCGCGTAGGCGACCTTGTGACCGTGAAGATCGACAAGGCCGGGCCATATGATTTGCATGGCATGGCGGTGTGAGGGAACCTTTGGGCTTCGGCTGGATGGCTTTTGAATCAGGCGTCCGCCGAGGAGATCAATGGTGATCCCGCGCAGATTTCCTCGACTGTCGGCCAGCCCATAAAGCCGATAATCCTCGGTGTTTCCCGCAATTTCACCCTTGTAATCTCAAAACTCAAGCAGCGCCAAAATGGCGCCCCTGCTCCTCAATGGGCGAGACGATATCCATAAACCCGGCGGGATTCCGCGTGCGGGATTTTTATATGCGAAAAACATGGAGCGCTCTCCCGCATTTGGGAAGAGCGAGCCTCGGGGCGGCGCCGCGCAGTTACCAGTTGTTAACCATGATCAATACATAAGCTTAACTATTGAAAACAGAATCGCGACGGCGCAACCATGATCCTCGCCCCTGAACCGATATTCCCCAGGTCCCAGACGGTCGGCGCATCACCCGCATGTTACCGGGTCCCTCACCACCGGCGCCTCAGCTTTTTCAGCGCGGCCGCTTTGGCTTTGTTGATCGGCGCGGGGGGCGAGACGGTCAAGGCGCAGGGCTTGGTCGAGGGAACAGCCAATCCTCCCAAGAGCCTCGCCTTGGGCGCTGGTAGCGTGGCGGGCGTCGCAAACATTCGTCCCGGCCAAGATAACGCAGCAACTGCGATCGGCGTTGAAAGTCAGGCGGTCGGTCAAGCGTCCACCGCCCTTGGCGAGGAGAGCAAGGCGCTGGGCGCAAACTCCACTGCGGCGGGACAAGGCGCAATGGCGGAGAAGGACAATTCAACGGCGAATGGCACCGCGAGCCAGGCGACCGGCTACCAATCAACATCCATAGGCGCAAGCAGTAATGCAATGGGTGCGCAGTCGACGGCGGCCGGCGCCTCATCTACCGCATCTTCGGTTGGCGGCTCCGCCTTTGGCGCCAATAGCGTCGCTGGCGGCGCTTATTCCACCGCGATTGGCGTGGGGGCCTTCGCCGGCGCCAGCAATAGCGTGGCGCTCGGCGCGGGCAGCACGACGACTGGCGCCGGAGCTGTGCCCGTCACCAGCGGCGTGGTGGGCGGGCGGACCTACGCCTATGCGGGCGATGCGCCGGTCGGTCTCGTGAGCGTGGGAGCCAAGGGCGCCGAGCGGCAAATCCAGAATGTCGCGGCGGGGCGCATCGTAGCGGACTCGACCGACGCCGTGAACGGATCCCAGCTCTATGCGACCAATCTTGCGCTTGCCACGACGATCAGCCAGTCCCTCGGGGGGCTCGGTCAATCGCTGGATGCGCTGACGACCATTGTGAACCAACTCAATGCACAGCAGGTCGCCGCCCGGAAGGAGGCGCGGGGCGGCATCGCGGCGGCGGCGGCGCTGGTCAATGCCCCCATGCCCTCCGCCCCCGGCAAGACGAGTTGGGCGGGCAATGTGGCGCGGTTCAGAGATCAATACGCCATGGGCTTTTCCATCGCCCATCGCCTGAACTCCAACGCTCCCCTCGCCATGACGGCAGGACTCTCCTACACCCCGGGATCCGGGGATAAGTTGGGGCGCGTCGGCATGGCCGGTGAGTTCTGAACGGCGACGGGTCGATGAGGTCCGATGCGGAGGCGTCGGACCACCCCCTGCCTCCTTACGGGATCAGGATCGCCGCCCCGGTGGTCTCGCGCGATTCCAGAGCGCGATGCGCCTCGGCCACATCGGCCAGCGCATAGCGGGCGTGGATCGGGATCACCACATCCCCGTTTTTCACCGCCTTGAACAGATCTTTCGCCATGGCGTCGAGGTCTTCGCGCTTGGCGATATAATTGAACAGGGTCGGACGGGTGGCGAAGAGCGAGCCCTTCTGCGTCAGCAAGCCGATATTGAAGGAATCGACGGGGCCAGAGGCGGAGCCAAAGGACACGAAAGTCCCCAGAGGCCGCAGGCAGTCCAGCGATCCCGGGAAGGTCGCCTTGCCCACGCCATCATAGACCACGTCACATTTCTTGCCCTTGGTGATCTTGTTCACGCGCTCGACGAAATCCTCCTCGTTATAGAGGATGATGTGCTTGGCGCCCGCCTTCTTGGCGAGCTTGCCCTTTTCAGCCGAGCCAACCGTGCCGATGACGGTCGCGCCCAGAGCCTTCGCCCATTGGCACAGGATGAGGCCCACGCCGCCCGCCGCCGCATGGACGAGGATGGTGTCGCCAGCCTTAACCTTGAAGGTCCTGCGCAGCAGATATTGGGCCGTGAGGCCCTTGAGCATCATGGCGGCGCCGGTCTCGTAGGAGATATATTTGGGGAGCTTCACCAGAAACTTCGCGTCGATCAAACGCTCTTCCGCATAACTGCCGGGCATGGCCGCATAGGCGACGCGGTCGCCAACCTTGAAGTCGGTCACGCCCTTGCCGACTGCGATCACCTCGCCTGCGCCCTCATTACCAGGCGTGAAGGGAAGCTCGGCGGGATAGGCGCCCTTGCGAAAATAGACCTCGATGAAATTCAGACCAATGGCGTGATGGCGGATCTTGACCTGTCCGCGCCCGGGCGCGGGCACTGTGACCTCCTCCATCTGCAGGACTTCCGGGCCGCCGGTCTTGTGCATGCGGATCGCTCTGGTCATTCTCGAACCCTCCATTTTGATATGCCTCAACACATCATGGCTACAGTTGCGCCAGCATAGTGTTGGCGCCGGGGTCTTCGCAATGGCAAGATAGAGGCCCCGAGTCGATGAGAAGAAAACTATGGCGAACTCCGGTTCTGGCGATATGACGCGCGCGCCCAGCTTCAGCGAACTCTTCACGCCGAAATTGGTGACTGTCTTGCGCGAGGGCTATGGCGCCGCAGGGCTCAGGACCGACGCCATCGCGGGCCTGACGGTCGCCATCGTCGCCCTGCCCCTCTCCATGGCCATAGCCATCGGCGCCGGCGCCAAGCCGGAAAACGGACTCTATACGGCTGTCGTCGGGGGCTTTCTGATTTCGGCCCTGGGCGGCAGCCGGTTCCAGATCGGCGGACCAGCCGGCGCCTTCATCGTCTTGATGGCCACAACCATTGAACGCTTCGGGCTCTCCGGGCTCTTCATGGCGACCATCATGGCGGGCTTTATGATGCTCGCAGCGGGTTATCTGCGGCTGGGCGCCTATGTGAAATATATTCCCCATCCCGTGACCGTGGGTTTCACGGCGGGAATCGGCGTGATCATCTTCGCGGGGGAAATCAAGGACCTCTTTGGCCTTACCCTTGATCATGAGCCGGGGCCTTTGGCGCCAAAGGTCGCCGCCCTTTGGCATGCGGCCCCGACCCTCAATCTCTGGGCTACAGGCGTCACGGCCCTGTGCCTCGCCCTGATCCTTGGACTGAAGCGATGGAACCCGAACGTCCCCGGCCTGCTGATTGCGGTGGCCACGGGTGCGCTGCTCGTCTTTCTGTTCGATCTCCCGGTGGAGACCATAGGCAGCAAGTTTGGCGGCGTGCCGCGCTCCCTGCCCTGGCCACAAATTCCGGACTTCCCGCTATCGGACATTCCAGAACTGATCCCGAGCGCCATCGCCATCGCAGTGCTCGGCAGCATAGAGTCCTTGTTATCAGCGGTGGTGGCGGATGGCATGACCGGTCGACGCCATCGCTCCAATTGCGAATTGGTGGCGCAAGGCTATGCGAATATCGCCGCGCCCTTCTTTGGCGGCCTCTGCGCCACCGGAACCATCGTCCGCACCGCCACCAATGTGCGCGCCCACGCCAAAGGCCCGGTGTCAGGCATGCTGCATGCGGTCTTCCTGCTGCTGTTCATGCTGATCGCAGCGCCCCTCGCCATTTATATTCCCCTGGCGGCTCTCGCCGCTGTGCTGGCGACGGTGGCCTGGAATATGGCCGAGCGCAGCCAGATCGCCCTCATCCTGCGCCATGATCGAGGCGAGGCGGCGGTGCTGGTGGCGACCTTCCTCCTGACCGTCTTCCGCGACCTCACCGAGGGCATTGCGGTCGGGGTGACGCTGGGCGCCATCCTCTTCATGCACCGCATGGCGCAATTGGTGCAGGTGACCTCCCACCAGCAATGGATCGAGGAGGATGTGGGAGATGATGTGAACCCGCGCCCACCCTATGCCCCGGCCGAAGGCAATGGCGACATTCTCGCCTATCGGATCGCAGGCCCCTTCTTCTTTGGCGCCGCAAGCACTGTCGCCGGGGTGCTGGACGAGATCGGCGCCCGTCCCAAGGCCTTCGTGCTGGATCTGTCCGCTGTGCCTCTCGCCGATGGCGCAGGAGCCCAGGCCCTGATCGGCTTCGCCACCAAGGCGAAACGAGGGGGCGCAAAGGTCTATATCGCCGGCGCCGCCCCGCAAGTGGCGGACACCCTGGTCGCTTGCGGACTCGACCAGAAACTGGTCGCCTATGCGGCGGACCTCGTTGAGGCGCGCCGTCTCGCGCGGTCAGACCTCGAAGCCGCAGCCATGGCGTGATCGGCTGCGGCGTGGGGTCGCGTGACTGGTCTGTCGGCTCCGGGCGCCGTAAATAGGCATCATGACCATTCGTTCAGACATTCTCGTCGCAGGCGCCGGGGCCGCAGGCCTCACCACCGCCATCGCACTCGCTGGGGCGGGCTTTTCCGTGACTGTGGCGGGGGGGCTCGACACCAGGCGCAACGGGCGCACGGTCGCGCTCTTTGAGGCCTCATTGCGCCTCTACCGCGCGCTGGGCCTTTGGGAGCGGCTGGAGCCCCTGTCCATGCCCCTGCGACGTATCCGATTGGTGGATGATACCGGCAGCATGTTCAGCCTCCCGCCTGTGGAGCTTGAAGCGGCCGAGATCGGTCTGCCAGCCTTCGGCGCCAATATCGAGAATGCGGCCCTGGTGGAGGCGCTCGCCGTCATCGCGCGGGAGACGCCTGGTGTGACGCTGATGGAAGGCATGCTGGGCGATTACGCCACCTCCGATGATGGCGTCGAAGGGCGTCTGTCCACGGGAGAGATGCTGACTGCAGCGCTGCTGGTCGGCGCGGATGGGCGCGGCTCGCAGGTCCGCACCTATGCGAATGTGAGCCCGCGCGAATGGCGCTACAAGCAGACCGCCATCACCGCCCTGCTTCGCCACGAAAAGCCCCACCGCGCCACCTCGACCGAATTCCACACTCGCAGCGGTCCTTGCACCCTCGTCCCCATGCGTCCTGAAGATGGCGCCGCCGATGGCCTGCGGCACCGCTCCAGCCTTGTCTGGCTCATGAGCCCGGAAGAAGCCGAGCGGCGCATGGCGCTGACCGACGATGATCTGGTGGCCGAGATCGAGGAGCAGGTCCACGGCCTGCATGGACGGATGGGCCTCGTGGGGCCGCGCGGCGCCTTTCCCATGTCAGGCCTCACCTGCGACACGCTGGTGGCCGAGCGCATCGCCCTGGTGGCGGACGCCGGCCATTTCTTCCCGCCCATCGGCGCGCAGGGCTTGAACCTGGGCCTGCGAGATGTCGCGCAACTCGTTGAATCCATTGAAAGCTATGGGCAACTTGACGCTGGCGATCCCAAAGCCCTCGCACACTACAATAAGCGTCGCCATGGCGACGTGGCGACCCGAACGCTGAGCGTCGACCTCATGAACCGCTCGCTTCTGATCCATGCGCTGCCTGTGGATTTCATGCGCTCCGCAGGGCTCGCCGCCATGGCGTCCATTGGCCCCCTTCGCCGCGCCCTCATGCGCGAAGGCGTAGCGCCCCTTGGCCGTCTGCCCGGCCTGATGCGCGAACCGGTCCGCCGCCCGGCTTGAGGCTTGACCCAGCCGCAAAGGCTGCTAGCAAGCAGCGTCTGCGGCGCCAGCCGCGCATGGACGCGCGGATGCTCGGAACTGCTCTCAAATACCGGTTGGAATATGGCGTTGTGCGGGCAGTCGGCTGGCTTGTGGCCAGACTGCCGCTGGAGACCTCATCCAGCCTCTCCGGCAGGCTCTGGCGGCTGGTGGCGCCCAGGCTCAAACGGCACGCGCGGGCCCTCCATCATCTGGCTGCGGCTTTCCCCGACATGAGCGCGGCCGATCGGGAGCGCATCGCTGGCGACATGTGGGAGGTGCTGGGCAGAACCTTCGCGGAATCCTTCTATCTCCCGGAAATTTTCGCCAGCGACCGCATCGACGTTTCTGGTCTCGAGATCCTGCGGGCCTATGAAGGGAAAGGTGTGGTCATCTGCGCCGCCCACCAGGGCAATTGGGAGGTGGCCAGCATGGGGCTGATACGGGTCGGTCGCGAGCCCACCGGCTTGTATCAGCGGGTCAAAAACCCGCTGGTCGACGCCTTTTTGCTGACGTCGCGCGCGCCCTATTATCCTGCCGGCCTTTTCACCAAGGATCCAGCCACGCCGCTCAAGCTCATGCGGATCCTGAAGCGCGGCGGGTGCCTCGCCATGCTCGCGGACCTTCGCGAATACACCGGCCTCAAGGTCCCCTTCTTCGGGCAGGAGGCGCCCTCCACCCCTTTCCCCGCTCTGATGGCCCGAAACCTTGGCCTCCCGCTCTTTGCGGGCCGGATCGTGCGTGAGCCGGGCGTGCGCTTCCGCCTCAGCGTGGAGAAAATTGAATTTCCCGTCACCGAGGACAAGGACGCCGACATCCTCGCCGCCACGGCGAACCTCCAGGCGGCCTTCGAGCGAACCATCCGCGAAAAACCCGAACAATGGATGTGGGCGCATCAACGCTGGGGGTGATGCGGGCGGGGCCTGCGTGGTATCATCGCCTCGAACAAGACAGGACATACCGTGCGCATCGCCACCTGGAACGTCAATTCAGTCCGCCAACGGACCGAGCATCTGCTGCAATATCTGAAGGAGGCGGAGCCGGATGTGCTGTGCCTGCAAGAATTGAAATGCACCGATGACGCTTTCCCGCGTCTGGAAGTGGAGTCGGCGGGCTACAACGTCGCAACCCACGGTCAAAAAACCTACAACGGCGTCGCCATCCTCTCGAAGCGCCCCCTTGAGGTGACGCGGGGCCTGCCGGGCGACGATGCGGACGAACACGCGCGCTACATCGAGGCTCTTGTGCCTGATGGCGCCGGAATCGTGCGGGTCGCCTCCATCTACCTGCCCAATGGCAACCCGCCGATGACGGAGAAATACGCCTACAAGCTCGCCTGGATGGATCGCCTGATCGCCCACGCCCGGGGCTTGTTGAAGCTCGAAGAGCCGCTGGTTCTGGCGGGCGATTACAATGTGATCCCCCATGCGCGCGATGTGCACGATCCCCAGGCCTGGGCGGGCGACGCGCTGTTCCTGCCTCGCACCCGCGAACGCTTTCAAGAACTGCTCAACCTCGGCCTGACGGACGCCCTGCGCGCCTGCACCGATCAAGCCGGGCTCTATACTTTCTGGGACTATCAGGCCGGCGCATGGCCGCGGAACAACGGCATCCGCATCGACCACCTGCTCCTCTCGCCGCAAGCCGCGGATCGCCTCCAGGGCTTCGCCATCGACAAGCATATGCGCGCTCTGGAGAAGCCCTCGGACCATGTCCCGATCCGGATTGATCTCGCCTGAAAGCCGCCAGCCTGTATCAAAGCGGGATCAGAAGTTAACGAAACGCCCGGGACCAGGCAGGTGCGCTAACGGCGCATGATCCTGAGCGTCTATATCTAGGTTGACTGAAACCTTCGTACCCAAGATCCAGCCAGAACAAGACGCCAACTGTGGATAACCTCTGATTCGTCCATGGCCTGTTCGCGCATCGTGCCGAACCTTAACGACGCGCCTCCTGGCGCCCCTTCATGAACTGCTCCAGATAGGCCAAAGCCGCTTGCCGGTCCGGGTCGGAGGCTGTGGTCATCGCGCCATCGTAGAGATCGATGATCCATTTATATTTGGTCTGATCGCCAGCGCCCTCGCGCGCCATGGTCAGATACATCAGGCCCAAGGCGCGCTGACGCGGAACGCCCTCTAACCCGTTGAAATAGAGGCGGCCCAACACAGCTTGGGACTCTATATGCTGCTTGTCTGCGGCAAGGCGAAGCCAACGAGCGCCGCGCCGCACGTCTTTGGTCATTCCCGAGCCCTCGAGATACATGAGCCCCAGATTATACTGGGCGTGCATGTCGCCGAATTCGGTGGCGGCGTAGCTGAACATTTCAAAAGCGCGCGCGGTGTCGCGCTCGATACCCTTCGGTTTGCCCGTCAGGGCATAGGCGCCCACGGCCACGAAGGCGCTGGCGACCACGCCGCGCTCGCGCGGATTGGGATTGGCTTCGTCATAGGCTTCGATGATCTGAAGGAAATACTGATAGGCCTTGGCCTCATCCCGTGGCACGCCATCCCCTTCGGCATACATGCTGCCGAGCTTCCACCTTGCGAGGGCCTCGCCGCCCTGGGCGGCGTAACGAAGGGCGTCCAGGGAGGAGCTCGTGTTACCAGCGCGATAGCCTTCGATATATTTGGTCATCGCGTGGCGGGGATCCTTGAAGATCGCCAGCGGTTCCTTTTCGGTCGGAGGAGCCTTGGCGTCATCAAGCGCCAGGGCGCCCTGGCCTGTCATCATCGCCCCGATGCATAGGGCCAGAGCGAAGACAGGACGCTTAAACATGGGCGATCACACTCACCGGAAGACAGGACGCGCACTGCGCCGCTTTCAAGCGGGTCGGCGAAACATAACGCCACATGCTGATCATCGCGCGCTCAACCCTGCTGAAAGGCCTGCGTCATGAGCCATGTTTGAACTAAACAACAGCTATATGCAGACATCCTCGTCCGACGAGTGAAGTAGCGCGCGGTTTATGGCTGAATCTGGGCACAGCATAGCTTTGAAATAGGCGATGCGATGAACAATTTTAATTGTTGCGTCAAAGCCACAATTGCCTAGTACGCACCACTTGCTCTGGTTGAGTGAGGGGCGCGGGAGCGGGCAGTCGCGACGCCCCTACCCGCTTACCTATCAGGCGCTGAGCCGATCCAGCGCCGCCCGCATCTTTTCGATACGGGCAAGAGCCTCTTGCTTGCGCTCGCGATTTTCCTCGACGACCTCTTCGGGCGCACGGCGTACGAAGTCAGCGTTGTTGAGTTTGGCGTCGACCTTCTTCACCTCGCCCTCTTCCTTGACGATTTCCTTGGTGAGGCGCGCCTTCTCGGCGCCGATGTCGATCACGCCCTCCAGCGGCAGGGCGGCGACGATGCCGCGGACGATCATCTGGGCGGAGCTGCGCGGCGCCACGGGTGCGAAGCTGATGTCCGAGAGCCGGGCGAGACGCTTGATGGTCTCGTCCCAGACGCGGGCGCGGGCCTCGACAGCGGCGGGCGCCTCGACCAGCACCAGCGGGATCTGGGCGGCGGCTGGCACATTCATCTCGTTGCGAACCGAGCGCACTTCCGACACCAGGTCCACGATCCAGCCGATCTCGGCCTCGGCGTCTGCATCCTCAAGACCCGCGAGGTCGGGCCATGCGGCGAGGGCCAGCAGGGTCTGGCGCGGCTCGCCCTCGGCGCCCTTGATCGCCCACAGCTCCTCGGTGAGAAAGGGCATGAAGGGGTGCAGCAGCTTGGTGATCTCATCGATCACGAAGGCGGTGGTGGCCCGCGTTTCTTGCTTGGCGGGGGAGTCTGCGCCCTGCAGCACGGGCTTGGCCAGCTCCAGATACCAGTCGCAGAAAATGTTCCAGACGAAGCGATAGGCGATGTTGGCGGAGTCGTTGAAGCGATAGGCCTCGATGGCGCCGGTCACATCCGTCACCGCACGCGCGGTCTCGCCGATGATCCAGCGGTTGAGGGTCTGCTCCACGCCCCGGGGATCAAAGCCGATGGTCCGCACACAGCCGTTCATCTCGGCGAAGCGCGCGGCGTTCCAGAGCTTGGTCGCGAAGTTGCGATAGCCCTCGACCCGGCTCGTCGCCAGCTTGATGTCGCGCCCCTGCGCGGCCATGGCGGCCAGGGTGAAGCGCAGGGCGTCCGCGCCATACTGGTCGATCAGATTCAGGGGGTCGATGACATTGCCCTTGGACTTCGACATCTTCGCGCCCTTCTCGTCGCGGACGAGGGCGTGGATATAGACGTCGGCGAAGGGGATCTCCTTCATGAAGTGCAGGCCCATCATCATCATGCGGGCGACCCAGAAGAAGATGATGTCGAAACCGGTCACCAGCACGCTGGTGGGGTAGAAGCGCTTCACCTCGGCGGTCTCATCCGGCCAGCCCAGGGTCGAGAAGGGCCAGAGCGCGGAGGAGAACCAGGTGTCGAGCACGTCCTCGTCACGGGTCAGCAAGGTCGCCGAGAGCTCGGGATCGTCGGCGATCCGGCCAGCCTCCACATCGTCATAGATTTCGCGCGTGACCGCGTCGGCCAGCGCCTCAGCGATCGCCTCCTCTTCAGTCTCGGCCACATAGACGCCGCCCCAGGCGGAATACCATGCGGGGATCTGGTGGCCCCACCAGAGCTGGCGGGAGATGCACCAGGGCTGGATGTACTCCAGCCATTCGAAGTAGGTCTTTTCCCAGTTCTTCGGGATGAAACTGGTCTCGCCATTGCGCACGGCGGCCAGCGCAGGCTGGGCCAGAGTCTTGGCGTCCACATACCATTGGTCGGTGAGCCAGGGCTCGATGACCACGCCCGAGCGGTCGCCATGGGGGACGGTATGGGCATAGGGCTCGATCTTCGGGCAAAGACATCGCGCCTCCAGCATCTCGACGATGCGCTTGCGAGCAACGAAGCGATCCACGCCATCAAGGGCGAGCGCCTCTTCAAAGTCCGGTCCTTCAAGGAGATTGGCGAGGAAGGACGGATTCTCCTTGAGCAGAAGACGGGCTTCCGCATCCAGAATGTTGATGGGCTCGACGCCCTTGTCGAGATGGCGGCGACCGACCTCGAAATCGTTGAAGTCATGGGCGGGGGTGATCTTGACCGCGCCGGTGCCCTTTTCGGGATCGGCATAGTCGTCGCCCACGATGGGGATGCGCCGGCCGACCAGCGGCAGGATCGCATGGCGGCCAATGAGATGGCCGAGCTTCTCGTTTTCGGGATGCACCGCCACCGCCGTATCGCCCAGCATGGTCTCGGGCCGGGTGGTGGCGACCGTGATGAAGGTGTCCGGATTTTCCGGATCATAAACAACGCCTTCGAGCGGATAGTTAAAGTGCCAAAGATGGCCCTTGACCTCCACCTGCTGCACCTCCAGGTCGGAGATGGCGGTCAGCAGCTTGGGGTCCCAGTTGACGAGGCGCTTGTCCTTGTAGATCAGCCCCTCGCGATAGAGCTGCACGAAGACCTTCAGGACGGCCTTGGACAGACCCTCGTCCATGGTGAAGCGTTCGCGGCTCCAGTCGCAAGAGGCGCCGAGGCGCTTGAGCTGGTTGACGATGGTTCCACCGCTCTCCGCCTTCCAGGCCCAGACGCGCTCGAGGAAGGCCTCGCGGCCCATCTCCCGGCGACCGGGCTCCTTGCGCTCCATGAGCTGGCGCTCGACGACCATCTGGGTCGCGATGCCCGCATGGTCCGTGCCTGGCTGCCAGAGCACGTCCTTGCCGCGCATGCGCTCGAACCGGCACAGGATATCCTGCAACGTATTGTTGAGGGCGTGACCCATGTGAAGGGAGCCCGTCACATTGGGCGGGGGAATCACGATGCTGTATGGCGCGGCCCCCGCCCTGTCCGGGCGCCCGGCGCGGAAGGCCTGCGCCTCTTCCCAGGCTTGAGCGATGCGGCCTTCAACGGCGGCGGGATCGAAACTCTTGTCCATCATGGCGTGAAACCGGGATTTCAGGGGCGCGCGTCGCTACGCAGGGTCGGGCCGTAGAAAGCGCGAGGACCCGCGACTGTCAATGTCGACGAAGGGAAAGCATGTCCGGAATTGAAAACGCAGCGCCAATGAAGCGCTGCGTTGAGGCTGATTAAATCTGGCCGGGAGCGCTCAGCGGCGTCCGCGCGCCATTCGCTCGATCTCCTGACGCACCAGACGCTCGACGATTCCAGGCAGATTGTCATCGAGCCAGGTCTTGAGCATGGGACGCAGCATCTCGCGGACGCTGTCCTCGATCAGGCCGCCATTCTGCATCATCATGCTGGCGGCAAGCGCATTGAAGGATGAACTGACGCTGGCGTCTGCGCCCGCCGACAGGAGCGGAGCGCTGGTCTGCTCCGGCTCAGCCGTGAAGGCCTCAGGCTCGTCAAAGCCGGGCTCCACCGGCTCAGGCGCCTGACGCGAGGGCGGGTCCAGATCGAGGCGAAAACCACTGCGATTTGGGCGTTGAGGCGCAGGCTCCAACGGCTCGCGATGGAAGGAATCCGCCTGCTGGACGGGGTGCTCCCGCCGCAGGCCCGGACGCGGCGCCTCGAAGGATCCATAGGGAGCCGGGCCTGGTTGAGGCGCGGGCGAAACCGGACGCTGGGCGGCGGAAGACTGACGCGACAACGGCAGGACATCATCATCAGCGATGATGCGACGAATAGAGGCCAGAATCTCCTCCATGGAGGGTTCATGGGCCCGCTGGTCGGCTGCCGTCTGCTGGTGAGCGGTTGACGCTGCATTCATGATAAGAAACTCTTCAGGGCGTAAAAACCATCATGCACATGCGACGTGATCCTCCTCAACCCTGAGAGCGAATCGAAAGTGCATATCACACAACTTTCTCACCTCTGACGCATGTGGGTCAACGCGCAAGCGCCAAACGATTGGGCGAGCACCCACAAAAATCGAGGTCACCTCTAGTTGCCATCAGGCGTCCGCGTGCCAATCCACTTGTCCTTGACTTGATCGAAGTGCAGCGTGGAATCGTAGGTCATGACGCGAAGCGACAGAATGGCTGCGGAAAGCTGCCCAGTCGCCGCAAGCAGCGCATAAGACGCCACCACCTGGTTTCTTTGCGCCGTGACAAGGCTGACCCGGGAGTTCAACAGGGTCTGCTGGGCGTTCAACACATCGAGCGTCGTGCGCTGGCCGACCTTCGCCTCCTCGCGCACGCCCGCCAAGGCGATTTCATTGGCCCGCACCTGCGCCTGAAAGGACTGGATCGTCAATTTTGTGGTCTGAAAGCCGCCCCAAGCGGCGATGACGCCGGACCGCACGAGTTCGCGCTGCTGGTCCGCCTGCAGGCGCGCCTGACCAACCAGTTCCTTTGCCTGACGGATCGCCGAATAAGTCGCCCCGCCCTCGTAAAGCGGAACGTTCAGCGTGGCCACTGCGGACAGGGATTTCGTTTGGTAATTGGGAAATCCGCTTGGCTCCCGGTTGACGGAGGCCGTCCCGGTGGCGGTGAGCGTCGGCAACAAGGCCCCTTCCTGTACGGTGACGTTCAAGGCGGCGACGTCGACCGCATGAAGCGCTGCGAGGATTCTCGGGTGCTCCTTCTGCGACAAGGCGAGCGCGGCCTCGAGGCTGGGCGGCAGCAGGATTTCGACGGGACGGGCGGGCTCGAGTTGACGCGGCTGCTCGCCGATCACCTGGCGGTAGATCGCGATGCTGTTCTGCAAATCGAACCGCGCCTGAAACGCGTTGGCCTGCCCCTGAGCGAGGGAGGCTTGAGATTGCGCAACGTCGGTGCGCGTCACCTCTCCCACCTGAAAGCGATCTTCGGTCTGCTTGAGCTGTTCTTTCAGAACATCGACGTTGTTATTTTGCAATTGCAAGAGGGCGGTGTCCCGCAACACATTCATATAGGCGGTGGAGGCCGCCACGAGAGTTTCCTGCTCAGACAGGCGAAGCGTCTCGCGGGACTGCATCACGGTGGATTCCGCCTGTCGAACGGTGTTGCCTGTCCGACCACCATTATAAAGGGTCTGCGTCACAGAAACCGTATTGACCCTCGGCAGCGTGTTGGAATCTATTTTGATCAATCCACGATCAACCGTCTTGGTCGCGGCAAGGCCGATACTTGATGACGCCGACAAAACAGGTCGCCATCCAGCGGTGGCGCGAGGCACGCCCTCGTCCGCCGCGCGCGTCGCCGCACGCTGCTGATTGAGATCGGGATTATATCCATAAGCCTTGGCGAGCGCTCCCGACATGGATTCCGCCCGGGCGGTGCGAACCGTCCCTGCAGATGCGACGAAAAATGTGACAAGCGAAAGCGCGCCAGAGAGCAGGAGCCGCTTCCTGACGCTCGACTGAAGACATGAGCATGCGTTAGCCCGACGCAGAGCGTCGTTCGATACTTGGGTCACCGTGAACGGCTCCGGCTCTTGGGAGAGAAGGTGAAAAAAACGGAAAAGAGGAAGGCTAGACTCAATCAACGACGGCGACGGTCACGACTCTAACGCAATGACCGTCAATTGATATGTTGCAATGAGATTGCTTAATTTAAATTTAAGCAGCAGTTGTAACAATGCTACTGCGGAAGCTTCAGAATACGAACGCCGCCTTGCGAGCGAAACCGTCCAGAGACGGAGCGGCGGCGTCGAAAAGAAAGCGGGAGCTGACATCGGAGCCGATACGGTCAAAACGCACCGCCTTCGCCGAGCGACCGACCTGTCCTGGCGCGCGCATGACGCAAACAAGACGCCCACCTGGCGCCAATTGCGCGAACAGAGCCTCAAGGCCCTGCTCCACCGCGCCATTGACCAGAATTACGTCGAATGGCCCCTCAGCCGCAGCGCCCTCAGCAAGAGGCCCGGCGACCGTGCGGATGGACTCAAGCCCAAGTGCGGCGGCATTGGCGGCAGTGGCGGCGCTGAAGGCCTGTGTAGCTTCGAGCGCGACGACCGAGCCCGCCAAATGAGCGAGGATGGCCGCTGAATAACCGCAGCCGCCCGCCACATCCAGCACCCTGGAGCCCTTCTCTATGTCCGCCGCCTGAAGCAGACGGGCCAGCACCATCGGCGTCAACAGGGAGCGGCTGACGCCCTCGCGCGTCACCGTCTGTGGAGCGTCGGAGTAGACGACCGCCAGATCGGCGGAGGCGAGGAACATTTCTCTCGGCGTGACCATGAAGGCGTCAAGCACCGCAAGATCCGTCACCTCGAAGGTCCGCAACTGACAATCCGCCATTGTCTTGCGGCGGTCGGCGGGCAGGGTCGAAACGGGCGAGAAGTCGAGCATGGCGGGGCTCCAAAAAGAAGCGCGCTTTATACGGAGCGCGCGGCCTTCTGTCCATGGCGGTGAGGCTCAACCTTTCGCCAGTCTTAACCCTTCAGTCGCTTGTTGCATTCGCTGTAGTAGCCGCCGCCCTTTTTGATCCAGGGCAGACCGCCATTGGCGCCGGAGGCCTTGTTGGCCTGGTATTGGTCTCGGCAGGTATGCATGCGGGCCGTGCCCGGCTTTTCGCTGGCGTATTTCCCCGAAACCGTTGTCGGGAAAACGGCGGCGGCAGGCGTAGATGCGGCCGCCGGTTTCAGCGGATTGGCGGCGGTGGAGCCGCCGGGGCTTGCTGCGGGCTGCACAGTGGCGTCAGCGCTGCATTGGGTCTTGCGGAAATCATTCCATTTCATTCCGCCGAGGGAGCCGGCCGTTTGCGCTTCCTTATATTTGGCGCTGCATTCTTTCGCTGTAAGCGCCTGGGCGGGAGCGCCCGCCGCGCCGAGCGCCAGACCAAAGAGAACCGCGCCGAAGGTGATCCGAACCAGCATGCTCCGTCTCCTCACTTGGACGAGGCCAGCCGCGCCGTGCGCGATTGTCTCGAAAACTCAGGCCTTTCGCCTTTACCCCTTGCAGAAGAACATCCGGCCCACCCCGAACGAACTGTCCGTGAACGAACGAAGCGCCTGAACGATCCCGTTACGCAAGCAAAACACCATAGCGCAATCGGATGATGATGATCACCCGAAAACTGAACCAAATGTAAATTTCAACGAAAGCCAGGCCCAAAGCGAGGGCGCTTGTCGCCAACCCTCCAACGCTCCACATCAAGGACGGCGCTCCAAGGGATTGATCGCATGAACGAAATCATAGCCACGCCCGTCGAAGCCATCGAATGGAGCTTGACCGATCAAGCCGCGCTCGTGCGCGCTGTGGAGGCGCTCGAAAAGGTCACCATCGCCACCAGGCTCACCAACCTGCTGGGTCGCCAGATGGCTGCTGTCGGCCATCTGATGCCGGAACGTGTCCGCTCCGCCGCAAGTCTTGCAGCCAATCTGGCGCTGCGCTCCGCCATGGGCGCGGCTTTGCGCAGCCTGCGCGAAGGCCAAAGGCCTGCCTCATCGCGTTTTCACAAGGCAGCTCTCGCAGCCTCGGGCGCGGCGGGTGGAGCGCTGGGATTTGTCGCCCTGCCCTTCGAGATCCCCGCGTCGACGGTCCTTTTGTTGCGCGCCATCGCCGACGTGGCGCGGGCGGAGGGCGAGGACATCGCAGATCCGCAAACCGCGCTCGCCTGCCTTGAGGTTTTCGCGCTGGGCGGGCGCACCCAGGCGGACGACTATCTGAACAGCAGTTACTTCGCGATCAGGACCCTTCTGGCCCGCAGCATGGCGGACGCCAGCCGCTATGTGATCGAAAAGGGCTTGGTGGACGAGGCGGCGCCGGTTCTCGTGAAGCTGGCCTCCAAGATCGCCGCCCGCTTTGGCGTCGCGCTCTCCCAGAAAATGGCGGCGCAGGCGATCCCCGTGATCGGCGCCATGGGCGGAGCTGCGGTCAATCTGGCATTTCTCCAGCATTTCGAGCAGATCGCGGAAGGTCACTTTACCGTGAGGCGATTGGAGCGGGTCTATGGCGCCGATCCCGTGCGCGCCGCATATGAAAGGCTTCGGATAGAGGCCCTAGCTCAGGGGCCATCGTCCGCTTCACCCGAAGCTAGCGCATCGGGTTGACATCAAGCCCCCACCTCCTGATTGTTCGCGCAATCCAACGGGAGGTATCCATGTCCCTGCGCCTGAAGCGCTTTGTCTGCGTCACTCTGGCCCTTGTCGCGCCAGCCATTTTCCAGACGGCCGCAGCCGACCCCGTCGAGGATTTCTACAAGGGCAAAAACCTTGAGATGGTCGTCCCAACCTCGCCCGGGGGAGATTATGACATTCGCGGCCGCCTCGTGTCGCGCCATATCGGCCGCTTCATTCCCGGGAACCCTTCCGTCGTGGTGCGCAACATGCCAGGCGGCCTGGGCGTCGCCGCCGCCAATTATCTGGCGCGGGTGGCGCCCCGTGATGGAACCGTTCTGCACGCCATCTTTCAGAACATGCCAGTCTTGCAGGCGATCGGCTCACAGGGCGTCGAATTTGACGTGCGCCGCTTCGGCTGGATCGGCAACACAACCAACAGCCCCAATGTCATCAACTCCTGGCACACCACGGGCATCAAGACCATTCAGGATGTAATGACGCGAGAACTGGTCGTGGGCGCCCCCGGAGCCGCCTCCACGTCTTACATCTATCCGGCCGCCCTGAATGCGCTGGTCGGAACCAGGTTCAAGATTGTCGCGGGCTATCCCGGCGGCAACGATGTGAATCTCGCCATGGAGAAGGGCGAAGTGGGCGGGCGCGGCTCGAACAGCTGGGCGTCCTGGAAGAGCGGCCATCCCCATTGGCTGGCGGAAAAGAAAGTCACGATCCTCGTCCAGATCGGACTTCAGCGCGCGCCTGATCTGCCGGATGTGCCGCTCATGTTTGAGCTGGCCAAGAACGATGAGGACCGACAGGTGCTCACCTTCATGTCCGCCGACATGGGCATTTCGCGCGCCTTCGTCACCACCTATGACGTGCCCCCCGCCCGTCTGGACGCCCTGCGCAGCGCTTTCGACAAGATGATCAAGGATCCCGAATTCTTGGCCGAAGCCGAAAAGATGAAGATGGACATCAGCCCCTCGACGGGTCTTGAGGCGCAGAAGGTGGCCGAAAGCATGCTCTCCATGCCCGCCAATATCGTGCAGCGCGCCAAGGTGCTGTTTGAACCGGGGAAATGAGGGGTGGGGCGGCGCCGCTCGCCCGCTCCACGGTCACTTCTTCTTCATTCCCAACAGCTTCGCCAGCGCGTCCACCTGATCAAGCTGCGCCTGCACCGAGGCCTCGAGTTCGGCGACGCCGCCGGGGGCTGGCGTCTGGCCGCTCGCGGTCAGGCGGTCGAGCACGGTCTGATCCTTCATGACCTCCACAAAGTCCTGGCCGATGCGTCGGCGCAGATCGAGCGGCATCCTGGCGGGGCCGAACACGCCTGAGAGGCCATCAAGCTGCAATGAGGGCACGCCCAGTTCGCCCGCCGTAGGCACATCCGGCAGAGCGGCGACGCGCTCGCGCGCGCCTATCGCCACAACGCGAACCTGCCCGCCTTCGGCTGTCGGACGCACTGCGGCATAGGAGCTGAAGATGACGTTCAGCCGCCCCTCGGCCAGATCTGGCATGGCCTGCACCACGTCCTTGTAGGGCACCTTCTGGATATCGATGCCCTCGGATTTCAGGAAGCCGTCAAAGACAAACTCCGAAATTCCCTGAGGCACCGCAGCGTTCAGCTTTCCGGGATTGGCGCGCGCCCGGGCCATGAAACTCTTCAGGTCCGCATCCCCGTCCTTCGACGACAGCGTGACCGCCATGAGGGTGTTGGCGATACGCGCGACGGGCAGAACATCCCTTTTGAAATCATAGGGCGTCTTTTCAAGCATGTAGGGGTGCACCGTATAGGAGCCTACTCCCACGAAAAGCAGAACGTGATCGTCGTTGGCGTTGATGAAGGAGGTCATCGCCAGGATGCCGTCGCCGCCCGGACGGTTCTCGATCACAACCGGATGTCCCCAGCGCGCCGCCAGTTTATCGCTAACCAGCCGCGCTCCGACGTCAATGCCCGACCCCGGCCCAAAGGGCAGAATGAAGCGCACAGGGCGGGTCGGCCAAGGCCCGGGCGTCTGCGCAAGGGCGCGCTCAGGGGCGAATAACGCGGCGGACATAATGGATAGAATGAAGATGAACGCCGCAGCCAGGCGTCGCGCCATGATTCCCTCCCGTGATTCGGTGTGCGCGCGGCTCTGCGGCCGCCTTCGACACCGCCATTCTTATCCAGATCGTAGCATTCAGCTTAGGCAAATCAATAGATTATGTCATTTTTCGCCCCCACTTGCGGAACGCACCGCGAACATATAGTGTTCGTTCACGCTTTGTTTAAGCGTTTCCCGCAGTCTTCCCTACGGATCCCCGTTTGCGAATCTCTGCGCGCCGGCCATCGGGACGGGACCTTCGAGAGGACGCCATGCTGACGAAAAAACAGAGTGAGCTGCTACGCTTCATCAACGAGCGGCTCAAGGAAGATGGGGTGCCCCCCTCTTTCGACGAAATGAAGGAAGCGCTGGACCTGCGCTCCAAATCCGGAATCCATCGCCTGATCATGGCCCTTGAGGAGCGTGGCTTCATCCGCCGCCTGCCGAACCGGGCCCGCGCCCTTGAGGTGCTGCGCCTGCCCGAGTCCTCGACGCCCGCCCCCGGCGCGCGCGGCGGCAAGTTCTCACCCTCCGTCATCGAGGGCGATCTGGGCCGTATCCGCCAAACCAACACGGTACCGATCCCCGGCGACGACAGCGGCTCAGTTTCAATCCCGGTCATGGGGCGCATCGCGGCGGGCACGCCCATCAGCGCCATCCAGAGCCGTAGCCACACCATCGGCATGCCTGCCGACATGCTTGGGCTTGGCGACCATTTCGCACTGGAGGTGCGCGGCGACTCCATGATCGAGGCGGGCATACTCGATCAGGATGTGGTCATCATCCGCAAGCAGGACACGGCCGAGACCGGCGACATCGTGGTGGCCCTCATCGATGACGAGGAGGCGACTTTGAAGCGCCTGCGCAAACGCGGCGCCTCCATCGCGCTGGAGGCGGCCAACCCCGCCTACGAGACCCGGATCTTCGGACCCGACCGGATCCGCATTCAGGGTCGGCTCGTGAGCCTGATCCGGAAGTACTGATCATTGGAAGGGCGGATCCTGCTCCTGATCCCCCTCCTCCCCAAAGATCTCTGACCTTACGGGACGCCCCAAAGGCGCTCCGTTCGGCGCTCTCTCAATCTCTCGCCTTGGCGCTGGCGACCAGGGGCGGTCTTCGGTCGCGCCGCGCGCCGTACGCGCCATCACCTCGCTGTCTTCAAGCCGCAGCAGCACTGCGCCAGTCGCCCGCAAACGGCCGATGTCGACCACCAGCTCCGCAGCGCAGCCTGAAGGCGCAGGCAAGGGCGACACGATAATGTCCGCTCGTCCGCAATCCTGCGCGAAGGCGCGGCGGTCCAGAACCAACGACAATGTGCGTCCGTCCTCCAGCGCCATCGCGCATCCCTGCAGATCGCAACGTGGACCCTCCGGCCCGCCGGGCTTTTCGGCGAACTGGGCGCCGTCCTGCGTGCGAGGCGCCCCGCTCGCCAGAATAGCATCTGCGGCAGGCCTGCCGTCCGCATCGGCCCGCAGCCATTGCTCAACGCCAAAGGCCCCAGGGCGGCGCCCGAAAGCCGCCAGGCGACCATCCGCCATGCGCGCCGCCACCGCATCGCCCGTTGGCGAGATGGCCACATCGAAACGCTCCCCCGTCGCCGCCCCATAGATCCCGATAGCGGCGAGCGGCAGCGCCAGCAGCCGCATGGGCAGGCTCCGCCATAGCACTGCGCTAAGCACCGCGAGGGCCAGAAACACAATGGCCCAGGGGGCGAAGGCGTGGAGGTGAATGGTGGCGCCGGGCATGGAGCCGATCCATTTGGCGGCCCAGAGCACGAAATTGATGCCCAACCCCAGGTAGCTCCAGACCCAACCGTCGAGCCCCAGCGGATAGAGAAAGGAGCCGATCAAGGCCCCCGGCACCGCGAAGACTTCAATGATCGTGAGCGTCAGAGGATTGCCGATGAGCACATAGGGCGAAAACTCATGAAAGCCATTGGCCATGAAGGAGGCCGTCGCCAACGTGGCGCAGATGGTTGAGAGCAGCATGGCGGCGGGTCCATGGCGCGCGCGCTCCAGAAACATGAGCAGCCTGTCATTGCGATCCACGCGCGGTTTCGTGGGCATTTCCACCATGGCGCGGAGCTGTTTTGCGGCGGCCGCCCGCGTCTCCCAGACCGCAATCAGCGCCGCAACCGCTGCAAACGAGAGCTGGAAGCTCGCCCCCATCAAGGCCTCCGGCTCCAGGATGACGATCACGAAAGCGGCGAGCGCGAGGTTTCGCATGCTGAAGGCCTGCCGATCGCACAGCACCGCGCCCAGCATGATCACGGTCATGTAAAGCGCCCGCTCGGTCCCAACCCGCGAACCGGTCCCGATGTCGTAGAGAATGGCTCCGATGATCGCCAACGCCGCCGCCCACTTCTTGATGGGGCGATGCAGCGCCAGCGTTCGGGAAAGCGCCAGCAGGCGGCGAAAACCCCAGAAGAAAATTCCCGCGACCAGCGTCATCTGCACGCCCGCGATGGTGATGATATGGAAGATGCCGGCCTCGCGGATGACCTCGCGGGTGGGATCATCGAGAAAATCCCGCTTGCCCGTCACCATGGCGGCGCCCACCGCCCCCGCTGGCCCGCCGATGCTGCGCTCCACCCGCCGGGCGAGCGCGTTGCGGGCGCGGTCCACCCATGCGTAGATACGCAAGCCAAAATCGGCCGACGCGGCCGCAGGCGCCACATCAATGCGCCCGGTTGCGTTCCCCACCGCGCCAATGCGCGCGAAATAGGCGTCGCGCGCGAAATCATATCCCCCCGGCATGGCGGCGCGGGCGGGCGGCAGCAGGCGGGCGCGCAGGCTCACATGGGTTCCCGCCTCCTCGGTCATCGCCCGTTTTGTGGTGAGCCGCACGCGATACGGGGCGGCCTCCGGCGCCAGCCCCTCCATCGAGGTCACCCGCAGGATGAAGCGGGCGCCCTCCCGCCGATGATCCACCTCTTCCAGAAAGCCTGTCACCTTCGCCACGCGGATGCGGTCGAGCACTGGCGCATCCACCCTTGCGCTACGTAGCCCCGCGCTGGAGAGGCCTCCAAAGAAGGCGACGCAAGCGATGAAGATGCGGAAAGCCGCTGGCTTGGGGCGACAGATGAGGGCGAGCAATGCGCAGGCGGCCATAAGCCCGAGCGAAAAGGGCAGCGAGGGATCCCGATCCGCCGTCAGATGGACGATGGCTCCCGCCCCCGCACAGACAGGAACCCAGAGGAAAAGCCGCCGCTCGTCGATCTCCAGCCTGATTGCGATGGCGTAGGAGTCGCGCAGGCGCGCAAGCCGGGCGAAATCGGCCCAGCCTCCCGGCGCCCCACGCAGTCCCGTGGCGCGGCCTCCCACTCCGGCGATGACGGACATCGACCCACCCACACGAACGCTTGCAATTGCTCTAGCTTAAGTTGCAAGACGCCATGCCGTAAAGACGGTCGATCCAAAAATTACAGGCGCAAACCCGCGCGCTTCATGCGTGGAAGCACTTCCTGAGCAAAATAGGGAAATTCCTTGAGATAGTTCAGGAAAACAAGGGTAGAGCCAGCCACGCCGATGGCCTCCAGCCTGGCGAACTCGGCTACGATGTCGTCAGGCGTGCCCACCAGCGGATACATGCCCGGAAACATGCCGGGATATTTGCGCTCCGATGGCTGCACGCTGGCCAGCACCGCCTTGTCGCTCAGGGACTGCGCCTCGCGCGTGCTTTTGGAGAGGGTGCCGGACTTCATGCGGCGGAAATAGTCGAGCGCGCCCTGATCCGCATGCTCCACCGCATAGTAGTGAGCATATTCCTCCGCCTCCTTGCGAGTCGGGCGGCAGACGATCTGGGTCTCCACGTAGACATCCGTGCTGCGCCCATGCTGCGCAGCAAGTCCCTGTAAACGCTGCACCATGTCACGCACCTGGTCGACGCTGTGCATGGAGGAGAAGAGAATGTTCGCCGCCTGCGCCGCAAAAGCCTGTCCATCGCCCGATTGCGCCGCCGACATGACCGGCGGGCCCGGCTTCTGGACCGGGAGCGGATCGGTCACCAGGCCCTTCAATTTGTAATATTCGCCATCCCAGTCGAATTCTCCCCCGCCCTTCAAGAGCTTCTCATAGATGCGGAACCACTCCAGCCCCTTGGCGTAGCGCAGATCGGGATCGATGGTGATCCCGTGCATATTGAACTCGTCGGGGTTCCAGCCGCAAACGATGTTGATGCCCGCGCGCCCATGGGTCACATGGTCGATGGTGGTGATGGCCTTGGCGGCGAAGGCGGGGGTGATCAGCGAGACATGGGCCGTCACGAACAGGCCGATCTGTTTGGTGATGGCGCCCAGCGCCGCCGCCTGCGTGAAGGTCTCGAAGGAGCGCCCCCACATATCCGCGTCACCGCCCAGGCCGTGCCATTTGGCGATCGGCAGCAGAAATTCGATCCCCTCGTCATCCGCCATTTTCGAGACGGCCGCGATCTCATCCCAATCGGCCGCCCAGCGCTCCGGCGCCGAGCTCAGCGTCATACCGCCCGCGCAGTTGAGGCCGAACATGCCAAATTTGAAACGATTCGATCCAAAGAACGCGCCCATGCGCCGCCTCCCTATTTTCGAGCGGGATGCTAGACGACCAAGGCCCGACGTCAACCCGTGATCCGCAACCCCTGCGATGTCGTAGACGACCAGAAGCGTTTAACGGGCTTGGGGGCTTGTTCAGGTGGTGAAAGCGAATGCGCAGGGCGGTCCCGCCCTTGTATGGTTAAGAGATGACCTGCGCCTTGCTGATCAACCGGCGCTTGCGGCGGCGGTGGCGAGCGGAGCTCCCATACTCTGCCTCTATGTCTTTGACGAAGAAAGCCCCGGGCTGCGGCCGCTCGGCGGGGCGTCTCGCTGGTGGCTGCATCACAGTCTGACTGCTTTGGGCGAAGCTCTGGCCGCCATTGGCGGTCGGCTCGACATCCTTCAGGGCCGCGCGGGCGATGTCGTGCCCGCCGTGGCGCGGGCGGCTGGCGCCTCCTGCGCGTTCTGGACGCGGCGCTACGAGGCGGCGACCATCGAGATCGACACGGCCGTGAAGGCGGCGCTGGTCGCAGATGGCCTGCGGGTCGAGAGCTTCAATGGCCAGCTCCTGTTCGAGCCATGGACGCTGCGCACCAAGATGGGCGACTACTACCGGGTCTTCACCCCCTTCTGGCGCTCCTGCCTCGCCCTGCCCGATCCCGGTCAGCCAACCCCCGCCCCGCGCAAGCTGACCGGAGCGGAATGGCCAGCCAAAGCGCCCAAGCGCGCGGCCCTCAAATCCCTCGGCCTGCTGCCGACCAAGCCTGATTGGGCGGGCGGGCTGCGTGGCGCCTGGACGCCCGGCGAGGCCGGCGCCAAGGCGCGTCTGGCGGCTTTTCTGGATGACGGGATCGCCTCCTACGCCAGCCATCGCGACCGGCCCGACATTCCCGCGACATCGCGCCTCTCGCCCCATCTGCGCTTTGGCGAAATCAGCGCCCGGCAGGCCTTCGCGGCGGCGAGGCACGCCGTTGACGCGGGCAAGGCGCCCGCAAAGGACGTGGAGAAATTCGTGGCGGAGCTCGGCTGGCGTGAATTCTCCTACCATCTGCTCTTCCATAATCCCGATCTCGCCCACAAGAATTTTCAGGCACGTTTCGACGCCTTCCCCTGGCGCCAGCCCTCAAGCGCGGAACTGAAGGCCTGGAAGACCGGCCGCACCGGCTTTCCCATCGTGGACGCGGGCATGCGCGAGCTCTGGCATACCGGCACGATGCACAATCGGGTGCGGATGATCGCCGCCTCCTTCCTGGTGAAGGACTTCATGGCGGACTGGCGCATCGGCGAGGACTGGTTCTGGGACACGCTCTGCGACGCGGACCCCGCCAGCAATGCGGCGAGCTGGCAATGGGTGGCGGGCTCGGGCGCGGACGCCGCCCCCTATTTCCGTGTCTTCAACCCGATCCTGCAGGGCCTCAAGTTCGATCCCCTCGGCGCCTATGTGCGGACCTGGGTTCCGGAACTGGCGGCTCTGCCCGACGAGTGGATCCACAAGCCCTGGGAGGCGCCCCCATTGGTGCTGAAGGCCGCGAATGTCGCCCTGCCCAGGGACTATCCCCTTCCTGTCGTCGATCATGCGATGGCGCGGGATCGTGCGCTCGCGGCCTTCACCAGCCTCAAGGCCGCCACGGCCTGAGAGGATCGCGAAAAAGTCAAAAAATCCCTCTCGCAAAGTTTGCCCTTCGCGGTTATTGATAGGCGCAAGCGTCAATCCGTCTTTACGGATTTGACTGTCATTTCGTCTGTGAGATCTCATGCGCATAGCCATCATCGGATCGGGTATTTCTGGTATGGGGGCGGCTCTCGCCCTGTCCCAGGCCGGTCACGAGATCGTTCTTTACGAGAAGGACCTGCGTCCTGGTGGCCATGCGGCGACGGTGGACATCGAGCACACCGGTCGCAAAATCACGGTCGACACCGGCTTCATTGTCTATAACACACTGAATTATCCTAATTTTACACCGATGCTGGAGTGGCTGGGGGTCGCCACCCAGGCCTCGGAAATGAGCTTTTCGGTCTCCGCCGATCAGGGTCGCCTCGAGTGGTGCGGGCGCGACAGCGGGGGCGTTTTGCGCTCCCTTTTCGCCCAGCGCAGCAACCTGATCTCCCCCGGCTTCCTGCACATGCTGATGGAAGTCGGGCGATTCCAGACCCAGGCGCGGGGCGATCTGCAGCGCGGAACCATCGGCGAGGGGAGCCTGGGTGACTATTTAAATAGACACCGATTCTCGGCCCGCCTGCGCGACGACTATCTCGTGCCCATGGGCGCGGCCATCTGGTCCACCTCCCCCGCCCGGATGCTGGAGTTTCCGGCGACCAGTTTCATCTCCTTCTTCGACAACCATTGCCTGCTACAGTGGAAGCGCCCGCAGTGGCGCACCGTGACGGGCGGCAGTCGCTCCTATGTGCTGGCGGTCATGCGGCGGCTAGGCGATAGCCTGCGCCTTGGGGCCTGCGTCACAGGCATACATCGGAACGCCACAGGGGTAGAGGTCGAGGACGCGGAGGGACGGCGCGAGCGCTTCGATCATGCAGTGATCGCCGCTCATGCGCCCGACGCCCTCGGCATGCTGGCGGATGCGGACGCCAACGAGATGGATGTGCTGGGCGCCTGCGGCTATTCCGCCAATGACGTGATCCTGCATCGCGACCCAAGCCTGATGCCCAAACGCAAGGACGCCTGGGCCGCCTGGAACTTCCTGCGCGAGGGAACCGACGCCACCCGCAAGGTCGCCGTCACCTACTGGATGAACGCCCTGCAGGCGATCGATCCCTCACGGCCGGTCTTCATCACCCTCAACCCCCCCTTCGAGCCGGATCCGGCGCTGGTCCTCGGGCGTTACAGCTACGATCACCCGCAGTTTGACCTCGCAGCCCTTGCTGCGCGTGACAAACTTGAAGCCATTCAAGGACGACGCCGCACCTGGTTCTGCGGCGCCTGGACCGGGCATGGCTTCCATGAGGACGGGTTGGTTTCAGGCCTGGGAGTGGCGGCGGCGCTTGGCGCCAATGCTCCCTGGGCGATGGGGGCAGACGCCATGCGAACAGCAGCGGAGTAGCCGCAGGCATGAACACGCCATTGTTTCCGCCACCAGCAGACATCGCCTCACTCTATGTGGGCGACGTGATGCATGCGCGGCTGAAACCCTTCGGCCATCGCTTCACCTATCGTGTCTTCTCGGTGCTGCTGGATCTTGACCATCTGGCCGAGGCGGGAGGCCGCTCGCCAATCTTCTCCATCGGGCGATTCAATCTGGTCTCCTTCGCCCCCCGCGACCATGGCCCAAGGGACGGTTCCGACCTGCGCGCCCATGTGGAACGCCTGCTGGCGGCGCAGGGGCTGGAGGCGCCAGCACGCATTCTTCTGCTCGCCTATCCCCGCGTTCTGGGGTTCACCTTCAATCCGCTGGCGGTCTATTATTGCTATGACGCGCAGGGGCGGATCACCTCGCTGATCTATGAGGTCCGGAACACCTTCGGCGGCATGCATCCCTATGTGCTGCCAGTGACGGACGGCGCTCTGGATGCGCGGGGACTGCGGCAAGAGCAATCCAAGCTCTTCTATGTCTCACCCTTCCTGCACATGGACCACCGCTATCTCTTCCGCATGCGCCCGCCCGGCGAGTCCGTGCATATCCGCATTCTCGAATGCGATGCGCAGGATCCGGTGCTCGCCGCCACCTTTCAGGGCGACCGCCAGCCCTTCTCCACCGCGACCCTGACCCGCGCCTGCCTCGCCCTGCCCTTCATGACCTTCAAGGTTGTGGCCGCCATTCATTGGCAGGCGCTCAAGCTCTGGCTGAAGGGTGCGAAATATATTCCAGAGGCGCCCAGCGCCAACCCACAACCCGCCGTTCGACCTCACTCCTAGGATCGCCGAAAGCCATGCCAGACGATAACGCCGCCTTTCCGGTCATGGAACTCACCAGCGCCAACGCAGCTGCCTTGACCGCTCATTATCCCTTCGCCGTCCGACAAGCCCTGAAGCTTGCGACCCATATCGAGGCCGGGCAGCTGGAGGTGCGCCTGCCCGATGGCTGCGCCTATCGCATCACCGGCGACAAGCCCGGTCCACACGCCATGATGCTGATCCGGGATCTGGATTTCGCCAGCACCCTCTCCCAGGGGGAGATTGGCGTTGCGGAATCCTTTTTGCGCGGCCAGTGGGACAGTCCTGATCTGACGGCCTTTCTTGAGCTGTTCTGCGTCAACCAGCCCTTTCTCGAGCGATTGATGGATGGCAAGCCAGTAGTGCGCCTGCTGCAGATGGCCCGCCACTGGATGAACCGGAACACCAAAGCCGGATCGCGCCGCAACATCCACGCCCATTACGATCTGGGCAACAGTTTCTACAGCGCCTGGCTCGACCGCTCCATGACCTATTCCTCAGCGCTGTTCGATGAATCCCGCGACCTCCTCGCCGGCCAGCAGCGCAAATATGCGGCGCTCGCCGAGCGCACCGCCATTGGACCGGACCATCATGTGCTGGAGATCGGCTGCGGCTGGGGCGGCTTCGCCGAATATGCGGCGCGCGAGATTGGCTGCAAGATCACGGGCCTCACCATCAGTCAGGAGCAATATGACTTCGCCTGCAAGCGCATCTTTGAGGCGGGCCTCAACGAGAAGGTGGATCTCAAGCTGGAGGACTACCGCGACGAAAAGGGCGCCTATGACCGCATCGCCTCCATCGAAATGTTTGAGGCGGTGGGCGAGGAATACTGGCCCGCTTATTTCCATCAGGTGCGCGAACGGCTGAAGCCCGGCGGCTTTGCGGGGATTCAGGTCATCACCATCGAGGAGAGCCTGTTCGGCCGCTACAGGCGCGAGCTGGACTTCATCCGCCGCTATGTCTTCCCCGGGGGCATGCTTCCCACTGGCGCCATCATGCGCAATCTCGGCGCAAAGGCGGGGCTATCCCTCCACAACGAGCGGATTTTCGGCCGCGATTATGCGCTGACGCTGGTGCATTGGCGCGAACGGTTCCGCGCGGCCTGGCCCAATCTGACGTCGATGGGTTTTGACGAGCGATTCCGCAGGCTGTGGGAATATTACCTCGCCTATTGCGAGGCGGGCTTCCGGGCGGGCACTATCGATGTGCGGCAGATGGTGTTCGCGCGGAGCTGAAACCCGCGCGTCGCCCCTGAAGGAGAAGAGGCGATGACATTTCGTTCGTTGATCCTGTCAACCCTCCTGGGCCTATCGGTCCTTTCAGTGGAGGCTCTGGCCCAAAACGCCGGGCGCGGATGCGGGCATGGGCCCCAGAATAATTGCAACCCGAAATTATATCCGCGAGAACAACTCTCGGCGCCAGGCTGGTGCGAGTCTCATTTCATCATCAATAGCAAAGGGGAAAAACAGCACCAATGCCCCAAGCCATGGCCCAAAAAGGGCGAAAAGCAATCGGCGAAACAATCCTGACCGGTCAACCCCGCCCCGTCCCCTTGCCCACCAGCTTGAAGAACCAGGAATAGGGCAGCAACCGCAGGGTCTTCAGCAGCCAGACCATACGGCGGGGGAAAGCCACTTCGAAACGCTCTGACGCCAGACCGTCGCAGATACGCCGCGCGGCGTCATCCGCCTCAATCACGAAGGGCATGGGGAAATCGTTCTTGGCGGTCAGGGGCGTATGGACGAAGCCCGGGCAGATCACTTGCACGCCCACGCCTAGAGGCTCCAGCCCAAAGCGCAGGGACTCGCACATGGAAATGAGCGCCGCTTTGGAAGAACCGTAGGCGGCGGCACGGGGCAGGCCCACATAGCCCGCAACCGAAGATACAATCGCCACTTGCCCCTTGCCTCTGGCGATCATGCGCGGCAGCAAGGGCTCCAGCGAATTCAGCGTTCCAAAGAGATTGACCTCATAGGTCTGTCGGAAGGCGTCGCCCGCCCATTCACCGGCGTCATCGGGAAAGAAGGTGCCCACATTGAGAAACGCGAGAGCTATGGTCTGGCCGCTCGCCTCGATCTCGGCGACAACTTTCGCAAGGCCCTCACGATCCGTCACATCGCCGGGAAAGGGAATGAGGGTCAGTCCCTGGGTGGCGGCTTCGATGGAGAATCTGACGAGTTCATCGGCCCGGCGCGCTGTGACGGCGACCCGCCATCCCCTGCGCGCCAGCTCAAGCGCGACGGCGCGACCTATGCCGGAACTGGCGCCCGTCACCCAGGCGAGGCCATCGGACGGCGACGTGCGAGTCGTCTTCATAGAGGCCTCCGGGAACGGGCCTGACGGGCGCTGTCAGTGCGTACGGCCGAAGAAGCGGTCCAGAATGCGGCCAACTGGACCAGTCAGCCGCAGAGGGGCGTCGGTCACGGCAAAGCAGATGCAATCCTCGCCGTCGCTGGTCATGGGCCGGTGGTCGAGATCGGCGTCAGCTATGGCGATGTCGCCACGACCATAACGTCCCGTGACATCGCTGAAGGCGCCCTGCAGCACGAGCGTGACCTCCGAACCCTCATGGGTATGAGAGGGAACGCGGCTGCCACCGGAAATCCAGAGAAGGGACGCCTCGCCACGAATGCTCTCGCTGATCTTGTATTCCCGCACGCCGGGGATCTTCTTGCGCCACCTGAGGTCGCTGATTTCAGACCCCACAAGCCGCAATAGAGGCGCAGGCAAAACTGACTGGGGCGCCGGGGCGACGATGGGGCTGGCGCTGGCGAACACGGCAGCCAGCCGGGCGTCCCGGTCGCTCAGGGGGGCGGGCTCGACCCGCTCCACCTCGCCCGCCGCCAGATCCTCGAGAGCGGCGACAAAACGACGGTTCTTCGGATTCAGCAACAAATGGGAAGCCACGAGCGCGTGGGCCGGGCGATCAAGCGCGCCAACGCAATAGGCAGCGAGAAGGGCGTCGAGCGGCTTGGCGGGGTCTTGAAGACGGTCTTGCGTTGAAATAGCTGACATTTATTGCTCTTGGCGGCTCAGGAGAGACGAAAGCATTCGAGTTACGCACGATTCTCCAGTTCGGATCACCCATCATCCCCGAACATGTTCAAAAAGGCCAGACCACATCAAACGCGGCAGCCTTGCGAATTGGCGACCTGCCCCCTAATTTGCATGTGAAATGCGAAAGGCGTCACATGTCCAATCATAAAGACGTCATCGGGGCCATTGGAAGCACCCCGATGATCAAACTTCGCCGCGCTTCGGAGGAAACTGGCTGCACCATTCTGGGCAAGGCCGAGTTCATGAACCCCGGCGGCTCCGTGAAAGATCGCGCCGCCCTCGCCATCGTCCGGGACGCCGTGGCCAGCGGCAAGCTCAAGCCGGGCGGGATGATCGTCGAGGGGACGGCGGGCAATACCGGCATCGGCCTGGCGTTGGTGGCCAACGCCATGGGCTTTCGCACGGTGATCGTCATCCCGGACACCCAGTCCCAGGAAAAGAAGGACATGCTACGGTTGCAGGGCGCCGAGCTCATCGAAGTCCCGGCTGTGCCCTATTCCAACCCCAACAACTACGTGAAGCTCTCCGGGCGCCTCGCCGAGCGGCTGGCGCGGGAATGTCCCGAGGGCGCGATCTGGGCGAACCAGTTTGACAATGTGGCCAATCGCGCAGGCCATCAGGCCACAACCGGGCCGGAAATCTGGGAACAGACGGGCGGCCAGATCGACGGCTTCACCTGCGCAGTGGGAACTGGCGGGACCCTGGCGGGTGTGGGCATGGCGCTCAAGGCGAGAAATCCGGCCGTCAAGATTGCGATCTCCGACCCCATGGGAGCGGCGCTCTACGCCTGGTATTCGCGCGGCGAACTCAAGGCCGAAGGCTCCTCGATCACCGAGGGCATAGGTCAGGGCCGCGTCACGGCCAATCTGGTGGATGCCCCCATCGACATGGCCTTCCAGATCACCGATGAGGAGGCCCTGCCCATCGTTTTCGATCTGGCGGAGCATGAAGGCCTGCTGCTGGGCGGTTCCTCGGGGGTCAATGTGGCTGGAGCCATCCGCCTCGCCAAGGCGTTGGGCCCGGGGCACACCATTGCGACGATCCTGTGCGACTCGGGCGCTCGCTACGCCTCCAAGCTCTACAATCCCGAGTTCCTGGCCTCGAAGAACCTGCCCGCGCCCCGTTGGCTTTTGCGGAAGCCCACGATAAAGCCTGACTTCATATAAATCAAATGGATACGCAAATGAGCTTAGATAACGGTTACGGACTTCTCGTTTCGACGGACTGGCTCCTCGCCCATCTGTCCGACCCTGATCTCGTGGTGATCGACGCCTCCTGGCACATGCCGGCCACGAACCGGGATGGACGGCGAGAGTTTCTCGCGGGCCATATTCCCGGCGCCGCCTTTTTCGATCTGGATGCGGTGAGCGACCACACGAGCCCCCTGCCCCATATGCTGCCTACGCCGGAGGATTTCGCCAGCGCCATGGGCGCCCTTGGCGTGAGCAATGACAAGCGGGTGGTGGTCTATGATGGGGCCGGCCTGTTTTCGGCGCCGCGCCTCTGGTGGATGCTGCGCATCTTCGGCCACGAGCATGTCGCGATCCTCGATGGAGGGCTGCCGAAATGGGTGGCGGAGGGCCGCCCCCTCGATACAGGAGAGGCTCATCCTGCGGAGCGCGTCTTCACGCCTCATTTCAACGCCGCCGCCGTGGCGGATGTGGCGCAGGTGCGCCATGCGCTTGACAGCGGCTCCGCCGCAGTGCTCGACGCCCGGGCGGCCCCGCGCTTTCTCGGTCAGGCTCCAGAACCCCGCCCAGGGCTCGCCAGCGGCCATATGCCCGGCGCTCTGAATCTGCCCATGACCGATCTGATCGCCGACGGCCGCCTCAAAGAGCCCGCGGCCCTTGAGGCGGCGCTGGGCTCCCTTGGCGTCAGCGCGGACAAGCCCGTGATCACCTCCTGCGGTTCTGGCGTCTCCGCAGCGGTCATCACCCTGGCTCTTGCGAGGCTCGGGCGCCCCATGGGCCGCCTTTACGACGGGTCCTGGACCGAATGGGGCGGACGCCCAGACCTGCCGGTCGCCACCGGCTGAGCCTTCTGGCGACTTCACCTTTCGTAATTCTCTGCAAGGCCGGGCAACCACTGCCCGGCCTTCTTCGTTGCTGAACACATGCGGGGCCGGTCAGGAGTCCGGGCAGCCTCAGCGCACCCGCGACCTCGACGCCCTCTCCCGCTGCCGGGATGGCGCCTTCACCCAGGCAGCGAAGGGCAGACAAGGAGCAGAGCAATGTGCGACTACTCATTGGAAATGTACGGCTCCCGCCCGGCGCGGGAATCCGAACGCTACGAAACGGTCCGCTTCCCGTCCGGCAGCATAGGACTCGCTTCGCCCGGGGACTGCGGCACGGCGGTCTGCGTCCAGTACGACACCCGCCTGAGGCTGGAGAACATCCCGCTCCATCTTCAGGCCAGCCTCAGGGTCAAGGCTGCCGAGGAGGTCACCTTCGTCCGGCTCGACCATGGCGCCTACCGGGACGGGGTTCGTTTCAGCAATGGCAAGGACGTCTCCATTCAACAACTCAACTGCGGGGTGACTGCGGTGGTGGTGCAGATGCTGGAGCAGGCGCCGGAGGTGGCGGCCATCAAGACTTTCGAGCGGGCCTGACGCCTCCTCAAGGACCAGAACTTCCGTCCAAAGACATCCAGCCGTCCGCAGCCTGCGGGCGGCTGGTTTGCTGAAAAAGGAGCGCTCAAGCCCGTTTTCGATCAATCTGATCGCGAAAAGCGCCTCTCCTTGAGCTGAATTCTGTTGAATTTGCGCAAATTCAGGTCAAAACTTCCTGAAATGGCGAAAATCTCCGTGGCGGTTTGGCGCGGCGGATGTTATCAGCCAGCGGTTTCCTGAACTGAGCCGTCCCCATTCCGGGTCGGCTTGGCCGGATCTTTTGAGAGAGGCTGCGCCGTGAAAAAGATCGAGGCGATCATCAAGCCGTTCAAGCTGGACGAAGTGAAGGAAGCTTTGCAGGAAGCGGGGCTTCAAGGCATCACCGTCACCGAGGCCAAGGGCTTCGGGCGGCAAAAGGGCCATACCGAGCTCTACAGGGGCGCCGAGTATGTCGTCGATTTTCTACCAAAGGTGAAAATCGAAGTGGTGCTCTCGGACGAAATGGTCGACCGCGCAGTCGAAGCCATTCGCAAGGCCGCGCAGACCGGCCGTATCGGCGATGGCAAGATCTTCGTATCGAACATCGAAGGCGCGATCCGCATCCGCACAGGAGAAACCGGCACGGACGCGATCTAGCGATCCTGCTCCGCCCTTCTCCATCAATTCAACCCATAAGATCAACGAGAGGCTATGACATGAAGACGGCCAAGGACGTCCTGAAGGCGATCAAGGACAACGACGTGAAATACGTCGATCTCCGCTTCACAGACCCGCGTGGCAAGTGGCAGCACGTCACCTTCGACGTCTCCCTCGTCGACGAGGAAATGTTCTCCGAAGGCACGATGTTCGATGGATCGTCCATCGCCGGCTGGAAGGCGATCAACGAGTCCGACATGACCCTCATGCCCGACCCGACCTCGGCTTGCATGGACCCCTTCTTCGCGGCGTCCACCATGGTCATCACCTGCGACATCCTTGAGCCCTCGACCGGCGAGCCCTATGGCCGCGATCCCCGCTCGATCGCCAAGAAGGCGGAAGCCTATCTGAAGTCCACCGGCATCGGCGACACCTGCTTCTTCGGCCCCGAGGCCGAGTTCTTCGTGTTCGACGACGTGCGCTTCAAGGCCGATCCCTACAACACGGGCTTCATGCTCGATTCCGCGGAACTGCCCTCCAACATGGACACGCAGTATGAAGGCGGCAATCTGGGCCATCGCGTGCGCACCAAGGGCGGCTATTTCCCGGTTCCCCCGGTCGACTCCGCCCAGGACATGCGCGGCGAAATGCTCTCTTCCATGGCCTCGATGGGCGCCGTGGTCGAGAAGCACCACCACGAGGTGGCCTCCGCTCAGCATGAACTCGGCCTCAAGTTCGGCACGCTGACCACCATGGCCGACCACATGCAGATCTATAAGTACTGCATCCATCAGGTCGCCCAGAGCTACGGCAAGTCCGCGACCTTCATGCCCAAGCCCATCTTCGGCGACAATGGGTCGGGCATGCATGTCCACCAGTCCATCTGGAAGGGCGGCAAGCCTATGATGGCCGGCAACAAATACGCCGACCTGTCGCAGGATTGCCTCTACTACATCGGCGGCATCATCAAGCACGCCAAGGCGCTGAACGCCTTCACCAATCCCTCGACCAACTCTTACAAGCGTCTGGTCCCGGGCTATGAGGCCCCGGTGTTGCTGGCCTATTCCGCCCGCAACCGCTCGGCCTCCTGCCGTATTCCGTGGACGAACAACCCGAAGGCCAAGCGCGTCGAAGTTCGCTTCCCCGATCCGACAGCCAACCCCTACCTCGCCTTCGCGGCCATGCTGATGGCAGGTCTCGACGGCATCCAGAACAAGATCGATCCGGGCGCGGCCATGGACAAGGATCTCTATGATCTCCCCCCCAAGGAGCTCAAGAAAATCCCGACCGTTTGCGGCTCACTGCGCGAGGCCCTGTCGGGCCTCGACAAGGATCGCTCGTTCCTCAAGGCGGGCGGCGTGTTCAACGACGACTTCATCGACAGCTTCATCGAGCTGAAGATGCAGGATGTCATGCGTTTCGAAATGACGCCCCATCCCGTCGAGTTCGACATGTACTATTCCTGCTAGGCAGCGCCATGGGGAGGCGCCGCGCCTCCGTTTTGGTCTGCAGCACTCAAATCCGGGCGCGTGAGCGTCCGGATTTTTCTTTGCGCAGCGCTTTAACAATCTCCCCCAGAAATCTGATCACCAATGACCTTTCCGGATCTCGCTGACACAAACCGCGATGATATCCCCTGCGATATTGCCTCTGATGCGATTATAGGCGCTGGCGCCCATCATCGAAGCTTGACGCCATGTGGCCTGAGGCGTGACTTTAGGTACTGTTTGATGGGCCGCAGCTCGGCCCGAAAAGTGTCCAGGGGCGTCAGATTCCATGATCAGTGAGCAGGAGACGCAAGCAGCGCCGCTGCTTTCACTGCGCGGAATCGTCAAGCGGTTCGGCTCCTTCACGGCCAATGATGACATCAGCCTCGATATTCTGGCGGGCGAGGCCCATGGCCTCATTGGAGAGAATGGGGCGGGCAAGTCCACCCTCGTGAAGATCATCTATGGCCTGCTGGAGCCGACCGCTGGCGTCATCGCCTTCCGGGGCCAATCGGTGCGGCTGCGCGGGCCCCAGGACGCACGGGCGCTGGGCGCGGGCATGGTGTTCCAGCATTTCTCCCTGTTCGACAATCTGACCGTAGCCGAGAACATCGCTCTCGTGCTGCCCCGCGCAACGCCCCTCTCGGGCCTGCGCGAGAGAATTCACGAGGTCGCCGCGCGGTACAACGTGCCTCTGGAGCCGGACCGGGAGGTCTGGACGCTGTCCGCGGGCGAGCGCCAGCGCATCGAGATCGCCCGCTGTCTTCTGCAAGATCCGAAACTGATCATTCTGGACGAGCCGACCTCGGTGCTGACGCCGCAGGAAGCCACGGGTCTTTTCGAGACCCTGGAGCGGTTGAAGGCGGAAGGCCGCGCGCTTCTCTACATCTCGCACAAGCTGGAAGAAGTGCGCCGGCTCTGCGACCGCGCGACAATCCTGCGGCTGGGCCGCAAGGTCGGCAGCTGCGATCCAAAACAAGAGAGCGCACGCGCCCTCGCCGCTCTCATGGTCGGCTCCGCCATCAGCGACATTCAGGCGCCCGCAGCCCGAGCGCTCGGCCCGGAACGGCTCTCCATCAAAGGCCTCAGCGCGCCGTCGGAAGAAATCCACGGCGTCGATCTGAAGGAACTTTCCATCGCCGTGCGCGGCGGCGAGGTTGTGGGGATCGCGGGCGTCGCGGGCAATGGGCAGTCGGAGTTCTTCGCGGCCCTTTCGGGCGAAACAACTGCGCGCGAGCCTGACGCCATTATGCTGGATGGCGCTCCCGCAGGCGCCCGAAACGTGAATGAACGCCGCAAGCTCGGCGCCGCCTTTGTGCCTGAGGAGCGCAACGGCCATGGCGCGGCGGGGGATTTTTCCCTGACCGAAAACTTCATCCTCTCGCGCCATGCGACCGGGGACCTGACAGCTCGTGGCCTGATCGATTTCGAAAAGGCCCGCGCCCTCGCCCAGACCGTCATCAAGACCTTCGACGTTCGCAAGGCCGGACCAGACCCCGCCGCGCGCACCCTCTCGGGCGGCAATCTGCAGAAATTCGTCGTTGGCCGGGAGATCCTCAGCGAGCCTGGCGTTCTCGTCATAAACCAGCCGACCTGGGGCGTGGATGCGGCGGCTGCGGCCACCATTCGCCAAGCCCTTCTGGATCTGGCGGCGCGAGGCGCGGCGGTGCTGCTGATCAGTCAGGATCTCGACGAGCTCTTCGAAATTTGCGACCGCATCGCCGTCATGCGCGAAGGTCGTTTGTCGGCGGCGCTGGAGACAAGCGACCTCACCCGCGAAGACATAGGGCTTCTGATGGCGGGCGTTGCGCCCGGGGACAGCGCCCATGCGCATTGATCTTGAACCGCGCCCCGACAAGAGCCTCGCCCTCGAGATAGGAGCGCCCATCGCGGCGCTGGCGGCGGCTATCCTGTTTGGGGGGCTGGTGATCTGGCTGATGGGCAAATCGCCCGCGTTAGCTTTCGAAGTCTATTTCATCACGCCTCTACTGGAAGGATGGTCCCTTCAGGAACTTGCGGTGAAGGCTTGCCCCCTGGTGCTGATCGCCATTGGCCTGAGCTTCTGCTTTCGCGCCAACCTCTGGAACATCGGCGCGGAGGGGCAATTCATCATGGGCGGGCTGCTCGGCGGCTGGCTCGCCATCCTCACCCATGACGACGCCTATCAGGACCTCATCGGCGGCTGGTGGATTCTGCCCGCGATGCTGGCGCTCGGCGCCATCGGCGGGGCGATCTACGGGCTTGTCCCCGCTTTCCTGAAAGTGCGGTTCGGCGCCTCGGAAATCCTCACCAGCCTCATGCTGGTCTATGTGGCTGAACTGGGCCTCGACTGGCTGGTGCGCGGCCCTCTCAAGGACCCCAAGGGCTTCAACTTCCCCCAAAGCGTGACCTTTGACGACATAGCCCGCCTTCCTTTCCTGGCGGAGGGCGAGCGGCTGCACGCCGGGGTGCTGCTGGCGCTTCTGGCGGCGCTGGCTGCAGCCTTCATCTTCTCGCGCACGATCCTGGGCTTCGAGGTTCGCCTCATCGGCGAGGCGCCGCGCGCCGCCCGCTTTGCCGGTTTTGACGACCGCAGGCTCACCCTGATGGTTTTCGCGATTTCGGGGGCGCTGGCGGGGCTCGCTGGCATTTGCGAAGTGGCGGGACAAATCGGCCAGTTGCAACCCAGGATTTCCCCCGGCTATGGCTTCACCGCCATCATCGTCGCCTTTCTGGGTCGCCTCTCGCCTATCGGGATCCTCATTGCCGCGCTGGTGCTTGCGCTGACCTATATTGGGGGCGAAGCTGCGCAGGTGGAGCTTTCCCTGCCCAACGATATGACCCGCGCCTTCCAGGGGCTGCTGTTGATGTGCGTCCTCATCGCCGACACCGCGACCCGTTACCGGATCCGCCTGAGCCGGGGAGCTGCGCGATGACCTCAAGCATGTTCCAACTCATCCTGATGGCGGTTGTGACGGCGGCGACGCCCCTGATCATCGCAGCCATCGGCGAACTGGTGACCGAGCGCGCGGGCGTTCTGAATCTCGGTGTCGAAGGCATGATGATCGTTGGGGCGGCGATGGGCTTCGCCGCAGCCTATTCGACCGGCTCCACCACCGTGGGGGCGCTGGCTGGCGTTCTCGCGGGGGGCATGATGGCGGCCCTCTTCGGCTTTCTCACCATCGCGCTGGCGATCAATCAGGTCGCGTCGGGGCTCGCGCTGACAATCTTCGGCATTGGCCTGTCTGGCCTGCTTGGCGCAGGCTTCGTCGGCCTGAAGCGCGACAACCCCGGCCAGATCCATATCCCCGGCCTCTCGGACCTGCCCTATGTTGGTCAGCTCATCTTCGGCGAGGACCCCTTCGTCTATCTCGCCCTGGCGCTGGTGGGAGTAACCGCCTGGTTTCTGACGCGCACCCGCGCCGGACTGATGCTCCGCTCGATCGGCGACAATCATCAATCCGCCCATGCGCTCGGCTTGCCGGTGCGCCGGACAAGGTTTCTGGCCTGCGTCTTTGGCGGCGCCTGCGCGGGACTGGCGGGGGCCTATCTCACCCTTGTGTATACGCCTTTCTGGTCGCCGGGCATGACCGCCGGTCGCGGCTGGATCGCTCTGGCCCTCGTAGTCTTCGCCTCATGGAAACCCTGGCGCGTGGCTCTGGGCGCCCTGCTCTTTGGCGGCGCGACCGTTCTGCAACTCCACGCTCAGGCCGCCTCCTTCGGCCTGCCCGGCCAGCTTCTGTCCGCTGCGCCATATCTCGCCACCATTATCGCGCTTTTGCTGCTAAGCTCGGGAACCCGAAGAAGCGCGGCGGCCCCCGCTGCGCTCGGACAAGCCTTTATCGCGCCCCGCTAGGGGCATTGTGACCACGAGAGTTCAACTCAGCATCATGTAACCAGGAAGGGGATATCGAATGAAAAAGCACATTTTGAAAATCGCGCTGCTCTCCGCAGCCGCCCTGATGACCGCGAGCGCCGCCTTCGCCGCCGAGAAGCTCAAGGTCGGCTTCGTCTATGTCGGCCCCGTCGGCGACTTCGGCTATTCCTATCAGCACGACCAGGGCCGCATCGCCATGGAGAAGGCGCTGGGAGACAAGGTGCAGACCACCTTCCTGGAGAATGTGCCCGAGCCCGACAGCGACCGCTCCATCGAGCAACTCGCCCGCTCCGGCCACAAGCTCATCTTCACGACCTCCTTCGGCTACATGGAGCCGACCCTGCGCGTCGCAAAGAAGTTTCCGGGCGTGAAGTTTGAACATGCGACCGGCTACAAGCGTTCGGAAAATGTCGCCACCTACACGGCGAAATTCCATGAGGGCCGTTATGTGATCGGCCAGATCGCCGGCAAGATGACCAAGACCAACACCCTTGGCTACGTGGCATCCTTCCCGATCCCGGAAGTGGTGGCCGGCATCAACGCCTTCATGCTCGGCGCGCAGTCGGTCAATCCGGACGTGAAGGTGAAGATCGTTTGGGCCAACACATGGTTCGATCCGGGCAAGGAGGCTGACGCCGCCAAGGCGCTTCTGGCCCAGGGCGCCGACATCATCACCCAGCACACGGACTCCGCCGCTCCCCTGCAGGAGGCTGAAAAGGCTGGCAAACTCGGCTTCGGCCAGGCCTCCGATCAGGCGCGCTTCGCACCCAAGGCGCAGCTGACCTCCATCGTTGACGACTGGTCCAGCTACTATATCGAGCGCACAAAGGCCGTTCTCAACGGAACCTGGAAGTCGAAGGACACCTTTGGCGGCATGGACGCCGACATGGTGCACCTCGCGCCCTTCGCCAACATGCCCGATGATGTGAAGAAGATGGCCACTGAAACTGCGGCCGCGATCAAGGCCAAGAAGCTCAACCCCTTCAAGTGCCCGGTCCTCGATCAGGACGGCAAGGCGGTCGAATGCAAGGACGGCAAGGCCCTGACCGACGCCCAGATCACCAGCATGAACTGGTATGTGAAGGGCATCGACGACAAGCTGCCGAAGTAAGGCGAGTTAGAGAACGCGCGAGCCCGGAATGAAACGAGATCATATCCATTTCATCTTCCGCGGCTCGCGCGTAAGCCTCGCCGGTTTTCCTGCGCATGGGACCCTGCTGGACTGGTTGCGGCTCGACGCCCGGGCCACCGGTACGAAGGAGGGTTGCGCCGAAGGCGACTGCGGCGCCTGCACAGTCGTTCTGTCGCGTCTGCGCGACGGAAGGCTCGATCATCGCCCCGTCAACGCCTGCATCCTGCTTCTGGGTCAGGTGGACGGGGCGGAAATCCTCACCATTGAGGATCTGGCGGACGAAAACGAGCAGCATCCCGTCCAGCAAGCCATGGTCCGGCATCACGGCGCCCAATGCGGCTTTTGCACGCCCGGCATCGTGATGAGCCTTTTCGCCCTTCATCAAGGCGCCTCTGAGGCCGTGACGCGACCACAGGTGGAGACTGCGCTGGCGGGCAATCTCTGCCGCTGCACGGGCTATCGCCCCATCGTGGATGCGGCTTTGGAAGCCTGCGTTGGCCCGCCACAAGATCGCTTCGCGGCTAAGGCCGCAGCGCGCATAAATGCGCTGGCGGCTCTGGACGATGGCGCCGATCTTTTCGTGGGAACGCAGACACACTTCTTCGCCGCCCCCGCGAGCGAGGATGCGCTGGCGGCCCTCTATACGGAACATCCTGACGCGCTCCTGCTCTCAGGCGCAACTGATATAGGCCTTTGGATCACCAAGGCTCTGCAGACCCCGCCCAAGATCATCTGGCTAGGTCGCCTGCGCAGCGCTTTCACCGCCATTGAGATGGGCGAGAAGACGCTCTCACTCGGCGCCGGACTGACGCTTGCCGACGCCATGGCGCCCCTTGCGGAGCTGCATCCTGATCTCAAGGAGATCATGCGTCGTTTCGGTTCCGCGCAGGTGCGCGCCTCCGGGACGATTGGCGGAAACCTCGCCAATGGGTCGCCCATCGGCGATCTCGCCCCATGCCTGATCGCGCTGGGCGCGGAGATCGAGTTGCGGCGCGGCAGCGAGTTGCGACGCCTGCCGCTGGAAGCCTTCTTCATCGCCTACAAAAAGCAGGATCGGCGTCCTGGCGAATATCTGCGGCGCATCATCATTCCACGCCCGGCGCCTGACCGGGAGTTCCGCGCCTTCAAGATCAGCAAGCGTTTTGATGAAGACATATCCGCTGTGCTCGGCGCCTTTCAGCTGGGCCTCGTGGGTCGCCATGTGATCTTCGCCCGCATCGCATTTGGCGGCATGGCGGGCACGCCATCGCGCGCGCCCATGACGGAGATGGCGTCCATCGGCATCGACCTGGACGATCCCTCGACCTGGGCGAAGGCGCTGGCGGAACTCGGCAATGATTTCTCGCCGATTGACGATGCTCGAGCGAGCGCCGCCTACCGCAGCCTCATCGCGCGCAACCTGTTTCTGAAAACCTTGATGGAAATATCTGGAATTCCGATCGATATTACGCGCCTGTCATCACTGGAGGCGCCCCATGCCGCCAAATGACGCTAGCCCCGCTGAAGCCCTCGCCATAGTCAGCAAACCTGCGCGTCACGACTCCGCGCTCCTGCATGTGAGCGGCGCGGCTGCCTATATCGACGACATTCGCGAGCCCCAGGGTACGCTGCATCTGGCCCCCGGCCTCTCCCCCGCCACGCGCGGACGCATCAAGACGCTGGATCTCACGAAGGTGCGGGCTGCGCCGGGCGTCGTCGCCGTGCTGACGGCTGCGAATGTGCCCGGCCATAACAACACCTCCCACGCCTTCAACGATGATCCCCTGATCGCCGATGGCGCCGTGGTCTTCCGGGGTCAGGTGATTTTCGTGGTGGTGGCCCAAACCCGGGATCAGGCGCGCCGGGCCGCACGACTGGCCCATGTGGAGATCGAGGAGGAGACGCCCATCCTCACCATCGAGGATGCGCTGGCGGCCGATGCGAAGGTCCTGCCCGATTATGATTTCAGGGTGGGCGACCCCGCGCAGGCCATCGCGCAGGCGCCCAACCAGCTTGCGGGCATGCTGCGCATCGGCGGACAGGAGCATTTCTATCTTGAGGGACAGGCCGCCTTCGCCATACCCGGTGAAGCCGGCGAGATGCTGGTGCATTCCTCGACCCAGGATCCCACTCTGCTGCAAAGCGTGGTGGCGGGGGTGCTGGGCATGCCCAACGCCTTCATCACCGTGGAGACGCGGCGTATGGGCGGCGCCTTTGGCGGCAAGGAATCTCAGGCCTCCCAGACCGGCGCCCTCGCCGCGCTGGCCGCCCAAGTCACAAGGCAGCCTTGCAAGCTGCGGCTGGACCGGGACGATGATTTCATCATCACCGGCAAGCGCCATGATTTCCGCGCGGACTGGACGGTCGGCTTCGACGAGGCCGGGCGCATCGCGGGCTATGACGTGGCGCTGAACGCCCGCTGCGGCTGCTCCGTGGATCTGTCGCCCGGCGTGGTGGACCGCGCCATGTTCCATGCGGCCAACGCCTATCATCTGCCAACCGCGTCGGTGATTGGACGCAGGCTCTTCACCAACACGGTCTCCAACACAGCCTTTCGCGGCTTTGGCGGGCCGCAGGGCATGTTAGCCATCGAGCGCGCCATGGACGCCATAGCCCACGCCACGGGCCTCGACCCACTGGATGTGCGCAAGGCCAATCTCTATCGACCGGGCGCTGACGTCACGCCCTATGGCATGCGGGTCGAGGATCCCGACGTGTTGGCGGGCTTGATCGACAAGCTCGAGGCCTCAAGCGATTACCGGCCGCGCCGGGCGCAGATCGCTGCCTGGAACAAGGCCAACCCCATCATCAAGCGCGGGCTCTCCCTGACCCCGGTGCAGTTCGGCATCTCCTTCACTCTCATCCACATGAACCAGGCGGGAGCGCTGGTGCATGTCTATGAAGACGGCTCGGTGCATCTGAACCACGGCGGCACGGAGATGGGCCAGGGGCTCTTCACCAAGGTGGCGCAGGTGGTGGCGGAAGAGTTCGGCATCCCGCTGGACTGGGTGCGCATCACCGCCACCAACACCGCCAAGGTGCCCAACGCCTCCCCCACGGCGGCGAGCGCCGGCTCCGATCTCAACGGCATGGCCGCGCAGGCGGCGGCGCGCGAAATCAAGACTCGCATGATCGCCTTCGCCGCAGACCATTACGGCGTCCAAGCCCACCAGATCCGCATGCAGGATGGCATGGCGATCATCGGCGATAAGACTATCCCCTTCCGGCAGCTTGCGAAAATGTGTCGCCAGAACCGGGTGCATCTCTCACACGCGGGCTTCTACAAAACGCCAGAGATCCATTGGGACCGGGCTGCGCGACGGGGCAAGCCCTTCCTCTATTTCGCCTATGGCGCCGCCTGCGCTGAGGTCGCCATCGACGTTCTCACCGGCGAGAACAAGGTGACGCGGGTCGATATTCTCCATGACGCCGGACGCTCCCTCAATCCGACGCTGGACATCGGCCAGATAGAGGGCGGTTTCGTGCAGGGCATGGGCTGGCTGACGACCGAGGAGCTTGTCTTCGACAGCACGGGCCGCCTCGCCACCCATGCGCCCTCCACCTACAAGATCCCCGTGGCCTCGGACGTGCCCGCCGATTTCCGCGTTGCGCTTCTGGAGGAGCCCAACCGCGCCGCCACCATCTACCGCTCCAAGGCCGTGGGCGAGCCGCCGCTCATGCTGGCGATCTCGGTCTATTCCGCCATGCTGGACGCCCTGCATTCCATTGCGCCCGGCAAGCAGGTCAGTCTCGACGCCCCCGCCACGCCGGAACGTATCCTGATGGCGGCGGAGGCCATGAAGAGCACCCAATGACCGCCTTCAAGCGCCTGCAGGAGGCTGTGGCGGCGGAGGGCTTCGCGGCCTTCGTCACCATCGCGCAGGTGGAGGGATCTGCCCCGCGCGAGCGCGACGCCTTCATGGTGGTGCGCCCATCCGGCGCCTTTCATGGGACCATCGGCGGTGGCGCCCTGGAGTTCGAAGCCATCGCCTATGCGCGCGAGGCTCTGGCCCGCATGGCGCCGACCCATCAGCGCAGCCGGTCGCTGGGGCCGGATCTCGGCCAGTGCTGCGGCGGACGGGTGCGCCTGCGGATCGAATGTTTCGACAGCCAGGCCCTGCCACAGATCGCGGAGTGGGCGCAGGCCGAACGCGATCCGGATCTGCGGCTGCTTCGGCGGGAGGGATCTGATGGCGTGGCGCTGCGGCGTGTGGCGGAGCATCCCGCCGATATAGAGCCGGGCGAAGATGAGGAGCGTTACGCGCCCCCCACAACGCCCGTACTGCTGTTCGGCGCCGGCCATGTGGGCCGGGCCCTGGTGCTGGCGCTGGCTCCCCTGCCCTTCACGGTGCGCTGGATTGATCCACGCGCAGACTGGTTTCCTGCCGCGGCGCCCGGGAACGCCCAGCCGGTGTTGACGCCAGACCCGGTTGCGGAGCTGGACTCCGCGCCGCCCGGCGCCTTCGTCGTCGTGATGACCCATTCCCACCCGCTGGACCTCGACATCGTGGCCCGCGCCCTGCAACTCGACCATTTCCCCTATGTGGGCCTTATTGGCTCGGCGACCAAAAGGGCGCGTTTCGAGAGCAGGTTGCGAGACCTTGGGGTGACGGCGGACCGCATCGCGGGCCTTGTCTGCCCCATTGGCGCGCCCCGGGTGCGCGACAAGACCCCCGCCGTGATCGCGGCGACCGTGGCGGCGGAGCTTCTCCAGCGGCAGGACGCCATCTGAGCAAAGCTGTGGCTGGGCCGCCGCGTTTCCCACAAATCGTTTTCGTTCCGTTCCCATTGCCGCCCTGATCGTGGCATAGAGGATAGCGAACCGAATCAGGACGACAACCGGCAGGACCATGGCCAGCAGCAACGATCTTTTCGGCGGCGGCGCCGCGCGCAAACAAGCTCAAGCTAAGGCGGCGCCTTCCGCCCCCGAGCCCAAACAGGCGTCCCGTAGCAATGGAACGCCCGGGGAAGCGGGCTATACGGCGGCCTCCATTGAGGTGCTTGAGGGGCTGGAGCCCGTACGGCGTCGTCCGGGCATGTATATTGGCGGCACCGACGAGGCGGCGCTGCACCATCTCTTCGCCGAAGTGCTCGACAATTCCATGGACGAGGCCGTGGCCGGTCACGCCACATGGATCGACGTCTCCTATGAGGAAGGCGGCTGGCTCTGCGTGGGCGATAACGGGCGCGGCATTCCCGTTGATCCCCATCCCAAATTCCCCAAGAAATCCGCCCTCGAAGTCATCATGACCACCCTCCATGCGGGCGGTAAGTTCGATTCTGGCGCCTACCAGACATCCGGCGGCCTGCATGGCGTGGGCGTGTCGGTGGTCAATGCGCTGGCGGAGCGGCTGGAAGTGGAGGTGGCGCGCGGCCAGGTGCTCTACCGCCAGATCTTCGAGCGCGGCCATCCCGTCACAAAGCTGGAGACCGTGGGCAAGGCGCCGAACCGGCGCGGCACACGCGTGCGCTTCCGCCCGGACGAGCAGATCTTCGGCAAGGGCGCGCAGTTCAAGGCGGCGCGGCTCTTCCGCATGGCCCGGTCCAAGGCCTATTTATTCGGCGGCGTCGAGATCCGCTGGCGCTGTGCGCCTTCGCTGGTGACCGATTCCAGCGTGCCGACAGAGGCGGTGCTGCGCTTCCCCGGGGGCTTGAAGGACTATCTGGCCCAGGACATCGAGGGCAAGGTCACGGTGGTCGAGCAGCCCTTCACCGGCAAGGTGGAGAAGCCGGGCGGCCATGGCTCGGTGGAGTGGGCCGTCTCCTGGCTCGGCGAGGACGATGGCTTCATCCAGTCCTACTGCAACACCATCCCCACGCCGGACGGCGGCGCCCATGAGGCGGGCCTGCGCACCGCCCTGCTGCGCGCCCTCAAGGACCATGCGGAGCGCATCGGCCAGGCCAAGCGCTTCGCCATCGTCACCAGCGACGATGTGATGACCGGCTGCGCCGCGCTGATCTCCATCTTCTACCGGGAGCCGGAGTTTCAGGGACAGAACAAGGGCCGCCTGATGTCGCCGGGCGCCTCACGCATCGTCGACCAGACCGTGCGCGACGCCTTCGATCACTGGCTGGCGGCCTCGCCCTCCCAGGCGCTCAAGCTGCTCGACTGGACCGTGGACCGGGCCGACGAGCGCATGCGCCGCCGCGCCGAAAAGGACGTCGCTCGCAAGACCGCGACCCGCAAGCTGCGCCTGCCGGGCAAGCTTGCAGATTGCTCGAATACTTCGGCTCAAGGCTCTGAGTTATTTATCGTCGAGGGCGATTCCGCCGGTGGTTCCGCCAAGCAGGCGCGCGACCGCGCCAATCAGGCGGTGCTGCCCCTGCGCGGCAAGATCCTCAACGTCGCTTCCGCCACCAAGGACAAGCTCAGCGCCAACCAGCAATTGTCCGACCTGTCGCAGGCGCTCGGCTGCTCCGGCGGCTCCCATTACCGCGACGCTGACCTGCGCTATGACAAAATCATCGTGATGACCGACGCGGATGTGGACGGCGCCCATATCGCCTCCCTGCTCATCACCTACTTTTATCGGCAGATGCCCAAGCTGATCGAAGGCGGGCACCTCTATCTGGCGGTTCCGCCTCTCTACAAGCTCACCCAGGGCGCCAAGACAGCCTATGCCCGCGACGACGCCCACAAGGCCGAGTTGATGCGGACCTTCTTCACCGGCAAGGGCAAGGTGGAGGTCAGTCGGTTCAAGGGCCTGGGCGAGATGATGCCGGCGCAACTCAAGGAAACCACCATGGACCCGCGCCGTCGCACCCTGTTGCGTGTTGTCGTCAAGACGGACGAACAGGTCGAGACCGCCGATTCGGTGGAGCGCCTCATGGGGAACAAGCCGGAAGCGCGTTTCACCTTCATCCAGGAACGGGCGGCGTTTGCAGCCGAGAAGGATCTGGTGGATATCTAGAGCCTGACAAAGAGAGAACCCAATGACGGATCAAACAGGCGCGCCAGGCCTTCCCGCCCGCTACACCCTGCCCGCAATCCTCTTCCATTGGACGAGCTTCGCGCTGGTGGTTTTCGTCGGTGTTCTGGGCCTGTCGTTCGGAAGCATCCCGCGCCCTGATCGCCTCTTCTGGATCAATATACACGCGGTCCTCGGCCTTGCGGTGCTGGCTCTGGCCTTGGCGCGGCTGTTATGGCGCGTGCGCCGACCCCCGCCTCCGTATCCCGAAAACGTGTCGGCGGTCACCCGGCGGCTCTCCCAACCGGTTCATCTCCTCCTTTACGCCCTCATGATCATCCTGCCTCTGGTGGGGATCGTCGCCTTCGTCTGGCATGCGCGGGTCTTTGATTTTGGTCTGTTCAGGCTTGATTTCGGGGTCGCATCCCAAAAGCCGATCTATGAAGCGGCGGAGGAGGTTCACGAATTGCTCGCCTACAGTCTATTTGGGCTGGCGGGCCTGCATGGGGTGGCCGCGCTTTGGCACCATTTCGTCCGGAAGGACGGGATCCTCGCGCGCATGTGGCCCTTCGGGAAAGCTTGAGCCTTCACAGCTCTACGGTGTGAATTCCATTGACTTTCCGCCAATAGGCCGTATGAGTGGCGCGTCGAACGAGAGGCCAACGCGTGCCCGTTCGTCAATTCCGTTGCAAACCGTGCAGCGAGGTTTTCTCAGCAGACGCGGACAGTGGCGATCAGCGCATTCATCGCGCCGCTGCGCCCAGGCATCCAGAATGACTTTCAGAGACACAGGACTCAGCGAGAAGGTTCTCGCAGCCGTCGAAGCCGCCGGTTACACCACGCCCACCCCCATTCAGGCGCAGGCCATCCCCCACGCCCTGCAAGGCCGCGACGTCCTTGGCATCGCCCAGACTGGCACCGGCAAGACCGCCGCATTCACGCTTCCCATGCTTTCCCGCCTTGAACAGGGCCGCGCAAGGGCGCGCATGCCCCGCACGCTGATCCTTGAGCCCACCCGCGAACTCGCGGCCCAGGTCGAGGAAAGCTTCCTCAAATATGGCGCCAACACCCGCCTCAATGTGGCTCTGCTCATCGGAGGCGTCTCTTTCGCCGACCAGGAAGTCAAGATCATGCGCGGCGCGGATGTGCTGATCGCCACACCCGGCCGCCTGCTCGACTTCTTCGAACGCGGCAAGCTGCTGCTTCAGGGCATCGAGATCCTCGTCATTGACGAGGCCGACCGCATGCTCGACATGGGCTTCATCCCGGACATCGAGAAGATCTGCAAGCTTGTGCCCTTCACGCGCCAGACCCTGTTCTTCTCGGCCACCATGCCGCCAGAAATCACCCGGCTGACTGAACAGTTCCTGCACAATCCGGTCCGTGTGGAAGTGGCCCGCGCCGCCTCCACCGCGCTCACCATCACCCAGGGCCTCGTGGCCTCGGCTGGCGGCGGCGCCAAGCGTGAGACCCTGCGTCGCCTCATTCGCGGCGCCGAGAACTTCAAGAACGCCATCATCTTCTGCAACCGCAAGCGCGATGTGGCGATCCTGCACAAGTCGCTGGTTTCCCACGGATTCAGCGCTGGCGCCCTGCATGGGGACATGGACCAGTCCGCCCGCATGGCCTCCCTAGACGCCTTCAAGAATGGCGATGTCGCCCTGATCGTCTGCTCGGATGTGGCGGCGCGCGGGCTCGACATTCCCGATGTGAGCCATGTCTTCAACTTCGATGTTCCCACCCATGCGGAGGATTATGTCCACCGCATCGGCCGCACGGGCCGCGCGGGCCGCTCCGGCACCGCGCTGACCATCGTGACCCGCGAGGACACGAAATATATCGACGGCATCCAGAAGCTCACTTCCGAGAAGGTCAACTGGATGGGCGGAACCCTTGACGACATCGTGGAGACCGAGGGGCATAGCGACGAGCGCCGCAGCCGCCGCCGCAACGACAGCACCCGCAACGGACGCCCCGAGCGCAGCGGGTCCGATCGCGGCCGCAACCGCCAGCCCGAATCGACCGCAAGGGCCGAACGCTTCGCCCGCGCCGAAGCGGCTGGTGATGAGCAGCCCCGCGAGGTCCGCGAACCCCGTCAGCCCCGCGCTCCCCGCGAAGATCGCCCCGCCCGCACCCAGCGGCCGCTGCGCGAGGCCCGCGCCGAGCAGCCGCGGCTGGACCAGGAGCAGCCCCGCTTCGAGCAGCCCCGTCAGGAGCCTTCCCGCTACGATCAGCCCCGCGCCGCGCAGGGTCAGCCTGGCGGGGACCGCCGACGCCACGACCGCCGTCGTCATGACGATGATGACGCGCCTGTGGTGGGCCTGGGCGATCACGTCCCCTCCTTCCTGCTGCGCCCCGTGCGCCTGAAGCCAGCCAAGGTCGCTGCGGTCGAAGACTGAAAAGTCTCCCTCCTTTTCTCGTGAAAGCCGGGTTCAGCTTCTGATGCAGATGGGCTAATCTCCACCCCGATCACGCCGCCAAGGCGTGACGGGAGGAGACATCGTGCGCCAACATTCCATTCGCATTTTCATGGCAGCCTGCTTCGGACTGCTTTCCTGCGTCGCCGCGCAAGCCGCTGACAAGGTCAATGTGGCCGTGTTGAACGCAGCAGGCGACGTCGGCCTGTTCATCGCCCAGGAGCGCGGCTATTTCCGCGACGAGGGCCTTGACGTCGATCTCACCCATATCGACTCCGCCGTGAAGATGATGCCGCTGCTTGGCACGGGCGATCTCGACGTGGGCGGCGGCGCCACCTCCGCCAGCCTCTACAACGCCGCCGAACGGAAGATCGATGTGCGGGTGGTGGCCTCGCGCGCCCGCACCGCGCCAGGCTATGGCTATCAGGGCATGGTGATCCGCAAGGACCTTGTCGATAGCGGCCGCTACAAGGGCTACGCGGATCTCAAAGGCCTCAAATTCGCCTTCGCCTCGCCGGGCTCGACGCCCTTTTCGTCCCTCAACGAGGCGCTGAAAAAGGCTAATCTGAAAATGTCGGATATGTCGGTGACCTATCTGAACTTCGCGGCTCAGGTTGCGGCTCTGCAGAATGGCGCCATCGACGGCACGATCATGATCGAGCCCTATCTGAGCCAGGTCACAGGTTCAGGCGCCGCAGTGAATGTGACGATGACGGAGGCCTACTATCCCGCCGCGGAAGTCTCCCTGCTGCTTTATGGCGACAAATTCATGAAGGAGCGCCCGCAGGTCGCCACGCGCTTCATGAAGGCCTTCCTGCGCGGCGCGCGCGACCTCAAGGACGCCATCGATCAGGGCCGTTGGAAGACCGGGCCGATAGCCGATGACGTGATCCGCATCTTCGCCAAGGCGGTGAATATTCCTGAGGCCGTGATCCGCGCCATGACCCCCCAATTCGCCGACGCGGATGGGGAGATCAATATGGAGAGCCTGCGCATGGATCTCGCATGGTTCAAGGAAAGCGGCGACGTCACCAGCAAGACCATCACCGCCGACATGATCGTGGATCCCACTTTCGCCAAGGCTGCTGCGAAGGAATTGGGACCCTACAAGCCCGCGAAATAGAGGGGCGGGCGGAGGCGCTCTACTCCCCCACATGCACCGCCAGCCAAACGCTTGGCGTTCTTACATCCGTAGCCTCAACCCTGTGGCGACGATGGGGAGCGATGGTGATCCAGTCGCCGGGGCGCAGGGTCCGAGGCTCGGCTTCGTCCTCAAACCGAAGGATGGCGGAGCCGCTCAACAAGACGACCCATTCCGTTTGCGGCTGATCATACCAATGGTCTGGCGCGCTCGCCTGCCCCGTCGAGACGATCCTCTCGACGCGCAGTCCCGGGCGCATCAGCAGCGCATCGATACGCTCCTCCGCCGCCCCAACCTCGAAACCCTCGAAGAGATTGCCAAGATCGCTCACCACAGGCCCCGCCCCGCCAATCCGCCGGGATCACGCACGAGATTATGGAGCGGCGGCAGGCCGTCGCCGCCACGTGTAGTCTTCGCATAGCCCGCGGGCGCGCCCAGCACCAGAACGCGGGCGCCGGGTTCCACGCGTTCATAGAGATCCATGACGTCCTGATTGATCATGCGAATGCAGCCTGACGAAGCGTTCGTGCCGATGGTCCATGGCTCCACCGTACCATGGATGCGGAACAGGGTGTCACGATTGTCCTGCCAGAGATAGAGCGCCCGCGCCCCCAGCGGATTGCCCGATCCGCCGGGCATGCCCAGCCCGCTGCGCAACTTGCGCATGGCGCGGGCCAGATGAGGCTGTCGCTCCAGCATTTCCTTGGGCGGATACCAGTCAGGCCAGGCCTGTTTGGAATTGACCCTGGCCTCCCCCGACCAGGCGAAGCCCGACCGGCCGACGCCAACCCCGTAGCGCATGGCCTTGCCGCCCGGGAGGACCAGATAGAGAAAATGCCTGGCGGGGTCGACCACGATGGCGCCTGCAGCCTCACGCGTGGGATCGTCGACCTCGCGACGGAGGAATTCGGGCCTGACCCGCGACAGTTCGATGGCGGGGACCGGAAAGGGCTCGGTGGCGATGCTGCGATAGGGGCTGGTCAGGGTCGAATCGAGCGGAGCGGCGCTGGTGGTCCGATTCGCCATGAGACAGGCTGCGGAAGCGAGCGTGAAATTGCGGCGCGAAAGTTTCGAGAGGGTCATGCCATCCTCCGTCAGACCACGCCTCAACGGCCAAGCTCGCAAATCGTTCCGTCAGCTCCGCAAGACCATGCAATTTCCTCCGGCCTCTCGAATGCGCGCACAGACAGTCTCGGCTTCCTGACGGGTCTGCGCGGGCGCGCGCACCCGGTAAAAGGGACGGCTCCCCCGGCTGCGCAAAAGCGTCCCAATGATCATGGGGCGTAGATCGCCCAGAAGCTTCGCGTAGGAGCGAGATGCTCTCGCGAAGGAACGTAGCGCCAAAGTCTTGGAAAAATTGGCCGCAAGCTGAACACCCCAGGGCGCCAGCAGGGCGAGCGAGGGCTCCGCTTCGGCCTCCGCGATCTGAGGCTCGCCCGCCCTGCCCCTCCGTAACGCGGCGGTCAATTGCAGGCAGGGCGCGCCATTGGCCGTCTCGGTTGCGGTCGTGTCCTCAGCGCCCCGGGCGGCCCAGTCCTCAGCGGGCCGACCTGTGATGGCGATCACATAGCGGCGTGTCTCATCCGGCAGGCCGCGCGTCCCCGCCATCCAGGCCTGCACGCGGCCGACGCCCGCATTGTAAGCGGCGGAAGCCAGGCCTAAATTTCCGAATTATTTCCGCAGATCAGCTAGATAGCTGGCGGCGTGGGGTATCGCCTGCTCGGGATCAAAAGGATCCGCCAGCCCCCGCTCAGAAGCGGTGCCCGGCATGAACTGGGCGAGGCCCCGGGCGCCCCTGGGGCTGACCGCGCTGTTGCGAAACCCGCTCTCGCGCCAGATAAGGCGGGCGAAAAGCTCGACCGGAAGACGGCGCTCTTTGGCTGAGGCCTCGATCAGACGGCAAACAGCCTCGTCCAGGCTCTCCGTTGGCGCGGCAAGCACAGGCAAACCGAGTACGGGGAGGAGCAAGAGATAGAGGCAGGGCCAGACCAGACGCATAGGGCCCAGATAGGGTGCGGCGGAGCGGTGGCGACAGGGCCGCCGCTCGACCCATTCGAATTATTGCGGCTCAATGCCAGCAAGAGCTACAAGCCGCTCCCACTTGGGAAGCTCCGCCTTGAGGCGCGCATCCGCCTCCGGGCCAGTGTCGTCGTTGACGATGGAGCCAACGGTCTCGAGGAAGGCCGCTGTCTTGGGGTCCCTGTTGATTTCATGCAGCCAGCCTTCCAGCTGATCGACAATGGCTTTTGGGGTCTTGACCGGCACATAAAGCGCCCACCAGGGGCTGAAATCGAATTCCTTCAGCCCGGTCTCCACAAGGGTGGGCACGCCGGGGAAGCTCGGCGAACGGGAGGTCGTGGTCACCGCCAAGGCCTTGAGCTGGCCCTGCCGCACCTGACCTGCGGCGAAGGTGCCGTCGATGATCATGAAATCGAGCGTGCTGTCGAGAATGTCCTTCATGGCGTCGGTGGCGCTTTTGTAGGAGACCGCCTTGGCCTGCACACCCGCCAACTGCTTGAAAAGCTCGCTGGAAAGCTGCGCCGTCTGGTTGGTGTAGCCATGCAGGTTGTTGGGCTTCGACTTTAACTTGGCGACCAGATCCGCAATGGAGTTGACGGGCGAATTGGGCGCCACCACGACGACAAAGGCGATCTGGGCATAGGAGCCGACAGCCTTGAAATCCTTCAGGGTGTCAAAAGCCAGATCCTTGAACAGGTAGCGACTGCCCGCCATGTTCGAGTTGGCGGTCATGAGGATATTGTAACCGTCCGGCTCGGCGCGGGCGATGAAGCGCAGGGCGATGTTGCCGGTTGCGCCTGGACGATTTTCAACGATGAATGGCTGCCTGGCCTTTTCTTCAAGGGCGCGGGCGAAATAGCGACACAGAATGTCCGCGCCGCTGCCCGCCGGGAAGCCAATGGACACATGCACCGGGCGCGAGGGATAGACGTCGGCCGCGCTGGCGACGGCGAATGGGACTGTGGAGGCCATCAAGGACGCGCCGCCCGCAAGCGCCCTGCGGCGCGTGAAACCTGAACTCATCATCTTACTCCCAAGTCATTGACGTGGCGGTGAATCAGCAACTGGCGCCTCTCTATCACATTGCAAGCGGCGATGAGGAGCCATTGCGCCCGCGCAGAAAAGCCAAAAGAGACGACAACCTTGGCCGGGATCCAGCGTTACCATTGGCGCCACCCTGTTCGTGGCGTGAAAACGGAGACGCACATGCCCTATCGCAAACGCATTCTCACCCTGGCCGCTGCGGCCACTATGGCGCTGGCCGCCCTTCCTGTACAGCAGGCGTCGGCCACGACGACCGTTTATGCGCCCTCGCCCGGCGGCGCTGCTCCCTGGCCCGTCTGGATCCTGGGCGGCGGCGTTCTGAGCGTCATGGTGCGCGCCGCCTATGTCTATCGCACGGAATGTCGGGAGTTGACCTCAGCGGAAGCCTTCGGCGGCGCCGTTGGCCCCTGGCCGCTCTATCACCAGGCCAGCAACCAATGCGGCGCTTCCGCCCGCGCTCCGGTGGTGGGCCGCTACTGACCACCAGGACCAGCACGCCAAAGGCCGGGCCGGGCGCCCGGCCGCTTGCATTGCATTCAGGTTGCGGCGCAGATCTAACGACAAATGGAAAGGCCCGCCTCCTTGGCGAGAGTGATGCGCGCGTCCAGACGGCTTCGGCCTGCTGGTTTGCGGCGGATCAAGGACCGCCGCCGTCATGATCGCCAAAATTCCTTATGGAGATCGCCATGCGACGCCCCTCAATCATCATTCTGTCGAGCTTCATCGTCACCCTCGTGGTCTGGGGCGCAATCATCGCGGTGACGCCCGAGGGCGTGAGCAAGCGCGGGTCGATGATCGGATATATGGGTTGGGACGGCGGCTTCCCCTGGCTTCGGGCGCGGCTCAAGGGACCGCTCGAAGAGGCCGACGTACGCCGCATGATGGAGGCCTGGCTGACCCAGGAGCGCAATCCCCGGCTCAAGCTCGGCGCCATTACGGCCAAGGATGAAAATATCTTTCAGGCCGACATCGTCACGAAGGACAATTCGCTGGTGCAGCGGTTTGATGTGGATCGCCGCACCGGCGCCGTGCAAGCCGTGGAGGACTGACCATGATGTGGGACGGACACTGGCGCGAAATGATGGGGGGATGGGGCTTCTTCCCATGGGGCGGGCTGCATATGCTGTTTTCCCTGGCGGCTCTGGCTCTGCTTATCGCCTTCATCGTCTCCCTCTTCACCCACAGGCCCGGCGGGCCGCACCACCACCCGCCGCAACCACCGGGCGACCAGCGCACCGGCATGGGCCTCGCCATTCTGGAAGAGCGCTATGTGCGTGGCGAAATCGACCGCGAAGAGTTCATGCTGAAAAAACGCGATCTCATGGGGTGACCCCGTTGACATGACCGAAGCGAATGCTATGGTCACGTCATACTCGACATCGCAGAGATTGACGCCGGACGCTGATAGCGCTCCGGGATTTTGCGTTGGTTCGAGCATTGAAAGGAGCTGACATTATGAACGACATCATTCGCATCATGCAGGCGGCCGATCAGGCGGCGCGTTGGCACAAGAGCCAGAAGCGCAAGGGCGAAGCAGCCGAGCCCTATATGAACCACCTTCTCGAAGTGGCGGCGCTTGTGGCGCAGGCCAGCGACGGCGACGCCACCTGCATCATCGCCGCCCTCATGCATGACGCGGTCGAAGATCAGGGCATAAAATTCGACGAGATCCGCGCCCTCTATGGCGACGAGGTCACCGCCATCGTCGCTGAAGTCACCGACGACAAGTCCCTGCCGAAGGCGATGCGCAAGGAGCTGCAGGTGAGCCATGCGCCGCATAAGAGCAGCGCCGCCTGCATCCTGAAACTTGCCGACAAGACCAGCAATGTGCGCGCAGTCGTCGAGACCCCGCCCACCCACTGGGAGCTGGAGCGCAAGCAGGCCTATGTCGCATGGGCAAGGGCGGTGGTTGAAGGCTTGCCCTACAAGCCCGCAGGCCTGCTGTCGCAATTCACCGAAGCGACCGCCGCAGCCGACGCCGCTTTCGGGAGACTTGCCTCAGCTTGAACAACAAACGGCGGACGCCACAAATGACGTCCGCAGCGTGACGCACCCTTACGAGCGCGCGAGCAAAGCCTCGATATCGCCCTTGAGGCTGGCGGGCGTCGTGGTGGGGGCGTAGCGCTCGACCACCCTGCCCTCCTGATCGACGAGGAACTTGCTGAAATTCCACTTGATGGCCTCAATGCCCAGCAAGCCCGACTTCTCGCTCTTGAGAAATTCATAGAGCGGATGGGCGCCCGCCCCATTCACGTCGATCTTGGCGAACATGGGGAAGGTGACGTTGTAGCTAAGGGAGCAGAACTTCTGGATCTCCTCCGCGTCTCCGGGCTCCTGCTGGCCGAACTGGTTGCAGGGAAAACCCAGCACAGCAAAGCCGCGCGGCGATAACTCCTCGTGGAGTTTCTCGAGCCCCGCATACTGCGGTGTGAACCCGCATTTGCTGGCGGTGTTGACGATAAGCAAAACCTTCCCGCGAAAATTCGACAGGGGCACGTCCTCGCCCGAGAGGGCCTTGGCCGTAAAATCATGGACTGTGGTCATGGCGGGCTCCTGTTGGCGAATGGTCAGCGACAATTCTACTCGCTCATGAATTGAGCGTAAAATTGGGTTTGGCGCGTCCTATTCCTCCATCTTCAGCCCCGCCGCATCCACGGCTTCACGATAGAGCGGGCGCTCCTTTTCGATGATCTGCGCGAAGGCTTCTGGCGTTGATCCCACGGGCTTGATGCCGATCGCATTGAGCTTCTCAGCCAGCACGGGATCGGCGGCGGCCTCAGCGGTCTCCTTGACGAGTTTGTTGACGATCTCGGAGGGAATGCCCACGGGACCAATCAGGCCATTCCACGACGAAGTCGTGAAGCCCGGAAAGATCGAGGACACCGTCGGCACATTCGGCGCCTGCGGCAGCGCCTCAAGCGTCGAAACGCCCAGGAGCTTGATGCGATCCGTGCTCACGAATTGCAGCAGTTCGGAAGCATTGCCGAAATAAAGATCCGTCTCCCCCGCCACAAGCGCCGCAATGGCGGGCCCGCCGCCCTTGTAGGGCACGGTCACCACATCGATGCTGGCGCGTTTGGCGAAAAGCGCCGCCGAAAGATGGCCGATGGACCCATTGCCTGCGGAGGCTACATCGAGCTTGCCGGGATGCGCCTTCGCATAGGCGATCAGCTCGGCCATCGTGTTGAAGGGAGCCTCCTTCTTCGCGCCAAGAATGAAGGCGCCCGCGCCGAAGATGCTGATGGGAACAAGATCCTTCACCGGATCATAGTTCACCTTCACCAGCATGGGCAGAATGATGTTCTGGCCAGCGGAGGCGAACAGCAGCGTATAGCCATCGGGCTTGGCGCGGGCCACCTGCCCTGTGGCGACAATGCCGCCGCCTGCGGGCCTGTTGTCGATGACGAAACCCTGCCCGAACTTCCGTTGCAGCCGCTCGGCCAGCAAACGCGCCATGGTGTCCGTGTTGCCGCCCGCCGGGAATGGCACGATGATCGTCACGGGACGCTCGGGCCAGGTCTGGGCCTGCGCGCCAGCGCCAAGCCCCAGCGCCAGGAGGCCAGCAAGGCCAAGCGCGCCAAGCATGCGCCGTGAGGGGAACAGAGCCTTCGTCATTCGTTATGCCTCCATGACAGGAAGAAAATGAAACTCAAGCGGGATCGAAACCTTCGACAAGCAGGAACTCACCCTGCGACACGCCCACACGATGCTGCCGCGCAGCCTGATATTCATGCGAATAGAAATAGGCGCGAGCCTGATCGTAGCTGTCGAATTCGATCACCACATTGCGCGGCCGCGCCTCGCCTTCGAGCGCCTCATAACGCCCGCCGCGCACCAGCACGCGAGCGCCATATTTTTGCATCGCAGCGCCAGATCCCTTGGCGTATTCCGCATAGCGCTCGGCGTCCTCGACCGTGACCCGCGCAATGATGTAACCCTTGGCCATCTGATCTCTCCATCATAAACCCGCGCAAGCGATCACAAGTGGCGTTTGATTTCAACTGGGCTCGCGCAGGCGTGAAGTCAGCTGTTTTTTTCAAAGCAAGCGATGTGCCACGCCGACCGCTTTCCCCCACGCCAACTTTGGGGCAAGCTGAGGCTCTGACTCCAGGGGCAGGTCTTCATGAACACCATTCTCGTCACAGGCGCCTCAGGCCGTACAGGCCGCAGGGCGATTTCGCAACTCATCGCCCGCAACCAACAGGTGCGCGCCTTCGTGCGGCGGCCGGAAGCGGCGCGCGAGCTGCTGGACATGGGCGTGGCTGACTGCGTGATGGGCGACCTTGAGCAGGAGAGCGATCTACGACGGGCGCTCAGAGATGTGGGCAGCGTGCTGCATATCTGCCCGCCCATGCATCCCGCCGAAGACAAGATTGCAGAGCGCATGATTCGTCTTAGCGAGGCCCAGGGCGTCGAGCGTTTCGTGCTCTATTCGGTGCTGCATCCGCTTGTGGATGTGCCCCACCACCGCCGCAAACTGGACGCGGAACATGCTCTGCTCAACTCGAGCCTTGCCTATACGATCCTGCAGCCCTGCCGCTACATGCAGCATCTGAACGCCATCTGGGCGCAGGTGCGCGATCACGGCCTGCATCCCATGCCCTTCGACAGCAAAGCTCGGTTCAGCCTTGTCGACTTGCACGATCTGGCGGAAGCGAGCGCGAAAGTTCTGGTCGAACCGGGCCACGATTACGCGACCTATCAACTCGCAGGCCCCGAGCGGCTTTCGATGGAGGACTGCGCGGCAATCCTGAGCGGCGTGCTGGGCCGGGACGTCAAAGCCGTCGCGCGCAGCGATGACGAATTCAGGCGCGGCGCACAAGCCGCTGGCATGCCCGCCGAGCGCATCGAAGGCATGGCCGTGATGAACGCCCACTACACCGCGCATGGGCTCAGCGGAAACCCGAACGCCATGCGCTGGCTGCTGGGCCGCGAGCCAACGCATTTCGCCGAGTTCGTGAAACGCGAGTTGATGGGCGAGGCGATTTAGCCTCGCCCCTGCAACTCAGGGCTTCCAGTACTGACTGAACTGGGTGGCGACCACATCCTCATAGGCCACGGGCTCCTTGAGCAGGCCCATGTGCATCTGGAACTCAACCATTCCGGCGACGAACTCGCGCGAGATCGAGGCGTCGTAGAAAGGAAGGTCGCGCGCCACCACATCCGCAATCAGCTCGGCTTCCTCGGCGGGGAACAGCTTGCGGCCGACCTTGGTGGCCAGCGACACATCGGCCTTGAGGGCCTGCTGGGTCTTGACCAAGGCGCGCACGGCGGCGGCCACCGCATTGGGGTGCTTCTCGATCATGTCGTCGGAGGTGATCAGCGCCGACATGGTGTAGTGCAGCGCCTTGGGCGGGCCATCGCCGCGACGGGCGTCGATCACCATGGTGCCAGCGCCGCTGCGCACGGCCACTTCCGCGCCCATGCCATTGGCCCAGAATCCGTCGATCAGCCCCGCTTCCAGAGCCTTGGCGGCGGCGACGCCGAAGTTCTTCTTGTCGCCGAGGAAGGCGCCGGGCACCGGCACGATCTGGATATTGTCGCGGGCTTCATCGAGGCCGGACTCCACGAGCAGACGCTTCAAGCCAAGATCCACCAGCGGCGCCGCGCCGATCTTGAGGCCCTTGATGGCGTTGATGTCGCCCTTTTTGGCGCCGAGGTCCGACCGCAGGATCAGAAACCAGTAGGTGTTCTGCGCCTGTGCCGCGATGAGCTTGCCGCCCTTCCAGCCGGGAAAAGCGAAAGGCGTACTGTGGGCGGAGCCGCCGACGAACTGGATGTCCCCGTCGCGCAGGATCTCAAGGGTGCGGTTGACCGGGAAGATCAGCTCGAGCTCCATGTCGAGGCCTTCCTTGGCGAAGAAGCCAAGCTCCACGGCGGCGGCCACGGGGAAGTAGGAATTCGAGATCATGTCGGGAATGGCGACTTTCATACTGGCTCCTGCAAGGTTTCGTTGGGATGGGTGGGATCAGGTGATGGAATTGGCGCGGCGGATGCCCTCGATCATGGCGACGCGCATCAGATAGGGGCGCAACTTGTCCTTGTCCGCGTTGATGGCGCGCAACTCATTGTAGAAGGCCTCCTGCGCGGCGCTATCCTTCTGCTCGATGTTGCGCTTGTTTTCGATGGTCTGGCGCTGGAGATATTCTTGCGCCACGGTGCGGCGCTGGCGATCATAGAGGTCGAACAGATCCTCGCTGGCGCCATCCAGCACCCGCTCCAGCTTGTCCGCGAGATTGAAGACGTCGTGGAGGCCGAAGTTCATGCCCATGCCGCCCAGGGGATTGTTGATATGGGCCGCGTCCCCCGCCACCAGCAGGCGACCATCACGATAGCGTGAGGCCACGCGCTGATGCACGTCATAGAGATTGCGATGGACGATATCGTAATCGCCCTCGATCCTGTGGAAACCCTGCACGCGGCGCTGCACGAGGCTTTCCTCGAAAATGTCCTTGGGGTCCGCCTTGGCGTCGGCGGGGAAAACCACGCGCCACATGCCCTTTTCGTCCTGCCCGGGCACCTTGAACATGGCACACCATTCCTGGGGGTCGGCGATGTAATTGGTCAGGGCGTAACCGAACTGGCCGAAATCGTAGCGGGTGCTGAGCACAAGGAATCGCTCTTCATAGGTGAAGCCGTCGAAGGTCACATTCATCGACTTGCGCACCGCGCTGCGCCCGCCATCGCAACCTACCAGATAGGCGCCGCGAAAAGTCTTGCGACCCTCAGGCGTCTCGACATTGACGGTGACGCCATCTGCGTCCTGCGCCACGTCCATAACCCTGTGCTGCATCAGCACGTCGCAGTCTGCGTAGTCTTTGAGCAGATCCCGCAAAATGTAGCAGATCTTGTGCTGCTCCAGCATGAGCCGGAAGGGGAACTTTGTCTCGGATTCCAGGATCCCCAATTGGAAATCCGCGATCACGCCCTGTTTGCGATCACGATATTGGTAGTGGGTGACCACATAGCCGCGCTCCAGCATGATGGGCGTGACGCCGATCTCGTCGAACATCTCCAGTGTCGGCGGATGGATTGTCCCGGCGCGGGGATCGTCGAAAATCCGGTCGCTGCCTTCCAGAATTGTGCAGGGAATCCCGCGCCGCGCCAGATTATAGGCGAGCGTAAACCCCACCGGGCCCGCGCCCGCAATCAGAACTCTCTTTTTGTCAGACATTCCATGCTCCATCCGGCGGGCAGCTAACAGCAGCACGTCCGGCGCGTCAATGCGTTGCGGCAGGCCTCCAACTTGCACATAATAGGCCGACAGGAGACCCCATCATGAATGAACCAGCGCCCAAGCTTCTGAAGGCACAGCAACCCTGGATAGGGTCGCGCGGACGCATCGGCGTCGTGCTGCCCTCGACCAATATCGGTGTCGAATATGACTGCCAGCGCATCATCCCCGAAGGGGTGACATGGCATTTTGGCCGCTTCTTCGTGGGCCAGCCGGATCTGTCCAGCGACAACATGTTCCTCGCCTTCATCGACGCGATCCGCGAGACGATACCAGACGCAATCCGCGACATCATGACCTGCGAGCCCAGCTACATCATGATGGGCATGTCGGCGGAGACCTTCTGGGGCGGGCTTGAAGGCAATGCGGAATTCGAGGCGCGCCTGCGCGATGGCATCGGTCCCGACATGGGCCTGACCAGCGGCGCCGCGGCGCTCAAAGCCGCAATCGACGCCTTCGGAGCGAAACGAGTGGCCGCCCTGACGCCCTATCAGAGCGTCGGCGACGAACAGGTGCAGCGGTTTCTCGAGGAGTCGGGGTATGAGGTGACCAAGGTGGTCGGCCTCAAATGCGACACCGCCACCTCCATCGCCCACACGCCGCCCTCGGAAGTGATCGACGTGGTGCTCAATGAGCTTGATGGCGATGATGTGGACATCATTGTGCAGGCCGGCACCAATCTGTCGACTCTCGACATTTTCCCCACGTTGGAGAAGCAGCTCGGCAAGCCGCTCATCCCCATCAATGTCGCGACCATCTGGCACGCATTGCGCGCCCATGGGATCAACGACAAGTTCTATGGGCGCGGTTGGCTGCTGGAGCGGTTCTGAGGTGTGGGAAGGGCAGGTTGAGCCCCTCCCTCGCCCTCAATGCAGAAGAGCGAGCAGGAAATGCGCCTTCGTGTAGGCGCCAATCAGCACCGCAAGGCCCGCGAGACCCAAACCGATGGAGCCCGCCGAGAACCACATGATGGAAGTCAGCAGGGTTACGGAAGAGAGCACGATTCCAAGCTGTATCAAAAGCGAGGCGAACTCATAGGCGTGATACTGCTCAAGATAGCCATCTCGCTTCGTTTCGATTTCCTTGGCTTTCTTGACCAGTTCCTTGCGGCCCTCATTGGTGCTCGGCTCGCTTTCCCAGCGGTCGATGGTCGCCTGCCAGGCGGCCATCTGCTTTTCAACCTCGGGTTTGGAAACATCCGCCTGCAACTTCACACTCTCCATATTGGCGCGCAGCATGGTCTGGCGGATGGTCTTGGCCTGGAAGAAGTTCCAGGTGTCGCTGGCCTCGATGTTCAAGGCGAGCGCGTGGGTCTGCGAGGACTTGCCCAACATTTCCGACACAGCGAGGAACAGCGCGAGAACCGAGATCAACAGACCAATGAGCTTTGAATTTCGATTGCCGTGAGCCGCTTCATGCGTGGCCTCATGAGTGACCTCTTCCATGGCGTCAGACATACATTCTCCCTCCGAGGTAGAATCAATAGGAAACCCTCAGCTAATCTATCACCGAACGGCGTCGCGCCGCGAGTCGGGGCGTTGCGCCGACAGCTCCCGATAATCGAAAGAAATGACGGAAAGACAACAGGTTGCGGCCCATCGCGCAGAGCGTCCGAAACTCACATAAACGTGACAATTTCCGAGGATAGAGCCAGTCGTCCGCACAATGAAAGAAGGCCGCCCCGAAAGGCGGCCCCAACCCTGTCCAGACGTCGCGACTGAAAGCGTCAGGCCATCTCGCGCACGGGCACGCGCTTGACCTCGTGCGCCTGCAAGAGTGGCAACACTTCGCGCCCGAAGCGCCGCACCTGCTCGAGGAACATCTTGTTCGGCATGGCGCCGAGATTCATATTGATCAGCAGATTGTTCGAGCCCGCAGCTTCCGCCCGTTCGATGAGCTTGGCTGCGACCTCCTTGGGGGAGCCCCAGGCATAGGCCCCCGTTTCGAGATTCCGGTCCACATCGCTCTGGTTCATGGCGCGGATCTTGGCGCGGTCCATGGAGGCGAACGGACGGTTCTCCGGCCGCACATAATCAAAGGTCGAGCCCGCCTGATCAGGCCCCGGCGAGGGCGCCGTCGGGTTGGCCGACGGCAAGCTGCCGTGATGCCAGAGGGTCTGGTTGAAATAGAGGAAATAGGGCGAATACTCCTCGCGCGCCTGGGCCACGGAGGGCGCCACATAAGCGTCGGTGAAGAAGCAGATATGGTCAGGGGTGATCTGATGCCCATGATCCGCCAGGGACTTCGCGTAGAAGGACACCACATCCTCCACCACGCCGCGATGGCTGGAGGCGATCACCGCGTTGAAATTGTGTTTGCCCGCAAATTCGATCGTCTCCTTCGAGCCGGTGAAGGGGATCCAGATCGAGGGATGGGGCTGCTGATAGGGGCGCGGCCAGATGGAGATGTCCTTGTGCTGCCAGAACTTGCCCTCATAGGAAAAAAGCTTCTGGGTCCAGGCGCCCAGCACGATCTCCATGCCCTCTTCAAAACGCGCCCGCGATTCTGACATGGGCACATTGTAGACCCGGTATTCACGCGGCACGCCCCGGGCAAAGCCCGCCATGACGCGACCACGCGAAATGCAGTCGACCACCGCCAGCTCCTCGGCGATGCGAAGGGGGGTGTGGAGCGGCAGCAGATTGCCGAGCATGAGCAGCTTGAGATTCTTCGTGCGCTGGGCGGCCAGAGCGGAGAACATGTTGGGGGAGTTCATCAGCCCATGGGGCGTGGTGTGATGTTCGTTGAGCCCAAGGCCATCGAAGCCCAGACGCTCCATCTCCTCCCAGATCTCGAAATGCTCCTCATAGGTGCGCGCGGCCACCTCGGGGTCGAAATGATCGCCGGGCAAGGGATAGGGCAGATAGCGCTCGGGCTTGGCGAAATCGAAATGGCGGTCGTAGGCCAATAGATCGAAGACGAAAACACGCATGACCGTCGCTTCCCCTGATTTTTGTTCGCCCGCTTTCGCCAGCATCCGAACGGAAGCTATGGCGCCTTTTCATCCCATGTCAACAAAGTGTATACTCTTTGCCCGAACCGGCGTCAGACCGGAGAGCGCGAGTACCTGCATGGCCAGCGTCCCCCTGAATCCGCGTAACAACAGCTACGATGTCCACCAGCATTTGCGCAGGCTGATCATGACGGGGCAACTCGCCCCGGGCGCCATCATTTCGCAGGCGGGAGTGGCGCGGGACATCGGTGTCAGCCGCACGCCAGTGCGCGAGGCCATGCGCATGTTGCAGAATGAAGGACTGCTGCTGGCGGAGCCCAACAACCGCGCCCGTGTGACGGGCTTCAGCGCGGGCGAACTGGAAGCGACCTATTTCTCGCGCATCCTCTTGGAGTCCGCAGGCTTCGCCCTCGCCCTGCCCGCCATGAGCAAGGACCATATCGCAGGCGTCGCGGAAGCCTATGCCCAGATGGAGAGGGCGGAGACGCGCGCCGATTTCGATGTCTGGGTGCTCGCCCACCGCGACTTTCACCGCCTTCTGGCGGCGCCCGCCGGGCGTGAGATAGAGGCCCGCATCCTGAGCCTGCTGGAGCAGTCCACCCGCTTCCAGTACATGCTCAACTGCACCCGCGAGCCGAATTGGTGGATCCAGCGCGGGGACGAACACGCCCGCATTCTGGAGGCTTGCCAGCAAGGCGACGCGGCGGGCGGAGCCCGGTTGATGGCGGCCCATCTGGCCCAGTCGGCGCTGATCATTCTCGCGAATTTCGCCGAAGACGGCGCCGCCAGGGGCGAATCCATAAGGCTGGCGCGGGATATGGTGATGGGCCCCTAGCCGGTCGGAGCGTGCGCCGACGCGAACCTACTTGCTCATCAGTCTCCCGTTATTCCAGAAGGCTTGCTGAGTCAGCTTGTTGGAGGCATCATACAGCGCGCCGCGTCCATGGTACACGCCCTTCCGGAATTCGCCCACGAACTTGCCGCCTGCGGCCAGCATCATCGTGCCGACGCCCGTAGCTTCCCCATCGACCACATCGCCGCTGAAGACATCCCCATTGGGGTAGGTCACCGTCCCGTACCCATTGAGTTGCCCGCCCTTGGCGTCGCCGGAATATTTGAAGCCGTCAGGATAGGTCACGGATCCAACCCCGATGATTTCCTGGTTCTGGAAGGTCCCTTCGAAGATGACGCCGTCGGGGAAAACCACCTTGCCCGCCCCGTTGAACTGATCCTTCTCCATGGCGCCGGCATGAATGGCGCCATTGGCCATCAGGGAAGTCCCCTGTCCGTTCATCCTGTCATCAAGAAAGTCGCCCTCGTATTTCACCACCTTGGCCAGGACGAGGGGACTGCGGACCACACGTGCGTCCGCCGACAGCCTGGGAGCGATCCGCTCAACCCGGGCGAAGGTCAACACCCCCTTGCCGAATTTCTTCCCCTCGCGAAAACCGCCGACATAGGCGACGCCATCGGCGCTGGTCAGCGTGCCCTGACCTTCATAGAGATCGAATCTGAAGCTCCCGACATATTGGTCGCCATTGGGCGATGCATAGGTCCCCTGCCCGTGCCGCAAACCGCGCAGGAACTCGCCGGTATATTTGGCGCCATCCTTGGCGATCAGGACTCCATTGCCCTCAAATTTCGAATTGACAAAGGACCCGATGTATTTGGAGCCTTCAGGCGTCTCCAGCGTCCCCTGCCCCTGCCGCAGATCGTTGACGAAATCGCCTGAATAGGTCTCTCCCGTCGAGGCCTTGAAGACCCCGCGCCCATTGAATTTGAAGCCTGCGAAATCACCGGTGTATTTATCGCCATTGGCGGCCGTCAGGGTTCCATAGCCCTGGATCACGCCATTGACCACCTCGCCGACATAAACATCGCCATTGCGCAGCGCATAGGTCCCCTGCCCTGTGGCCTTGCCATAAACAAAATCGCCCTGATACTTGGCGCCTGTACGCAGGACCAGAACGCCCTGGCCGTGCCGCATCCCTTCTTTCCATTCGCCCGCATAGGTTTCGCCCGTGGTCGTGGCGGCGATGCCATAACAGTCGGTCCAGGACGGCGTCTGATAGATCGGACAGGGCGGCAAGCGACTGTCCGCCGCGAGAGCGCCGCCCAGATCCTGGACGACGAGGCCGGCGGCCAGCGCAAACAGATACGAAAAACGCTGACCAGCAACTGGGCGTGTTCCGATAGTCATCAGTTGATCCATCCATTCATTCGGGGCCAGGCGCGCCGGAGAAGCCGGAATTCATCTCGCATTTACAGACAATTAGCTTAGGGCAGCGCGGTATCAGCAATTTCCGGGCCGTTTTATGAAGCTTTCCCGTTGATTGTGCTGGAACTGACAGGAGAGCGCGGCTTGCGCCCTCTCCCGCCATTGCGAACACCATATTCGCTCTAATAAAGTTACGATAATGTCAAAAAATATATCAAATATATAGTTGGAGCATACGCGCATACGCTACACCCGCCCCTTAATACCAAAGTAAAAACAATCTACATATTGAGGAAAAGCAGCCAATATCCCTCGATTTATTTGAAGTTCCATGTTAATCGCCGCGCGAATAATGCTGTGGCGCGCCAACTCACTGCACGATTCGAAGTTTGAGCAACGCTGGCGCGGGTTGAGAATTGCAGGGCGCAGATGATGAAGCACGAAAGCAGACACGATCACGGTTCGTCAACAAATCTCACCGTTGCGGCCCTGGGCGTCGTGTACGGTGATATCGGAACCTCCCCGCTCTATGCTTTCAAGCAATCGATCGAGGCCATCGGCGGCCCAAGCGAGACTAATGTCCTGGCGATTCTCTCGCTGATGATCTGGTCTCTGATCATGGTCGTCACCATCAAATATGTGTTCGTGATCCTGAAAGCGAACAACAACGGAGAAGGAGGCACCATTGCCCTCACCTCCATCGCGCTCGGGCTGGTGAAGAGCAATCGGGGGCACTGGACGGTGCTCGCCATGGGCCTTTTCGGCGTCGCCATGTTTTATGGGGACTCCATCATCACCCCCGCCATCTCGGTGCTGAGCGCCGTCGAGGGCCTGAAAATCGCGGCGCCAGCGCTTGAGTCCTACATTATCCCCATCACCATGGCGATTATCGCGGGTTTCTTCGCCATTCAGCGCTTCGGCACAGGCGCGATAGGCAAATTGTTCGGGCCTGTCATGATCGTGTGGTTCCTGACCTTGGGAGCACTGGGCATCTTCTCCATCGTCAAAAACCCGCAGGTGATTATGGCGCTGAACCCGCTCTATGGCCTGGGTTTCCTCGCGAACCACCCGGTGGTGGGCTTTGCGGCCCTCGGCGCCGTTGTTCTCGCGGTGACCGGCGGCGAGGCGCTCTATGCCGACATGGGCCATTTCGGCATCATGCCCATCCGTCGCACCTGGCTCTGGATCGTGCTGCCATCTCTCGTTCTGAACTATCTTGGACAGGGCGCCCTGCTTCTGGCTGATCCGAACGCCCTTGAGAGCCCCTTCTACCTCCTTGCGCCCTCGGCGCAGTGGGTGCAACTCTCCCTGATCCTGCTCGCGACCTGCGCCACCATCATCGCATCGCAGGCCGTGATCTCCGGCGCGTTTTCGATCACCAACCAGGCCGTTCAGCTTGGGTATATCCCTCGCATCAAGGTGCTTCACACCTCCCATGAGGAAGTCGGTCAGGTTTACGTCAACTACGTGAACATGTTCCTCTTCGTCTGCGTCGAACTGCTGGTGATCTCCTTCCGTTCGTCCGACGCGCTGGCTAACGCCTATGGCATCGCCGTCACAGGCTCCATGGCCATCGACACCATGCTGGGCTATTTCGTGATGGTGAAGAAGGAACATTGGAACCCGCTTCATGCGATCCCCCTGTTCGGCGTCTTCCTGATCATGGATCTCGCCTTCTTCTCAGCGAATACCTTGAAGTTCTTCGAGGGTGGCTGGTTCCCGATCCTGGTCGCAGCCTCGCTCTTCTTCATCATGATGGCGTGGAATAGCGGCCGCAGTCGCCTGCTCGCTGCGCGCAACAAGCGTCGTCGTCCCCTCGCCGATTTTCTGGAGTCCATCAAGGCGAATGGCCCCATCCGCGTCCCCGGCACCGCCGTCTTCATGGTGCCCGACACAGTCAATGTGCCGCATTCCCTGATCTACAGCCTGCGGCACTACCACATCCTGCATGAACGAGTGATCTTGCTGAATGTGAAGACCGAAATGGTGCCCTGGGTGAAGCGGGAGGATATGTTCGAGGTGACCCATCTCGACAACAACTTCCATGTGGTCGTGCTGCATTATGGCTTCTTCGAAATGCCCAGAATCCTGCGCGCCCTGGCTTACCTGCGGCTCAATGACTTCCACTTCAAGCTCCAGGATGTCTCCTTCTTCATGGGCACAGAACATCTCATCAACAGCGCCGAAAGCCGGTGGGATCGCATCGCAGACGCGATCTTCATCTTCCTGCACAACAACATGTACAGGGCGCGCGACTTCTTCCAGTTACCCCATGATCATGTTGTCGAGGTCGGCGGGCAGATTGAAATCTGATCTGGTTCAATCGACCTCAGTGACAAGGAAAGCGTCGCCATCAGGGCGGCGCTTTTTTGATTTCAACGCCCAAAGCTGACAAAAGGCGCCCTCCCCGGATCATCGTGGGCGCAAGGATATGACGCAGGTGGCGCAGATGCGCTCGGGCTATGTGCGGCAGGATTTCGCCATAGACCTCATCCGGAAAGGCGGCTTCAAGCTCGCGGCAACCTTCGAGGCCAAGGCCAACCCCAGTGACGCCAAGGACCACGAAAATGGCCTCTGGTCCCTGCCCCCGACCTATCGCGGCGGCGAATGGGACCGGGAGCAAAACGCCTCCATTGGCGAGAGCGACCGCATCTTGCTGAAATTCGTCAAGGTCTGATCGGCCGGCGAGAGGCGCCGGGTGGTTGCATCCGACGCCAAGGCGGGATTAACTCCGGGCGACTGCATCGGAGAATGCCTCATGGAAACGCCTGTTCGTCCCGGCATGGGGCCCGCCTTACTATGGCTCCGCTCATGAAGGCCGCATTCCTGGCGCCATCCCTTATCGCAGCCTGTCTCTGCGCAGCCGCGCCTGCGGCCCGGGCTGACAGCGTCGCCGATTTCTACCGGGGCCGCACGGTCACGGTTCTCGTTGGCGTGAGCGTCGGCGGTGAATATGACATCCTGACCCGCCTCATGGCCCGCCATATCGCCAAGCAGATCCCAGGTTCGCCCACGACCGTCGCACAGAACATGCTGGGCGCAGGCGGCATGACCATGACGAACTGGATGTACAATCTGGGGCCGAAGGACGGGACCTATCTTGGTGTCATCCAGAACGGCCTGCCCACCCAGCAAGCCATAGGCGCCAACGGGGTCCAGTTCGACGCCTCGCGCCTGAACTGGATCGGCTCGATCTCCGCCACCGTGGAGACCCTGGCGCTCTGGAAGGGCTCGCAAATCACCTCGGCAGCCGAGATGCTCACCAAGGAGACCATTATCGGGACGGTTGGAAAATCGAACATCTCCTATGGCTTTCCAGCCATGCTGAAGGAACTTTACGGCGCCAAGATCCGCATCGTCAGCGGCTATCCCGGGGGCAACGACATCAACCTCGCCATGGAACGCGGCGAGGTCCATGGCCGCAACAACACCTGGTCCAGCTGGAAAGCGACCAAGCCCGCATGGCTGGCGAGCGGCGACCTGCGCATCGTCGCCTATGAAGGCCCGCCCCAGGCCGATCTGCCGGGGGTGCCGACCCTCCAGCAACTCGTCAAGACCGACGACGACCGGGCCATCGTGCGTCTGGTGGCGGCGGGTGCTCAACTGGGACGCCCTCTGGCGACCGCCCCTGACGTTCCAGCAGAACGGGTGGCGGCCCTGCGCGGCGCCTTCGACGCCATGGTGAAGGATGCCGATTTCCTCAAGGAGGCGGCGGCGCTCAATTTTGACGTTGCGCCCGTGCGCGGCGAGGCCATGCAGAAAATCGTCACTGACGTCCTCGCCACGCCAAAACCATTGCGCGAACGCGCCAGACCCATCATTGAATGAGCCAGTCTTAGCGCCGCAGCCCAGCAAAAGCCCAAAGAAACAGGAGCCCCGGATATGACCGCCGACCGCCACCAGATGTACAACAACAACAAATTCAAACTGGGGCTTTTCGGCGCAAATTGTTCCTCTGGCCGCGCGATCAACACCCTGCCCGAGCGCTGGCGCGCGGATTGGGAGAGCTGCGAGACCATGGCGAAGCTGGCCGATGAGACGGGCTTCGACTTCCTCCTCCCCATCGGCCGCTGGAAGGGCTATGGCGGCCCCACGAATTTCCAGGGCACGACCTTCGAGACGATCACCTGGGCGACGGGGCTCCTCGCCCATACCAAGCGCATCACGGTCTTCGGCACGGTTCACGCGCCCCTGTTCAATCCCATGGTCGCCGCCAAGCAGATGGTGACCGCCGACCATGTGGGACACGGTCGCTTCGCCCTCAACATTGTCGTGGGCTGGAACGAGCCGGAGTTCCAGATGTCCGGCATCCGCCAGCGAGATCACGGCGACCGCTATGACTATGCGGCGGAATGGATCAGCGCTATCAAGCGCATGTGGAGCGAAGACGAGCCATTCGACGTCAATTCAACCTATCTCGACATGCACAATGTGGTCTCCGAGCCGAAACCCTTCGCCCGCTCGGCGCCCCTGATCATTAACGCAGGCCAGTCCCCCGCAGGCAAATCCTTCGCGCTGAACCATTGCAACGGCTTCTTCACCAGCTTTCGCGAACTGGACGTGAACCGATCGAAGGAATTTGTGGCGAGCTACAAAGCGGAAGCCCGCAGCATCGGTCGGGAGATCGACGTCTATACCCAGGGCCATGTGGTCTGTCGCCCGACCCGCAAGGAAGCCGAGGATTATTTCCATTATTTTACGACTGAAGGCGTCGACTTCGAAGCTGTCGATGAAACCCTGCGGCTCAAAGACATCACCCGCGCCAACACGCCCGACTATGACGAGCGCCGCAAGCAGATACCGCTCATGAATATAGGCTATCCAATCGTCGGGTCGCCTGACGATGTCGCGGAAAAACTGGCGAGGATCCATGGCGCAGGCATTACCGGCATCGGTTTCTCGCTTGTCAATTATGTCACGGAACTCCCCCTCCTCGCGCAGGAACTGCTGCCGCGACTGGAGAAAATGGGATTGCGTGAAGCAATAAAATAAAGGCGCCTCATGTCAACGCGCGCCCCAAAAGCAACCGAGGCCTACGAACCCAGTCCTTCCACCCAGGCGATCTGCTTTGGCAAGCAGACGCGCTTCAGGTCGAAATGCTCCCGGGCCAAGGCGCGCGCATTCGCGCCAAGCCTTTTGCGCTCTTCCGGACGGTCCAGCAGATCACAGATTTCCCGCACCAAAGCTCGACCGTCGAAAAAATTCACCAATCGCCCGGTGCGGTCATGCTCGATGACCTCGCTAACCGGCGCAGTATCGCTGCCAACGATAGCGCATCCCGTGCTCATCGCCTCAAGCAAGCTCCAACTGAGAGCGAAGGGATAGGTCAGATAGACATGGACGCTCGATAGTTGCAGGACGCCGATGAACTGCTGATAAGCCAATTTTCCTAGAAAGAAGACACGCTCCCAATCGCTATCGCTGACCTGCGCCCTCGCTTCATCGGCGAAAATCTGAGTCCATGATCGCTCGCCATAGATCGCGCTGGACGGACGCGCCCCATAGCTCACGCCATTTCCTCCCACGATGAGAACTTTCGCATGGGGGCGGCGCTTGAGCAGTTCCGGCAGAGCCCGCATGAAGACATGATAGCCTCGGTATGGCTCAAGATCCCGATTGACGAAAGTGATGACCTCATCCGTGCGAGAGAGCGATTGCACCCCCCCGCCCTTGATCGCGACTTGCACAGCGATATCAGGCTGCGGCTTTAAAAGGTCTGTATCGACGCCCTCGTGGATCACGCTGATACGCTCACGGAACCTGTCTGGAAAAGTGCTCGCCTGAAACCTGGTCGGGCTTACCCCAGCATCGGCGAATTCAAAATGCAGAATGCTGTTCAGATTTTTCAACCTGACCCGAGACGCGTCGACCTGGGGATCGGCAAGCGGGAATTCAGGGTCGAACCCTAAGTCCAATCCCTCGGCGCTGTAGTAAAATTCGCAATAAATACCCAAACGCGCTCGCCCCCAGAGATCCCTAAGGAACAGGCTCTCACCCCAACCAGGATGGGCGATAATGACGTCGGGCTCAAACCCACGTGCCTTCAAATCCGCGGCGGCGCGAAGGCACGCCTCGCCGCGAATGATCTTGGTCTCAAAATCAGCGACCCATGGATGAATTTCCCGCGTCGATGATCTGCTGACCTGATAGGCGACGATGCGAACACCATTCCAATCGGAACCGTCAGCCCTGTTGATGGTGAGAGCGACGACTTCGTGGCCCTGCTCGACCAGAGCAGGAGCAAGATTTTTAAATTGGCCGGGAAAGTTCTGGTGAACGAATAAAATTTTCATGGACTGCGTTCGACCTGATTTTGTGGCGACATACAAGTCGGACAGGTCGCCAGGACGAACGGCGACCTGATGAAGTAAGCCTCATCACGCCTCCCCTGGTCAACTCCCCTGTCTCCGCAAACCCCAGACCTACCGCGGCTGCGGGGTGACCTTTTGAGCAAGGTCAACGATCAGGGGCGGCGTGGCGTAGACCCTGGTCATGAGCGCTTCAATCTCCTCTCCGCTGACCGGCGTAATTTCCCAATTGCTTTTCTCAGCCTCGGTGAGAAACGCTTTATCCGCCATCGTCGCATCGAAGGCGCGGCGCAGAGCCTTCACGCGCTCAATGGGCAAGCCTGGCGGAGCGAGAACCGGTCGACCCATGACCTGCCGAGCAAAAATGAGTTCTAGCACACGCTTCTGCTCCTCGGTCTTTGCGTAGTCCATGATAAGAGGCACATCGGGCAGGTCAGGATGTTTGGATAAGGAGAGTTGCAAGAGGAGCGCGATCTTGCCGGTTTTCAGCCAATCGGCTTGTGTCGATTTGATTGATGACCAAGACCAGCCACAGCGGCCTTCCGCTTCGCCGCGCTCCATGGCGAGGTTCATGGTGGAGCCGCCGGGATAACCTGTGATCCATTTGAACCTCGTGCCGATCATGGCGTTCAACACAGCTGGAAAAACGGTGGTGTCGTCGGCGCCAAGGGAGGTGGCGGTGGTCGTGAGCTCACGCGCCATCACATCCTCAATCGTCTTGACGCCGGATGTATGCCAGGCGACGCAGAGGCTCACCTCGTTATTCATGCTGCCAATCCAGGTGAAGGATGCGTCATCTTTGAATGCGGCGCCTTTACCGCCAAGCAGCGGCGTCATCGGCGTACCACGTCCGAGCATGCCGATCTGCGTGCCATCACGCGGGGCGACCTCAAAGAGATAATTCGCCGCTTTGAGAGAACCTGCGCCAGGCATGTTCTGCACAACCACATTCGGCGCCCCGGGAATGAAGGCGCCATAGTAACGAGCGAGCAAACGCGCATAAAGGTCATAGCCTGTGCCAGGCTCATAACCAATCATGAACTGGATCGTCTTACCCTTGTAGAAATCTTGCGCCTGATTGGGCGAACCCTGGGCGAGAGCGCCCAGAGAGTCGATGAGATAGAGAGCGCCCAACAACCATGCGCTTACAGCCGCAACTCGGTGCGTCATGCCACCCTCCCTGATTGGTAAAGGCGCACTCTTTGTTTTTGTGAGCCTTAACGAACGACGGCGATATTCGTAATCTCTACCGACTCCGGATCCAATTTCTGGGCGGCCACGTCATTACGTGTCGCCTTCACGCCCTTTTCGAAACCAGCCATCTGCAGAATTTCAAGCGCCTCATTCGGATCAGAGCTTTCGAACCAATATTCAAGGCCCGCAGGAATAAGGATGCCCTCGTGCTTCCCATATTCTCCAATCAGGACGTCGCCTGGACCGTAAAATTTAACCTTCCCGGCGAGGACGAACCAGAAACCATCCATGCCCGTGTGGGAATGAAGGTTGTTTTCTCCGCCCTCTTGTACGATCTGCACACGGCCGCGAATCAATGGAGATTGGGCAAGTTGCACGATGCCCTTCCCCCTGCGCAAATTATCGGGCTTCTTGTAGCTGAAGGTCTGGTAACCCTTCCCGGCGAGGCTGTTGTCGTCCATCGTAATCCTTCCTTGTGTCCTGCCTGTGCTGTCGCCGCTTCGGCGCGACGATTATCACGCAGGATCCTTGGAATCTGCAGCCGCGTCAAGGAACCCCGGTGAACTCGGTGGGAGAGATCGAGGCGGCGGCTTCGTTGCGCCTCGCCTCTGCTTGCGCTGAGACAAAAAATGATATTCTCCCGCTGGTCACCTTAATTGGAGGCGCCGACATCAAAAAAGAAGTCCGAAAGGATCAAAGGCGATGACCTAGGACTTTGCGCCGGGCGCCAGCCTCGGATGCTTGGCAAGATCAATGGACAATTGCCTATCGCAGCCTCCTTAGCGACCAGCTCCCAACAAACAAATCTCCCGCCGAATATCGCCCGCATGGGAAAAGCGGTCATCAAGCCGTTGCGAGACCAAAAATCAAAATGGCGCTCTCAATTTGAGCTGCCAAAACGTCCTGCAAATACGCAAAGAGGGCGAGCCTTGCAGCCCGCCCTCATGAGAGTTGGTTTACCCAACCAAATTTATTTCAACAGCTGAAGCACCATCTGCGGCGCCTGGTTAGCCTGAGCCAACATCGCCTGCGCGGCCTGCTGGATGATGTTGCGCTTGGCGAGTTCCGTGGTCGCCTGCGAGTAATCGGTGTCCTCGATGCGGCTACGCGATTCCTGCGCCTTGGCGGAGACGTTCGCAAGATTGTCGCTGGTGAACTGCAGACGGCTGATCACAGCGCCCATGTTGGAGCGCTCTTTGCTGACCGTGTCGAGCGCAGTGATGATGGCGCTCAGGGCCGAACCCGAAGTCGAGGTGCTGAGGATGGACTGGCCGTCGATATTGGAGAGGACGCCACTTGAGGAGGTATCCATGTTGGAGAAGGTGATCGAGATCGTCTGCTTCGCATTGGCGCCGACCTGGAATTGGAACACGCCTGACGCACCGCCCGTCCCGTCCAGCACATTCGCCCCGTTCCACTGGGTATTGGTCGCAATGGTGCTGATCTGGGAGGTCAGCGCCTGAAACTCAAGATTCAGATAGGAACGGTCGTTGACGTTGTTCGTGTCGTTGGAAGCCTGAACGGCGAGCTCGCGCATGCGCTGCAGCATGTTCGTCACCTGCTCAGTGGCGCCTTCAGCGGTCTGGATCAGGGAGATGCCATCGTTGGTGTTGCGGATCGCCTGGTTAAGACCGCGGATCTGCGAGGTAAGGCGGGTGCTGATGGCCATGCCGGCCACGTCATCAACGGCATTGTTGATGCGCTTGCCGGTCGACAACTGCTGCATCACGGTCGAAAGCCCACGCGCGTTTTGCGTCATGGCCTGCTGTGCATAGAGCGAACCTGTATTCGTATTGATGACAGTCAT